>NZ_JBEZGM010000004.1:0-328020 GCF_040649995.1 Micromonospora sp. NPDC048835 | reverse complement strand
GCCGGATCGGCAACGAGTCACCCAAATGATCATTGACGCCGAACCCTATCGGCAACCGACCGAACCGATCACCACAGACATAGAAGCGTCTTGCAGTTTCGATTGTCGAGATGGAGTGGTATGCCCCTTGTGTCTACGCAGAAAGTGCAAGATCGCGGGGCAGGGGCCGCCCGTACCCGTCGATCAAGGTGTTGTGGTGCCTGCTTTGTTGTCTTGCGGGCGCTTTGTCGCCCACCACAACTCCTTGATCGACGGACCCGTGTCGACGAGGCAGTGCCCCTGGTCCGCGGAGAGGCCGTTGACTGACGCGCGGGGGGCTGGCAGGCGCTCGTCGTTCAGGCGCCGGGGCGAGCGCGATCGTGGGGGAGTGCCGCACCGGCACTCGTGCACAGTGCCGGGGCCGGGGGGTCGCCGAACGGCTCGATCCGCCCTTAATGGGCGTTAAGGTGCATGTCCGTCTGCTGGTGGGGGGCCTGGCGAGACGATCGTCGTCGATTCGACTTCTGCGCAGAGGCGTGGGTCACACCGTCGGCCGAGGGGTGTCGTGTCCTCGTGGGGGAGGTGCCGACGTCGGCGTTGGATCAAGATCACTCGATGGTGGCGAGCCTGCCCACCGTCGCGCCCGCTCCGGCTGGTGGCGGATCGTGCCTGGTGACGGGGCTCTCGGCGGCGACCGGAGCCGGTCGAGGGCTAATCTTCCATTTGACAACGTTGCCACCGACAGGCCAAGGTGCCTGGAGGGGCCATCGAGGCGGCTGTGACGGGCGAATACTGTGCTACGTCTATATTGCCGGATTGTTACTTTTTCAACAGGTCCTCGCCTTGCGGATGACCCTCCGGCCGCAATACGTTGCCGTCAACAACAAAACCAAGTGAAGGTTCAACCTTCCGGAGGCAACCGATGACGTTGGCGAGGTGGTACGAGCTATGAGCGACGTGCCGATCCTCCTTGAGATGCGCTCCATCACCAAGGAGTTCCCCGGAGTCAAGGCCCTCTCCGACGTCAACCTGGTGGTTCGCGCCGGCGAGATCCATGCCATCTGCGGCGAGAACGGTGCGGGCAAGTCCACGCTGATGAAGGTGCTCAGCGGGGTCTACCCACACGGCAGCTACGACGGCAAGATCGTCTACCAGGGGTCGGAGAGCAAGTTCTCCGACATCCGGGCCAGCGAGAACGCCGGCATCGTGATCATCCACCAGGAGCTCGCGCTCATTCCAGGAATGTCGATCGCCGAGAACATCTTCCTCGGCAACGAACCGCGCAAGCGGGGCTCGATCGACTGGAAGGCCGCGAACCGGATGGCGCTGGACCTGATGGCCCGGGTCGGTCTGGAGGAAGACCCGGACACCCTGGTCAAGGACATCGGCGTCGGCAAGCAGCAGTTGGTGGAGATCGCCAAGGCGTTCGCCAAGGACGTCAAGCTGCTCATCCTGGACGAGCCGACCGCCGCGCTGAACGAGGCCGACTCCCGGCACCTGCTGGACCTGCTGCGCGGCTTCCGCTCCCGCGGCATCACCTCGATCATGATCTCGCACAAGCTGAACGAGATCGAGGCGATCGCCGACCAGATCACCATCCTGCGCGACGGCCGGACCGTGGAGACCCTCGACGTCAAGGCGGACGGGGTCGACGAGGACCGGATCGTGCGGGGGATGGTCGGTCGCGAGCTGAGCAGCCGGTTCCCGGACCACACCCCGAAGATCGGCGACGTCTTCTTCGAGGTGCGCGACTGGAACGTCCGGCACCCGATCTCCGCCGAGCGGCAGGTCTGCAAGAACGAGAGCTTCGTGGTGCGCCGCGGCGAGATCGTCGGCTTCGCCGGTCTGATGGGCGCGGGCCGCACCGAACTCGCGATGAGCGTCTTCGGCCGCTCCTACGGGGTGTACGAGTCGGGCACGATCATCAAGGACGGCAAGGAGATCGTGCTGAAGTCGGTGGCGGACGCCATCGACAACGGGCTCGCGTACGTCAGCGAGGACCGCAAGGCGATCGGCCTCAACCTGCTCGACGACATCAAGACGTCGACGGTGGCCGCCAAGCTGTCCAAGATCTCGCACCACGGCGTGCTGAACGAGGTCGAGGAGTACCAGGCGGCCGAGTCGTACCGCAAGGAGCTGCGGACCAAGGCCCCCACGGTCGACGAGGGCGTCTCGAAGCTCTCCGGTGGCAACCAGCAGAAGGTCGTGCTGGCCAAGTGGATGTTCACCGACCCGGACCTGCTGATCCTCGACGAGCCGACCCGCGGCATCGACGTGGGCGCCAAGTACGAGATCTACGGCATCATCCAGCGGCTCGCCGACCAGGGGAAGGGCGTCGTCGTCATCTCCTCGGAGCTGCCTGAGCTGATCGGGCTCTGCGACCGCATCTACACCGTGTTCGAGGGCGCCATCACGGGCGAGATCGCCCGGGCGGACGCGAACCCGGAGACCCTCATGAAGCAGATGACCTCGACGAAGAAGTTGGCCACCCGATGAGCCGTATCAAGGACCTTCAGAAGAACCTGTTCGGAGGTACGACCTCCAACGCCCGTCAGTTCGGCATGATCTTCACCCTGGTGGCGATCGTCGTCCTGTTCCAGATCCTGACGGACGGCCTGACGCTGCGATCGGACAACCTGATCGCACTGTTCCAGCAGAACTCGTACATCCTGATCCTTGCCATCGGCATGCTCATGGTGATCGTGGCCGGGCACATCGACCTCTCGGTCGGCTCGGTCGCCGCCTTCGCGGGCATCCTGGTGGCCAAGTCGATGGCCGAGTGGTCGCTGCCCTGGCCCGTCGCCATCCTGTTCGGCCTCGCGATCGGCGCGATCATCGGCGCCTGGCAGGGCTTCTGGGTGGCGTACATCGGGGTACCGGCGTTCATCGTGACCCTGGCCGGCATGCTGCTGTTCCGTGGTGGCAACCAGTTCATCGGTAACGCCAACACGATCCCGGTGCCGGAGGGCTTCCGGGAGATCGGCTCCGGCTTCCTGCCCGAGTTCGGTCCGAACACCGGCTACAACAACGCGACGCTGCTGCTCGGCCTGGCCGCGGCGGTGGCCGTGGTGTGGCGGGAGCTCCAGGCCCGCAAGACCCGTCGGGCGATGGACGCCGACCCGGCGCCCATGTGGATCTCGATCCTGCGGATGGCCGTCATGGTCGGGGTGATCGCCTTCGCGGCGCTGCGCTTCGCCAGCGGTCGCGTCGGCACCAGCTTCCCGATCTCCGGCATCATCCTGGTGCTCCTCGTGATCGCGTACTCCTTCTACACCCGTAACACGGCCGGTGGCCGGCACATCTACGCGGTGGGCGGCAACTCCCGGGCGGCCGAGCTGTCCGGCGTGAAGCTCAAGCGGGTCAACTTCTTCGTCATGATGAACATGTCCGTCCTGGCCGCGCTGGCCGGCATGATCTTCGTGGCCCGTTCGGCGGCCTCCGGCCCGCAAGACGGCAACGGCTGGGAGTTGGACGCCATCGCCGCGGTCTTCATCGGTGGCGCGGCCGTCTCCGGCGGTATCGGCACCATCAGCGGCTCGATCGTCGGTGGTCTGGTCATGGCCGTGCTCAACAACGGCCTGCAGCTGATGGGCGTCGGCACCGACCGGGTGCAGATCATCAAGGGTCTGGTCCTGCTGCTGGCGGTCGCGATCGACGTCTACAACAAGAGCCAGGGGCGCTTCTCCGTCATCGGGAGCCTGATGCGGCCGTTCCGCCGCGATGACTCCGCCCCACCCGCCTCACCGCCGGACGCGGAGCGCGAGCCCGCCAAGGCAGCGGTGTCCGGCTGACGGCCACCGAACTCTCCTCACCACCCGTCTCACCTTCAAGAAAGGCAAGTCCTCACCATGCGTAAATTCTTTGGCACGTCGGTGGTCGCGGTCAGCGCCGCCGCCATGCTGGCCCTCGCGGGCTGCGGCTCCGGCCGCGACGGCGACGACGCGGGCTCGAAGGGCGAGGCCAAGGGCTTCGCCGCGAACTCGCTGATCGGCGTGGCCCTTCCGGCCAAGACCTCGGAGAACTGGGTCCTCGCCGGTGACCTGTTCAGCAACGGCCTCAAGGAGGCCGGTTTCCAGGCTGACGTGCAGTACGCCGGCGCGTCGACCACGGTCGCCGACCAGCAGGCCCAGATCACCGCCATGACCACCAAGGGCGCCAAGGTCATCGTCATCGGCGCGACCGACGCCGCGCAGCTGTCGACCCAGGTCGCCGCGGCGCACGCCGCCGGCGCGAAGGTGATCGCGTACGACCGCCTCATCACCAACACGCCGGACCTCGACTACTACGTCGCGTTCGACAACTTCAAGGTCGGCCAGCTCCAGGGCCAGGCCCTGCTGGACGGCATGAAGGCCAAGAAGCCGAACGGCCCGTACAACATCGAGCTGTTCTCCGGCTCGCCGGACGACAACAACGCCGGTGTCTTCTTCAACGGTGCGATGGACGTGCTCAAGCCGGAGATCGACAAGGGTAACGTCGTCGTCGCCTCGGGTCAGAAGGACGTCAAGCAGACCGCCATCCAGGGTTGGAAGGCCGAGGGTGCACAGGCCCGCATGGACCAGCTGCTGACCTCGACCTACGGCAGCAAGGAGCTGGACGGCGTCCTCTCCCCGAACGACACCCTGGCCCGCGCGATCCTGACCTCGGTCAAGGGCGCTGGCAAGCCGACCCCGGTCGTCACCGGTCAGGACTCCGAGGTCGAGTCCGTCAAGTCGATCGTCAAGGGCGAGCAGTACATGACGATCAACAAGGACACCCGCAACCTGGTGAAGGAGACCATCAACATGGTCAAGGCTCTCCAGGCCGGTAACGCCCCGCAGGTGAACGACACCAAGTCCTACAACAACGGCAGCAAGGTCGTCGACACCTTCCTGCTCCCGCCGGTCGCCGTCACCAAGGCGAACGCGGCTGAGGCGTACGCCAACGACCCGAAGCTCGCGCCGCTCACCAAGTAGTCACCGCACGGTAGGTAGCAACGCCGATGGGTCCCGGGTCTCTTCTTCCGGGACCCATCGTCGTCTTGGCACCCCCGCGCCAACCGGCACCGACCCGGAAGGAGGTCTGACCGTGGCGGCACCAGTACGGTCCAGGCCAGCCGGCGTCGGCCGAAACGCCGAATCCCCGCTGCCGTCGCTTCCCGGCGCCAGCCAGGAGGAGATCCGGCGGCAGAACCTCGGCGCTGTCCTGCGCTACGTGCACCTGCACGGACCGACGTCCCGGGCCGAGCTGACCAGCCGGCTCGGCCTGAATCGAAGCACCATCGGTGCCCTCGCGGCCGACCTGGTCACCAGCGGCCTGGTCACCGAGGACGCACCCGCCACCACCCGCCGCGCCGGCCGCCCCTCACTCGTGGTCAGTCCCCGCTCCGAGCGGGTCTACGCGCACGCGTTGAGCATCGACGCGGACCGGCTCCGTGCCGCCCGGGTCGGTCTCGGCGGTCAGATCCTCGATCTGCGGGAGATCCCCCGACCCAGCGGCATGTCGGTGAGCAGGGCCGTCGGGCCGCTCGCCGATCTGGTTCGGGACATGGAGCGCTCCGTCGCCGGCGACGCGCTGCTGGTCGGCGGTGCCGCCGCGGTCGCCGACACCACCCGGGACCCGGACGGCAGGCTCCGGATCGCCGGCGTCGACGAGACGCTCGGTGCCGCCCTGGAGGCGGAGTTCGGCGCCGGCCCGGGTTTCGTGGCCGGTGACCTGGCCGACATCGCCGGCCTGGCCGAGCATGTCCGGGGCGTCGCGGTCGGTATCGACGACGTCATCTACCTGCACGGCGACCTGGGCATCAGCGCCGGCATCATCGTCGGCCGCCGACTGGTGATCGGCCACCGGGGCCACAGCGGCAAGGTCGGCCACATGGTCGTCAACCCCAACGGCCTGCCCTGCGGCTGCGGTTCACGCGGCTGCTGGGAGACCGAGATCTCCGAGGCCGCGCTGTTGCGGCACGCGGGCCGTGACCCCAACGACCGCGCGGCGGTGGCCGAGGTGCTGCGCCTGGCGCAGGACGGCGACCCGACGGCCCGCGCGGCGGTCGAACAGGTGGCGGACTGGCTGGGCTTCGGCGTGGCGAACCTGGTCAACGTGGTCAACCCGGACGCCGTGGTGTTCGGTGGCTCGCTGCGCGACATCTTCACCGCCGGCGCGGACGTGGTGCGGGCCCGGCTGGACACGATGCCACTGCCCGCCTCCCGCGAGCACCTGCGCCTGCGCGCGGCGGAACTCGGCCGCGACGCCGTCCTGGTCGGTGCCGCCGAGTTGGCGTTCGACAAACTCCTGGCAGACCCGCTCAACGTCGGCGTCGCGGGCCAGACCGGATAGTCGCTGCCGCGGCAACTGTCGACCCTGCGCCGGTCCGGGACGGACCTGGCGGCCGGCATGATCCTGGCCCCCGCGGTCCTCTTCCTCGACGAACCCACCACCGGGCTGGACCCGCGGGGCCGCAACGAGGTGTGGGAGTCGGTCCGGGAGTTGGTACGCGCCGGCACCACAGTGCTGCTCACCACCCAGCAACTGGATGAGGCCGACCAGCTCGCCGACCGGATCTCGGTGGTCGAGGCCGGCCGGGTGATCGCCGAGGGAACTCCGGACGACCTCAAGACCCGACTCGGCGGCGACCGGATCGAGCTGGTCGTCGCGGCGCCGAGCGACCTTGCCGCCGCCGTCGCCGAGGTACGCCGGGCGGCCGACGACGAACCAACCGTCGACGTGGACCGGCGGATGGTGAGCGTCCGGGTCGGTCACCAGGCTGGTGCGCTCGTCGACGTCCTGCGGGCGCTGGACGCCGTCGACGTCCAGGTGGCGGACGTCGCGCTGCGGCGGCCAACCCTGGACGACGTGTTCCTGCACCTGACCGGGCACCGGGCACCCACCGCCGAGGTGGCCGCATGAGCGCGGCGAGCATGCCGGCGTCGGTGGATCTGACTCCGGGCCGGCCTGCCCTCCTGGCCGACAGCAGCACCCTGGTCTGGCGCGGCCTGGCCCGATGGCGACGCGACCCTGGCCCGCTGATCGCCTCGCTCGGCTTCAACATCCTGATCGTGCTGATGTTCGCCTACCTGTTCGGTGGTGCGTTGCAGGTGCCCGGCGGTGGCAGCTACCGGGAGTTCCTGATGCCCGGCATGTTCGTGATGACCATGGTCTTCGGTATCAGCCTCACCACTGTCGCCGTCGCCGAAGACCTGGAACGCGGGGTGACCGACCGGCTCCGGGCGATGCCCGTCTCGCCGCTGGCACCGCTTGTGGCCCGGGCAGTGGCCGACATGCTGTTCGCGTTGGCCACTCTCGGGGTCCTGCTGCTGACAGGTCTCGCAGTCGGGTGGCGGGCACACGGTGGGGTCGGTGCCACGCTGGCCGCGGTGGGGTTGGTCCTGCTCCTGCGCTTCGCCCTGATCTGGGTCGGCATCTTCCTCGGTCTGGTCACCCGTGGGCAGACGGCCGTCGTGGCCGTGCAGACCCTGGAGTTTCCGCTCGGCTTCCTCTCCAACGCTTTCGTCGCACCGTCCACCATGCCCGCCTGGCTCGGTGCGGTGGCCGCGTGGAACCCGCTGTCGGCGACCGTCGGCGCGACCCGCGAACTGTTCGGCAACCCCGGTTGGGGTGGCGACTCCTGGGCGGCTCAGCACTACCCGTGGCTGGCGGTGATCTGGCCGCTCGTCCTGGTCGCGATCTTCCTGCCGCTCTCGGTCGCCCGGTACCGGCGGCTCACCGACTGAACCCGAGCGGGCGCGGGGCCCGCCTCGCCGAGCCCGGTCGGTGTCGGTGGTCGCCGCTACGCTCGGCGGCGTGGTCGTCCACCAACTCGATCGGGCTCAGGCGCGGCGGATCGCCGTGCGGGCTCAACTGCTGGCCGCTCCGCGTCCGACCGACCTGTTGACCCTGATCCGCCAGCTCACCCTGGTGCAGATCGACCCGACCGCTGCCGTCGCACCAAGTGCCGACCTCGTCTGCTGGAGCCGGCTCGGCTCGTCGTACCAGCCCGAGCACCTGCGCGACGCCCTCGAACGGGACCGGGTCCTCTTCGAGCACCACGCGATGGTGCGACCGATGGACGACCTGGGGCTCTTCCTCGCGGCGATGGCGGCATCGCCGGGTCACGAGCGTCACCGCGAGTGGCTGCGCGCCAACGACCCGTTCCGACGGGACGTGCTCGACCTGCTCGGCCGTTCCGGTCCGCTGCTCTCCCGCGATATTCCGGACACGAGCGTCGTGCCCTGGCCGTCGTCGGGTTGGACGAACAATCGCAACGTCACCCAGATGCTGGAGTTCCTGGTCCTGCGCGGCGAGGTCGCGATCGCCGGCCGGCAGGGCCGACAGCGACTCTGGGACGTGGCCGAGCGGGTCTACCCGGCCGGGGTGCCCGTCGTCGAGCTGGAGCAGGCACATCGGCTTCGCAACGAGCGACGGCTGAGTGCGCTCGGCATCGCTCGGGAGAAGACGGTGGTCGTGCCGGGCGAGCCGGCCGAGGTCGGTGACGTCGGTGAGCCGGCGGTCGTCGAGGGCGTCGCCGGGCAGTGGCGGGTGGACCCCGCCGCGCTCGGGCAACCCTTCAGCGGGCGTACCGCGTTGTTGTCGCCCTTCGACCGGCTGGTGCACGACCGGGTCCGCCTCGCGGACCTCTTCGAGTACGAGTACGTGCTGGAGATGTACAAGCCCAGGGCGGGTCGACGGTGGGGTTACTTCGCGCTGCCGATCCTGCACGGCGATCGGCTCGTCGGAAAGGTGGACGCGACAGCCGAGCGTCGGCGGGGCACGTTCACCGTGCACGCCATCCACGAGGATGTCGCCTTCACCCCGGAGGTGACCCGGGCCGTGCACGAGGAGCTGCGTGACCTGGCGTCCTGGCTGTCGCTGACCGTCGAGGGGCTGCCCTGACGGGTGATCGCCGAGGCCCTCGCCCCCCGACGAACACCCGTCGTCACCTACGCCGTCCGGCGTTTCCGCCTACGCGATCCGGCGGACCCGACGCACCGCGAGGTAGAGCAGGAGCACGGCCAGGGCCACGAAGACTCCTGTCTCGATGCTCTGGAACAGCCAGAACCGGTCCGCCGGCTGGTAGAGCTGCCAGTTGTACGCGCCCGGTTCGAGGCCCAATTCGGCCCCGCAGACCCGACCGTCCGGCCCCTTTCCGCCGGACGGGCACTGGATCCGGGTGTCCTCCGCGATCATCGTCCCGTCCGGGTTGCGGATGCCCTGGGTGAGGATCCAGTCGCCCCGACCGTCCGCGAGTGGCCCGTCCCCCTCGATCGGGAAGGTCCTGGTGCGGGGGGCCTGGTAGTGCGGCCGGGCCAGGAGCTCCACCGCCGCCCGTACGCCGATGAACCCGGCGAGGGTGATGCCCATGGCGGGCAGCATCCGCTTCCAGACGGTGCCGGCGAAGATGCCGAGCGCCACGGCGAAGAGGGTGTAACCGATCGGGACGATGCCCTGCAGGTCGAAGACGATCACGCCGAGCCGACCCTCCTGAGCGGTCTGGGTCAGCGGCTCCACCCACCAGGACATACCCAGCCCGTAGCCGATCGAGAGGAGCAGCACGGTGCCACCGACCATCCCGAACTTCACCAGGGCCCACCTGTTGCGGCCGACACCCTGGGTCCAGACGAACCGGTGCGTGCCCTGCTCCACCTCGCGGGCGACGAGCGGCGCGCCCCAGAACAGGCCGATGAGCACCGGCAGCGTGATCAGCAGTACGGCTATCAGGTTGAGGCTGCCGTACTGGTTGCTGAAGCGGTGGAAGCCCGCGTCGCAGGTCTCCCGGGTCGTCTGCGCCACGTCGGCACGGGCAAGCTGGCTGGCGCAGTCCGTCAACCCGAGGTCGCTGAAGGTGCTGCGCATCGCCAGGCCGATCGGCACCAGCAGTGCGGCGAGTGCCACGAACGCCAGCAGGGTGTAGAGCGCCTGCTTGCGGTGTTGTCGCCAGGTCAGCCAGATCATGCTGCCACCCCCCACTCGCTGTGACTCGTCTGCGTGCTGCCGTCGGCCAGGTAGGCCAGCACGACGTCCTCCAGGCTCACCTCGCGGACCGTCCAGGCCGGATCGGTGACCGGCCCGTCGGTGCGGACCAGCAACGTGGACTGCCGGTCGGTGTGGCTGGCCCGGACCACTGCGGCGACGCCCCCGATGTCGCCGCCGTCGTGTCGGGGCCCGACGAGCTGCCGGTGCTCCGTGACCAGATCGTCGACCGCGCCGGTGAGCTGCACCTGGGAGGCGTTGAGCACGATCAGGTAGTCGCAGACCCGCTCCAGGTCGGCAAGCAGGTGTGAGGAGAGCAGGACGGTGGTGCCCGACTCCGCGACGCTGCCCATCAACGACTGGAGGAACTCCCGTCGAGCCAGCGGGTCGAGGCTGGCGACCGGTTCGTCGAGCAGCAACAGCCGCGGCTGCTTCGCCAGCGCCAGAGCCAGCGCGACCTGGGCCCGTTGACCGCCCGAGAGCTTGCCGACCGGCTTGTCCGGCGGGATGCCGAGCTGGGCCAGCCGGGTTCGGGCCAGCGCCGCGTCCCACCGCTTGTTCAGCTTGCCGCCGGCGACGACCAACTCGGCCGCCGTGAAGTCCCGGTAGAGCGGGGTGTCCTGGGCGACGAAGCCGATGTCGGCCAGGCCCTCGGTGTCGCCGTACGTGGACCGGCCGAACACCCGCACCTCACCGGCGTCGGGCTTGAGCAACCCGACGGCCAGGTGCAACAGCGTGCTCTTACCCGCGCCGTTCGGCCCGACCAACGCGGCGATCCGACCGGCCGGCAGGTGCAGCGAGCAGTCCCGCAACGCCCAGGTGCTGCCGTATCTCTTGCCCAGCCGGTCGGCTTCCAGAGTCATGTCCATTCCTTGTCCTCTCGTTCCATTCGCGTCACCGCTCGGCAGTCGCGCGAGTAGGTGTGGGTGGTCCGTTCGCTCTGCTCCGCTCACGCGCGCTCCGGCTGCGGGGCGTCGTCGGCGAGGGTGGCGCGCAGCGTCGTCTCCACCAGGGCGATGACGTCCTCGGCGGTTAGGCCGGCCGTTTGCGCCCGGTGCAGCCAGGCGACCAGGTCGTCGCGCAACTCGGCCTGGTTGGGCAGGGACGCGCCGGCCAGGGTGCGCTGGACGAACGTGCCCACCCCGGGTCGGCCACCGACCAGACCCTCGATCTCCAACTCCCGGTACGCCTTCAGCACCGTGTTCGGGTTGATCGCCAGGGACTGCGCGACGTCCCGGACCTTCGGCAACTGGTCGCCCGGCGTCAGCAGGCCGACCCGCAGCGCCTGTTTCACCTGCTGCACGAGCTGCATGTAGGTGTTCACCTTCGACCGGCTGTCCAGTACGAACTCGATCACTCGCGATGATCCTTCCTGTTGTCCTACGACAGTAGGACTAATAGACAGCTTCATCGGTGACTCTCCGGCTGTCAAGCCCGACGCGGGATGTTCCGCCCGGGCCGCCGGCGCGTCCAGTCCGCCGCGCCCTACCTGATGGCACCGGTGGGCCACCGGTTGGCACCGACGGGTCAGCCCGACGGGAACGGACCGGCAGCGGTCAGCGTGGACGGGGGAGGGATTCGATGGTCACCAACGAACTGACGACGTCGAGGGCGACTCCACTACAGGCCGCTCGCGCCCGGGGTCGCGTACGCGGGCGGCTGATCCTGCTCGGTCCGGCTTTCGTCGCCGCCGTCGCGTATGTCGACCCCGGCAACTTCGCCACCAACTCCGCCGCCGGTGCCCGCTACGGCTACCTGCTGGTCTGGGTCGTGGTGGTCGCCAACCTGATGGCGATGCTTGTGCAGACGCTCACCGCGAAGTTGGGTCTGGCCACCGGGCGCAGCCTGCCCGAGCTGTGCCGGGAGCGCCTGCCCCGGCCGGTGAACCGGGTGATGTGGGTGCAGGCCGAGCTGGTCGCCATGGCCACCGACCTGGCCGAGGTGATCGGTGGCGCGGTCGCCCTGTACCTGCTCTTCGGCATCCCCCTGCTGCCCGGCGGGATCATCATCGGCGCCTCCGCGTTCGCCGTGCTGGCGTTGCGCTCGCGCGGGTACCGCTCCTTCGAGATCGCGATCGCCGTCCTGCTCGGGGTGATCGTGCTGGCCTTCGCCGCCAACCTGCTCGCCTCCGGTTCCGACCCGGGCTCGGCCATGGCCGGTCTGGTGCCGCGCCTGCAGGGCACGGACAGCGTGCTGCTGGCCGCCGGCATCCTCGGCGCGACTGTCATGCCGCACGTCATCTACGTGCACTCCGCGCTCACCCGCGACCGCATCCCGGCCACCGACGACACCGAGCGTCGGATCCTGTTTCGCGGCCAGCGCACCGACGTACTGCTCGCCCTGAGCGCGGCCGGCGCGGTCAACCTCGCCATGCTGCTGATCGCCGCGGCCAGCTTCCGGGGCGGTGGCCCCGGTGGCGCGGACAGCCTGGAGGGGGTGCACGCCGGGCTCGGCCAGACCATCGGGACCGCTGCCGCGCTCGGGTTCGCCGTCGCCCTGCTGGTCTCGGGGCTCGCCTCCACGAGCGTCGGCACCTACGCCGGGGAGGTGATCATGCAGGGCTTCCTGCGGCGGCGGATTCCGCTGCTGCTGCGTCGACTGGTCACCCTGCTGCCCGCCCTGGCGGTGCTCTCCATCGGGCTCGACCCGACCCGGGCGCTCGTGCTGTCCCAGGTCATCCTCAGCTTCGGCATCCCGTTCGCGCTGATCCCGGTGGTCGCCTTCACCCGCCGACGGGACCTGATGGGCAACCTGGTCAACCACCCGCTCACCACCGCCGCCGCCTCCCTGGTGGCGGTGCTGGTGGTCGCGCTCAACGCGTTCCTGCTCTGGCAGGTCGTCGCCGGGTGAGTAGGCCGTCTCCGTTACCGGCCGGGCCGCACGTGGCTGGCCCGGCCGGGGGAGTGGGTGTGGTCAGGTGCGACGACCCTCGTCGCGGGCGGGGATCTCCTGGCGCTGTTCGATCGCGTCCGCCGGGTTGGCGTCGGCCGGTAGCGACGTCACCTCCTCCAGGCTGCCCGCCGGAAAGGCGCCCTGCTCGGCGAGGTCGGCCTCGGCCGCCTCCGGGTCCACGTCACCCGACACCCGGTCCGGCGGACCGACGTCGAACGCGTCCTGTCGTTGCTCGAGGGCATCCGCCTCCGGAGGAGGGATCGGGCTGCCCTGTTCATCCCGGTACGTGCTCATCGGAGCCTCCCACCCGGCGGGTGTCGACATGCCGCCGGGCCGCTGCCTACCCGTCGCCGCCGCACTCAGGCCCCCACGCCGGTCGCGATCTGGGCAGTTTCCGGGACAGTGCTGCCCCCAGCGACGGAAGCAGCACCGTCCCGCTGGTTGCGCGGATCCAGCAGCGGTGTGGTTGTCACGCGCGACGGCAGTGACCGGCGGTCGGCGTTCGCACCGTGGTGGGCGCACCCAGGTCTACCGGAGCCGGGCCACCCGAGCAGGCAAGCGCGCCGACCTGGCCGCCGGCGAGGATGGGCGCCGACGCGGTAGCGGTAAGCGTCAGCGGCCCGGTCACTCGCGCCCCGACGATCGTGACGTGGTCGGTGGTGCCGGTCAGCGCCACCGCACCGCGTACCTCGGTGTTCAACAACTCGACGGCGGCGGCGCGGGACGCCGCCAGGTTACCGGCGATCGAGGAGCCCTGGGCGACCACTGCGGCACCGGGCGCGACGGTGACCGGGCCGGTCACGGTGGCCGCGCGCAGGCAGGTGACACCGGCGGCGACGGTCAGCGGGCCGGCGTGCCGGCCGGTGACCACCGTGGTGCACGCCGGTGGAGGCGGGATCAGCGTGGCCACGAACGCGCGAGCCGGCCCGATGTTGCCGACGGCGTCGATGGCGCGGTACTCGATGCTGTGCCGGCCGTACCCGGGTGACCGCTCGGCGAACGGGGACACGGACAGGCCGCCCGAGCCGAGGTTGCCGTAGACCAGACCGTCCACGTCGGTGCCGGTGGCGGTGAACAGGAACGGTGAGCGGGCGTCGGTGGGCCAGCCGTAGTAGTTGTGCCAGCCGTCGCCGTCGAGCCGGAACTCCGAGGTGACCTGACCGGTGCCGTCGTCGGTGCCGGTCAGCCCCATGGTGAACGGGCCGTTGTACACGTACTCGGTGGGTCGGCCGGGCCGGGTCGTGGTGAGCAGCGGCTCGGAGAGCGCGGACGACACGGCGGGCCGGGTCGCGTCGACGGCCCAGGTGCGGGTCACCGCTCTGGCCGTGCCCGGATCATCGACCCGGGCGGTCAGCCGGTGGGTGCCGCGGGACAGCCCGAGGGAGCCCAGGTCCACGTCCCGATCGGTGCCGGTGTCGGCCACCGGCCGGCCGTCGATCGACCAGCGCACGCGGGGCGCGCGGTCGGTGGGTTGGCTGGTCCGTACGTACACCGTGTCGCGAGCGCCGACCGGCCGATCGGTCGCGGTGGACGCGGTTATCGCCAGCGGCGGATCCACCACCGGGGTACGCACTGCGGTGTCCACGGTCCAGGTGCGGGTCTGGGTCAGCGCGGGTGAGCTGCGGATTGCCGGGTCGCGGACGAACTCCGTCGGGTCGGTCACCGTGGCGGTCACCGTGTGCCGGCCGGGGGAGAGCCGGAGTTTCCGCAGGTCCAGGTGGCGGGCGTTGGCGGTGCGCGACACCGCCCTGCCGTCCACCGACCAGGTCACCGCCAACGCGTGGCTCACCGGGTGCAGGGTGTCCACCCAGAGCAGTCGGTCCGCGCCGACCGCCTGGTCGGTGGCCGTGCCGCCCTGCACGATGCCCACCCGGGCGGCGATCCGTTCGGTCATCCGCTCTCGGCCGATCTGGTCGAAGTAGAAGCCCAGCGACTTCATCATCGAGTGCCGGCTGGGTCGCCACACCCCGCGCTGCAGGTACAGGCCGCCCTCGTAGCGGCCGATCGTCCCACCCGCCTCGCTCGGCTCGCCCAGCCACCGCCACCACTTGGCCCGGGTGTCGCGCATCTGCCCCTCGGTCAGCACGGTGTGGTGCACCGAACCTGGTTCCGGCCCGCTGTAGGTGTCGCCCGGCACGCCACGGCCGTAGTAGTCGTACTCGTCCTGCAAGCCACCGAGCGAGTGCCCCAACTCGTGCGGGCTGATCAGCGCGGAGAGCGCGTTGCCCCCGGAGGCGGTGGCGTTGCTGCCGCCGGCCCCACCGTAGGTGCCGCTGTTGGCGAGCGCGATCAGCTGCCGGTTGCCCGGGTTGGTACCGACGGCCAGATCGGCGTACGCGTTCGCGGCGGCGCCGTCGACCGTGAGCAGGCGTTGCACGCTCGCCGGGTTGCAGCCACCCCAGAAGCCCATGCCCAGCGCGGTGTCCCGTTGCGGCGCGGACAGGCCGGGATCGCAGTCCACCCCGGACTCCGGCGAGACGATCTCCACGGCGTACACGTTGAAGTAGCTGCGGTAGGACTTGAACGGCTCGATCGTCCACAGGGTGTTCAGGTGCCGGTCCACGTGTGCGCGGAAGGTGGGCAGGTCGGCCTCGGTGTAACCGTCGCCGAGCAGCACCAGGTTGAACCGCGTCGCCGGGTCACCGGTGACCTGGATCGGCACCACGCTGGCGCTGGCCGGTGCGGCGGCGGCTGGTGTGCCGATCGTCAGCCCTCCCGCGACGAGCGCCGCGACACACAATCCCGCTCTGATCCGCACCCTGCGCCCCTTTCGTGGCCGGTCGGCCGGGCGGTGCCGGGCGCCGGGCCGCGCGGGGCGCCGTCGTCCGGGCCCGCCACGACCGTGGACATCTCGGACCGTACCGGTCGGCGGACCGACAGGTAACCCTCGATGGATGTCGAGGCCGGTCAGTCGGCAGTCGCCTCGGGCGTCGTGCTCCGGCGGCTCCCGGCGGCCAGCCCCAGCGCCAGCAGCACACACACCGCGCCGACCAGGAAGAGCAGCGATGCGCTCGGCTGGCCCAACCACTCCCAGTACGGGTGCCAGGCCGGGTGCGGTTCGCCGAGGTGGTGCGACAGCAGGGACGGGACGCTCAGCGGCAACGGCAGCCACCACAGCACCGTGGCCACACCCATCAGACCGTTCACCGTGCCACGGCTGCGGCGTTCCTCGGTGCGTCGGCTGACCCAGCCGAAGACCAGCCAACCGGCCACCGCGCCCAGCACCGTGCCGAGGACTCCGGCGGGGATCACCAGCGGTGGCGGCGCGCGGTGCAGCTCGACCGAGAGGTAGCTGGCGTCGACTGCCGTCTGCGAGGAGATCGAGGCGTTCAGGATGGTGTCGCCCCGTCGGGCGGTGAGCGCGGTGTCGGTGACCGCCTGCGGGGTGGCGCACATCTTGTCCGCGCAGCTGACCCGGTCGGACACCTGGGGGTCGTACACCCGCCAGCCGGCACCGGTCAGGCGCTCCCGGGCCACCGTGACGATCTGCTCGGCGGGCACCGGTGGCGCGCCGAAGGCGGTGGCGCCGGTGGCGCTCTCCTGGTACTCGCCGCCGTCCCAGAAGAGCAGGGTCTTGACCGTCGACAGGCGCAGCGGGTGCCCGTAGACGACGAAGAGCGCCGGCGGGGTGTCGATCTCGCCGAGGTCGTGGCCGGGAAAGACCTGGGTGAGGATGGTGGCGGCCTCGGCCCGGTCGGGTTGCGGTCGGGAGGTCTCCCAGGCGGCCCGGCTGGCCAGGGCGCCGGTGAAGAGGCCGCAGACGACAGCGGCGAGCGGCACCCAGGCGACGGCGGGGCCGCTGGCCGGGCGGCCGAGGCGGCGCAGCAGCCGCCGTGCGAACCTGGTGGCCGGCGCGGTGTCGCTCGCGGACATGTGCATCCTCCGGCTTGACGATCAGGCGGAGCGACAGTACATCGACCAGGGACTCCGGCGCGTCCCCCCGATGACCGCCGACCGTGGCCGGGATCGGCCAGGATGGGCGGGTGGCCGGTCACGGCCGCGACGAGGAGGGTGGGCGATGCGGGTACGTGGACGGTTGGCCCGGGGGCGGCGTGCTCGTGCGGGGGCGGTGCTTACCGCGTTGCTCGCGGGCGTGCTGCCGCCGGCCATGGTGCTGGTGCCGGGCACTGCCACGGCGGGCGCGGCAGCGGCGGGGACGCCGGTCTGCCAGGTGCGCGACGACCGGCTGCGCGAGATCTCCGGGATGGTCACCACCGACGACGGGTACGTGGTGATCAACGACGGGGCCGACGACGAGGCCCGCCGCCGGATCTTCTTCCTCGACAAGCGCTGCGCCGTGGTGCGGACCGTCTCCTTCCCGTCCCGCCCCCGCGACACCGAGGACCTGGCCATCGGCCGGGACGGCACCATCTGGGTCGCGGACATCGGCGACAACGACCGCACCCGGACGACTGTCGGCGTGTGGCGGCTCGCGCCGGGGGCGAAGCAGCCGGTGCTGCACCGGATGAGCTACCCGGACCGTCCGCACGACGCCGAGGCGTTGCTGCTCGACGCGTCCGGCCGTCCGCTGATCCTCACCAAGGGCGGCAGCGGCACCGTCTTCCTGTACGCGCCGACCACCGACCTGCGTGCGGAGGCGACGACACCGCTGACCGCGCTGGGTCAGGTGGACCTGCCGACGACCACGACAAGCAACCCGTTCTCCTTCCTGGGGCGTGGGGTGATCACCGGCGCGGCGAACGCCCCGGAGGGGCGGCGGGTGGTGCTGCGCAGCTACGCCGACGCCTTCGAGTACGACGTGCCCGACGGCGACGTGGTTCGCGCGCTGACCACCGGCACCCCGCGGGTCACCCCGTTGCCGGACGAGCCGCAGGGCGAGTCGATCACCTACAGCCGCGACGGTCGGTCGTTGCTCACCGTCTCCGAGTCCGCCGGTCAGCCGGCCGGCACCCGTTCCACGATCCTGCGCTACCCGGCCACGGCCACCACGGTCACCGCGGCACCGTCGACGGAGTCCGTCGGCCCGGTGGCGTCCGCCGCGGTCCGTCCGGCCGCCGGGGAGACCGGCGGCGCCGGTTGGCGCACCTGGCCGCTCGCGGTCGGCGCGGGCACACTGCTGCTCCTGCTCGGACTGGCCGGCGTGCTGGGGTGGAGGCGCACCGCGCGCCAGTGAACGGGTCCGGCCTGCGGCAGGATGGGGGCATGTCCGTCCTGTCCACGTTGCGCCACCCGATCGTCGCCGCCCCGATGGCTGGTGGCCCGTCCACGCCCGCGTTGGTGAAGGCCGTGTCCGCAGCGGGTGGGCTGGGGTTCCTCGCCGCCGGGATGATCGACACCGGCCGGTTGGTCGGTGACATCGCCGAGGTCCGCGCGGGCACCGACCGGCCGTTCGGTGTCAACGTCTTCCTCCCCGACCCGGGCGGCGTCGACGAGGCCGCCATCCAGGCGTACGCCGAACGGCTCGCCCCGCAGGCCGCGCAGCGCGGGGTGAGCCTGGGCGAGCCGGTGGGCGGCGACGACGCGTACCCGGAGAAGTTGGCGGCGCTGCTCGCGGACCCGGTCCCGGTGGTGTCCTTCGTGTTCGGGCTGCCCGACCGGGCGGTGGTGACCGCGTTGCGCGAGCGGGGCACCGAGGTGTGGGCAACCGTCACCCGTCCGGACGCCGCGACCGCCGCCGCCGAGCGGGGAGTGGACGCGGTCGTGGTGCAGGGCACCGAGGCCGGTGGGCATCGCGGCGGCCAGCCGGACGACGACGACTACGCCCTGCTGCCGCTGCTGCGGCTGTCCGCCGCCCGCTGTGACCTGCCGCTGGTGGCCGCGGGCGGCCTCGTCGACGGCCCCGCGGTGGCCGCCGTGCTGGCCGCCGGCGCCGAAGCCGCGCAACTCGGCACGGCTTTCCTGCGCTGCCCCGAGGCGGGCAGCTCGCCGATGCACCGGGCGGCGGTGGCCGGTGCCGCGCCGACCGCGCTGACCCGGTCCTTCACCGGTAGGCGGGCCCGTGGCGTGGCGAACGACTTCCTGCGCCAGCACGACAGCGTGGCACCCCGCGGTTACCCCCAGGTGCTGCACCTGACCCGGCCACTGCTCGCCGCCGCCCGGCGCGACGGGGACGCCTCGGTGGCCAACCTGTGGGCCGGTCAGGCGCACCCGCTGGCCCGGGACCTGCCGGCGGCGCAGGTGGTCGCCGAGGTGAGTGCCGACGCCCGGACCGCGTTGGCCACAGTGGTCGAGCGGTCCCGCCGCTGGGGCTGACCAGGACCGCGACCACCGCCTCGGGCGGGCGGAACAGGGCGGGCGGGCAACCCGTTAGAGTCTCGCCGTGATCGAGATCGGTGCGCAGGTCGAGCTGTCCCACCCGGCTGAGCGGGTCTGGCGCGCCCTGACCGATCGGGAGTTGCTCGGCCGGTGGTTCGCCGACGTCGAGCTGGTCGAGGGCGTACCGGACCGGATGCTGCTGCGCACCGCCGGCCTGCCCGGCTTCCAGGCCGACGTCGAGGTCGAGGTCACCGAGCGGCGGGAACCGGACCTGCTCGTGCTGGCCTGCGACGAGGCCGGTCGGCTCAGCGAGGTGACCTGCGACGTCACAGCCACGACCCAGGGCTGCCGGCTGGAGGTGCGGGAGGTCACCACGCACGGCGGGTGGTCGGTCGAGCAGCAGAAGCCCCGCGAGCAGCAACTCCGCCAGGCGTTGACGGTGCGGCTGCCGGCCATCCTCGACTGGTTCGCCTTCCAGCAGGTCGATCTGCGCCGCGCCGACGGTGGGATGACCGCGGAGCTGCCGCTCGTCGGCGTACGCGGCAGGGCCGGCCGGAACCCCCGCCGACGTCGTACGCTCGTCGCCGTGGTCGCCGGGGCCGTGCTGGTGGCAGGCACGGCGGCCTGGGTGACGTTGCCGCCCGACCCGAAGCCGGTCGCCGCGCCCGCACCGTCGGCTACCGCGTCCGCGACCCTGACGCCCGGCCGGACCGCCGCCGCGCCGGCGGCGACCCCCTCGACACGCCCCTCGCGGACCACCGCGTCGGCGACCTCCCGCCCGAGCCGGACCCCGTCGGCGAAACCCTCGCGGACCTCCACGTCGGTGGCTCCGCCGCCCCCGCCGCCGACGCCCATGTCGGCCCGCTACGAGACCGACTCCAGCCGCCTGTTCGGCTACACCGGCGAGATCGTGGTCGGCAACCCCGGTGCGGCTTCGGTGGCGGACTGGGCGGTGGTGGTCACCCTCGCCGAAGGCACCACGGTGGACGACGTCGACGGCGCGAACTGGCGACAGGACGGGCGCACGATCACCTTCACCGGCACCGCCGTGGCGGCCGGAGGGTCCCGGACGATCAGCTTCGACGTCCGCGACAGCCGGCCGAAGGCCCGGGAACCGGAGAGCTGCACGATCGGGGGACAGCCCTGCACGGGCCTCTGACTAGGCTGCCGTCATGGCACTGCTGCACAGGGCGACCCTGCACCCCACGAAACTGGACCTGCTGACGGCCTGGCTGCCCGACCGGCCGTGGTTCGCCGGCCCGCGAGGCGTCGAGGTGGTCAGCCGGGGCGCCTACCGCTTCGACGACCCGGCCGGCGAGGTCGGCATCGAGACGATGCTCGTCGGCGCCCCCGACGGGCCGGTCCACCACGTCCCACTCACCTACCGCGCCGCGCCCCTCGACGGTGCCGACGGCTGGCTGGTCGGCACCACCGAGCACTCGGTGCTCGGCCGACGCTGGGTGTACGACGGCTGCGTCGACCCGGTGTACGCTGCCGCGCTCGCCCACGCGATCCTCACCGGCAGCGGCCAGGCCGAGGAGTACTTCGAGGTCGACGGCCGACGTGAGGTGCGGGAGCCGACGGTGACAGTCGTCGTCGACGGCCCCACCGACACTCCCGTACCGACCGTCGGCGCGGTGCGCCGGGTGGTCGACGAGGACCGCACGCTCATCGCCACCGACACGGTCGAGTTGATCGTCGTACGCCGGCCGGGGGTCGGTGCCGGCGCGACGGCCGGCGGCACGCTGAGCGGACGGTGGGACGGTCAGTCGACGACAGTGCCGCTGGCGTACGCCAGGACACGCTGACCTGTGTGTGCGGTGGGCGGCCCGACGTTCCCGGGCCGCCCACCGCGCTCACCACTGGGCCGGGGGCGGGGGCGGCGACACGGGCGGCCGGTCGTCGCAGGTGATGGTGTTGGGCAGCAGCCACGGCGCTAGCCAGCCGCCGTCGTTACCGCCGAGGTCGGTCAGGGTGAACTCCGAACCGGCCGGGGTGAAGTGGAACGTTCCGCAGTTGTTGACGCCGACCGCGCCCACGTTGCGGGCGTCCACGTTCGCGAACGAGGCGGACCCGGCGGCGCGGGCGCTGAGCACCGAGGTGCCGGTGCCGTCGACCCGGACGTCCCGGAACCGCGCGTCGGAGATCGAGTAGAGGTCCTTCACCGGCCAGTCGCTGACCAGCATGATCGCGTTGTACGTGTTGTCCAGGTACGCGTCGCCGGTCACCTCGATGGGCGCCTCGATGCTGCGATCCAGGGCGAAGACCCAGATCGCGCCCAGCCCGATGTTCCAGTTCAGCTCGTACGTGCCGGCGCGGGCCGTGGTGTTGTTCGTGAAGCGCAGGTGCCCGGTGAACGGCTCCGCGCCGAAGCGGGCCCCGGCGTGCAGGCCGCTGCCCTCGCGTACCGGGTCGGCGACCAGGTTGTGCGAGACGGTGGTGTCGGTGCCGCCGTAGATGGCGATGCCGTTCGCCAGGGTCGGTGACTGCACGGTGTTGTGGTCGAACGTGTTCCGTGCGTTTGCCGTCTTCTCCGACCACATCGCCAGGCCGTCGTCGCCGGTGTTGCGGACGAAGTTGTGCGCCACCAGGGAGTCGGTCACGCCGGTGTGGAAGTTGAGCGCGTCGGCGATCTGGTCGACGATGATGTTGTTGGTGACGCGGACGTTGCGCATCGGGCCGTCGAACCACAGACCTGCCTTGGTGTGGTGCAGGTAGAGCCCGTCGACGGTGGAGTCGCTCATCGCCCCACCGATCGCGTTGACCTGGTCGGTGTCGATGCGTTCCCGCACGTCGCCCTCGATGGCGAAGCCGGAGAGGTGCACGTTGCGGCTGCCGCCGTCGGCGGCGCCCCGACCGTAGAACCCGACCCCGGTGTGCACCGAGCCGTCCGGTGCGGGGGTCGGCAGGGCGACCTCACGGCCCTTGATGATGGTGTACCAGTTGCCGGCGCCCTCGATGGTGACGTCGTCGACGATGATGTGCCGGTTGACCTGGTAGGTGCCCGGCGGAACGTAGACCGTGAGGTGGGCACGTCGGGCGAAGGCGATGGCCCGGTCCAGGGCGTCGGCGGAGTCCCGCCGGCCGGTGGGGTCGGCGCCGAAGGCGAGCACGTTCGCCGCGAGCAACCGGACGTGCGGCGGCGCGACCAGCTCGGAGTCGAGCAGGTCGATGACCGTCCAGGCGGCGGCGCTGCCGGGCGGCGCGGTGAGCCGGACCCGGTCGCCGGCCCGGTAGGTACGCCCGAGCAGCAGCCGCTGCTCGTCGTAGAAGTGGGTGGGCCGGAACGGCGTGCTGATGCTCGGGTACGGCGTGGTGGCCGAGGGCACGCACTGGCACTCGGTGATCCACCAGTCCGGGTGCAGCAGCCCGGCCTGCGGGTCGTTGGTGAACGGGTACTGGTTGTAGAGCCACGAGTACTGCGACGTCAGCGTCATGGTGCGCAGGTGCTTGCCGTTCACCGCGACCTTCAGCGGCGCGGTGATCCCGCCACCCTGCGGGGCGTCCGGGATGCTGTACCGCACGGTGATCCCGTTCGCCGCGCTGGGCAGGACGAACTCCACGTACTCGCCGGGGGTGAGCCGGACCGCCCGGCGGCCGGACGCCTCCGCGGGCAGGGTGTAGGCGGAGCGGTCGGGCCCGATGATCTCGCCGGTGGTGCGGGCGTTCTCCGCTTCCTGTTCGAGGAAGTCGACGTCCGCGCCCCGTCCGGCGACGAGCGCCGGGTCGAGGGCGGCCCGGGTGACCACCGGTTGGGCGACGGCGGCCGCGGATGGGTTGGCGGCGGCCATGGTGGGCGCGGCGACAAGTACGGCGAGACCGGCCGCGAGCGCGACGGCGGTGCCGCTGTGCCGGCCGGGGCGTCCCCGCGCCGGCATGAGGCTGCGAAACATCGGTGACCCTCCTGGGTGGATGGTGGTGGAGGTCCGCCCGGCGCCCCCGACGCCCGACATTGATCGCCATGATGCAGCACCAGACATGGCACTGCAAGACGACTATCGAACAATGAAAATTAACGACTATCAGGCCGCAAGAAATGGACGGTCGTCGAGTTGAGGTGCCGCGCGTCGTCCACTCCCACCAGCTCGTGCCCGGCGTAGGCTGATCCGCGTGGATCAAGAAGACCGGATTGCCCTCTTCCTCGACTACGAGAACCTCGCGTTGGGTGCGCGCGACCACCGTGGCGGTGCGGCCTTCGACTTCCGGCCCATCGCCGACGCGCTTGCCGAACGCGGCCGGGTGGTGGTCCGCCGGGCGTACGCCGACTGGTCCTACTTCGACGAGGACCGCCGGATGCTCACCCGGTCCCACGTCGAGTTGATCGAGATCCCGCAGCGGATGGGCGCGTCCCGTAAGAACGCCGCCGACATCAAGATGGCCGTCGACGCGATCGAGTTGGCGTTCGAACGCGACTACATCTCCACCTTCGTGATCTGTAGCGGTGACAGTGACTTCACCCCGCTGGTGCACAAACTGCGCGAGTTGAACAAGCGGGTCATCGGCGTCGGTGTCGAGGGGTCCACCTCGGGGCTGCTCCCACCGGCGTGCGACGAGTTCCTCTACTACGACAGGTTGGAGGGGGTGGACATCCCGCCGGCCCGTGGACGGCGCGCCCGGCCCACCACCCGGCAGGCCGGCGTCGAACAGCGCCCACCGGAGCCGGAGCAGGAGCAGGACCGTCGACCGCAGGAGGCGGAGCCCGATCGGGACGTGGACGCCCTGGCCGTGCTCGTGGCCCAGTCGGTGGCCGGCTTGCAGGGCAGCGCCAACGGTGAGGTCACCGCCTCCCGACTGAAGCGCACCCTGCTGCGCAAGGACCCGACCTTCAGCGAGTCCGACTACGGCTTCCGCACCTTCGGCGAACTGCTGCGCCACCTCGCGGAACGCAACGTGATCGAGCTGGCCGAGGGCCCGGCGAAGGGCGACCCCGAGGTCTCGCTGCCCGAGCACGGCGACCGCGAGGTGGCGTTCGGTCTGCTCCGCGGCGTCGTGGCGGAGTTGGGCAGTGGCGGCAACCCGGTGGCGCTCTCCGGCCTGAAGAACCAGGTGCGCCGGGCCCGCCCCGACTTCAGCGAGAAGAAGCTCGGCTACCGCAGCTTCCTGCAGTTCTGCAAGGCCGCCGCCACCGCCGGCGTCCTGGACCTGCGCTGGAGCCCCGAGGCCGACGACTACCTCCTAACCACCAACCCCTAACGGTCCCCCACCCCCCACCGCTGTTGATCAAGAGGTTTGCGTCGTCGGGAGCGCGATTCCTGACGCAAACCTCTTGATCAACAGGAGCGGGTTGGGGGGTGGGGGTGCAGTAGGGCTTCCTGATTTGCAACTCAGGAGCGGGAGAACCGTCCGTTATGGTTTCGAACCGCCAACGGTTGGCCCGAAATGCGCCTGGATTGTCACCCTTGCCCCGGTTCGGGCATACCTGCGCCGTACCCTCTGCGCGGGAATTGCTATACGGTCGGCGAATGAAGGTGGAGGAGCACTGGTGGAACGGAGACACGACCCCGCGCGGGCGCAGGGACGTGTACATCCGTACTGACGGGCAGGGTTGGGAGGTTCGCGCCCAGATTGGTGGGGCGTCGGGCCGTGAGCGGGTGCAGCAGTGCCCCAGCCGGGCCTCGGCGGCCATCCTCGCCGACGCCTGGCGCGGCACCCACCCATCCTGGCGCGAGCTGAAGCAGCGCTGATCCGGCACCGGGCCGGGTCGGCAACGCTCCCCGGGTTCCAGCCCGGCGGGCCCGCCGACCGGCCCGGCGCTCGGTAACCACCCACAGCTCGCCACGGCCTTACACGCGCCCGAAGTTAGTTCCCGCCGGGCCGGCTGGCCAAGTGATCTTGCGAGGAAAAGTAGGTTCCGGGGGAGTGGAACCAGCTACTTTTTCATCACCTGATCGAGCAACGGCGGCACATCTCCGTGTCTCTGCCCCCAGGTCGGGTATCCGCAGGGCTGCCGGTCGCGCGCCCGATGGAGGTCGCCCATGTCGCAGGGTCCCGACGAGGAAGACTCCAGGATCGACGAGGAGGCCCGGGAGGCCGAGCGTCGGCTCGCCAACCTCGGCACCCCGTCGGACGACGCGCTGACCGACGACGACGCCAGAGCGCCGGACGAGGCTCGTTCCGAGGACATCCCCGACTGATGCTCCGCCGTCGATAGTTGTCTGCCTGGACGACCTGGTGGCGCAGCACGCCGAGGGCGTGCCACCAGTTTTCGTGTACGCCTCGGCAACTCGGGCGACGGGACGTG
Source organism: Micromonospora sp. NPDC048835 (assembly GCF_040649995.1). Lineage (NCBI taxonomy): Bacteria > Bacillati > Actinomycetota > Actinomycetes > Micromonosporales > Micromonosporaceae > Micromonospora > Micromonospora sp. NPDC048835. Next base: position 302,750 of record NZ_JBEZGM010000004.1, on the reverse strand, counting down.
CGGACCGGTCAGGCGGTCGGGACCGGCAGCACCACACCCTCGGCCGCCGAGCGGTGCGCCAACTCGATCAACTCGACCGTGTGGACCGAGTCCCGTGGGTCCACCGGCATCGGTGCGCCGTCGCGCAGCGCGGCCGCCACCTGGGCGTAGAAGCTCTGGTACGCGCCGGCCTCGGTCGGCACCGGCCGCAGGTCACCGTCGACACCGAGCAGGCCGTAGCGCTCCGGCGGGACCTCGCCCCAGCCCTGCTGGCCCGGTCGGCCGCCGTCGTGCAGCGCCGCCTCCTGCACGTCGAGCCCGTAACCTGTGTAGCCGGCCCGGTCGCCAAGCACCCGCAGGCGCGGCCCGAGCTGAGCGGTCACCGCGCCCATCCACAGGTGCGAGCGGACCCCGTTGGCGTGGGTCAGCGCCACGAAGGCGTCGTCGTCGACAGCCGCGCCGGCGCGACGACGATCCACCTCCGCGTAGACGCGGTCGACCCTGCCGAACAACTGCACCGCCTGGTCGACGAGGTGGGCGCCGAGGTCGAAGAGGGCGCCACCGGCCTCCTCCGGCCCGGCGAGTTCCCGCCAGCCCGGCTTGATCGTCGGACGGAACCGCTCGAACCGGGACTCGAAGCGCAGCACCTGCCCCAGCTCGCCCTGCTCGACCAGGCGGCGGACGGTCAGGAAGTCGCCGTCCCAGCGCCGGTTCTGGAAGACCGTCAGCGGCACTCCACGCTCGGTCGCCTCGTCGACCAGCTCGCGGCCTTCCGCGGCGGTCGGGGAGAGGGGCTTGTCGACGACGACCGGCAGGCCGGCGGCGAGCGCCGCCCGCGCCATCGGCACGTGCTGCCGGTTCGGCGTCGCGACCACGACCAGGTCCAGGGCGTCCGGGGTACGCCACAGCTCGTCGGCGTCGTCGACCAGGCGGGCGTCCGGGAAGTGCTGCCCCGCCTGCTCGCGCCGCTGTGGATCACGGGTCACGATGGCGTCGAGCTGTAGCCCCGGGGTTGCGGCGATCAGCGGCGCGTGGAACACCCGGCCCGCCAGCCCGTACCCCAGCAGACCAACCCGCAGCGCCTTCGCCATGCCGTGCCCCCGTCTGGATGGTCCGCGCCCTGACCTGGCGTCGGTACCGCTGAGGTGAATCTACGCCCGGCGCGACCGGGCCCGATCTCGGCCCGTCAGCTCACCGGGTCGGCGCGCAGATAGGTGAGGACCGCGAGCACCCGACGGTTGGTGTCGTCGCTCGGCGGCAGGTCGAGCTTCAGCAGGATGTTGCCGACGTGCTTGCCGACCGCCGCCTCGCTGACGTGCAGCCGGCCGGCGATGGACGCGTTGGACCGCCCTTCGGCGAGCAACGCCAACACCTCGCGTTCCCGGGCGGACAGGGCGGCGAGCGGGTCGCGGGGGCGGTGCAGGAGTTGCCGGACCACGTCCGGGTCGATCGCGGTGCCGCCGTCGGCGACCCGGCGCAGCGTGTCGACGAAGTCGGTGACCTCGGCGACCCGGTCCTTGAGCAGGTAGCCCACCCGTTGGCCGTCGCCGCTGTCCAGCAGCGCCGCCGCGTACCCGGTCTGCACGTACTGGCTGAGCACCACGACCGGGAGGTCAGGTCGCTCGGTGCGCAGCGCGACCGCCGCACGCAGCCCGTCGTCGCGGCGGCCCGGCGGCATCCGGATGTCCGTCAGCACCAGGTCCGGTTGGTGTTCGCGGGCCGCCGTCAGCAGGTTGGGTGCGGAGCCGACGGCCGCGCACACCGTGAAGTCGAAGCGGGTCAGCAGGGCGACCAGACCCTCCCGCAGCAGCACCTCGTCCTCGGCGAGCACCACCCGGGTCACCGACGACATGGCAGCTCCACCCGGACCACGGTAGGCCCGCCCGGCGGGCTGGACAGCAGCAGCCGGCCGTCGACAGCGGCGACCCGGTCGGCGAGCCCGGTCAGGCCGGTGCCCCGGGACGGGTCGGCGCCACCGTGGCCGTCGTCGGTGACCTCGACGACGAGGTCGCCGCCGGCCCGGGTGAGGCGTACGTCGGCACGTGTCGCGTGGGCGTGCCGGGCGACGTTGCCAAGCGCCTCGGAGACCACGAAGTAGGCGGTGGTCTCCACGATCTCCGGCAACTCGCCCTGCGGGTCGGCGTGCACGTCGACCGGGATGGTGGCGGCGTCGGCAAGCTCGCGGACGGCGCCGGCCAGGCCGAGGTCGGTGAGGCTCTGCGGGCGGATGCCGTGCACCAACTGCCGCAACATCACCATCAGGCCCCGGGCCTGTTCGTGTGCCACGGCGAGGGGACGGGACGCGGGGGAGTCCGCGGGTACGTCCAACTGGGCCAGGCCCAACTGGAGGGTGAGGCTGGTCAACCGGGGCTGCGCGCCGTCGTGCAGGTCGCGCTCGATGCGGCGGCGTTCGGCCTCGTACGCGCCGACCAGCCGGGTGCGCGAGCGGGAGACCTCACGCAGCGCCACCGCGTCCACCGGCCGGGCCAGCACCCAGCGGGCCACGGCCCCCTGGAGCGCGGCGAGCAGACCGGCGGCGTAGCAGAGCACCGGGATCAGCAACACCCCCACGATCGCGTACGGAATGGCCTCGCCGGTGCTGTCGATCGGCTGCCAGATCACCACCGGCTGGTCGGCGTCCCCGGCCAGCCAGGGGCTGGAGATCATTCCGACGTCGAGCAGCACCAGCACCAGGAACACCCAGTACGCGACAGGCGTGAACCCGCCCAGCCAGAACAGGTACGCCACCTCCCGCCAGGTCGCGGCGTCGCGGTAGCGGGCGACCAGGCCCGGCCACGGCGACGACGGCAGCGGACGGTCGTCGACGAGCCGGACCCGCCACCGCTCGACGGCGGCCACCGGGAAGCTCACGATCGGGGCCAACGCCAGCAGGGTGAGGCTGCCGACACCGAGGAACAGCATCAGCGCGATGCTCGGCGGCCGGTCGTGCAGCAGCAGCCCGTTGGCGGCGGCCAGCAGGGGTGCGCCGATGACGAGCAGCCCGACGCCGAGCACACCGGCGATCGGCACCGTGGTCGCCAGGTAGGCAAGCGCGCGCCAGGGCCACGCGGAGAGCGGCCAGCGGCGGCGGCGCAGCGCCTCGGCCAGGTGCGAAGGGTGTTCCGTGGTCATGTGGCAGACGCTAATCGGGTACGAGCCGGCACCCCAGCCGTCCAGATCCACTCTTCGGGGTATACCCAGCACTACCGGCCGAGCGGGTGTGCGGGTTCCGGAAACGGGAAGAACGGGCCGCGTGACCTTCGCTCGCGGCGGCTGGAGAGACATGGGTGCCAGAACCTTCGTGGTGGTCGGCGGAACCAGCGGCCTCGGGCTCGAGGTGGCCCGACTGCTCGTCGACGAGCACCAGGTCGTGGTGTTCGGCAACGAGCCGGCCGAGGTCGCCGCCGTGACCGACGAGCTGGGCTGCGACGGGGCGGTCTGCGACATCTCCTCCCACGAGCAGGTCCGCGACTCCTTCGCCGAGGTGGTGCAGCGCCACGGCACGATCGACGGCGTGGCGGCCTGCGCCTCGATGTGGGCGGGCGGCGACCTGGCCGAGCTGTCCGTGGAGCACATCCGCCGGGCCGTGGAGATCAACGTCCTCGGCGTCACGTACCTGCTGCGGGAGTCGGTTCAGCACCTGCACCGGCAGGGCCACGGCAACGTCGTGTACATCGGCGCACTGGCGCTGGCGGCCCCCCGGCCCGGCATCCCCGTCTACCGGGCCACCAAGAGCTACGGCAACAGCCTTGTCGACTCGCTGGCCGAAGCCCAGCACAGCAACCGGGTCAAGGTGATGCAACTGCACCCCGGGCCGATGCCGACCCGGCTCCAGGAGCGGGTGGGCGCCGAGTGCCTGGACGAGGTGTACGCCATGCCCGAACAGGTCGCCACCGAGGTCGTCCGGCTGCTGCTGCTCGAACCCGACGACCTCTACGTCTCCGGTGAGCGCGTGCTGCGCGCGGACGGGCGGTGGTGACGGCCGCAGCCGGCCCCGCCGACCGTCCGGCCTCGGCGTGGGCGCCGCTGCGGACCGCGGTCTACCGCAACCTGTGGCTGGCCCTGCTGGCCGCGAACATCGGCACCTGGATGCAGACCGTCGGCGCGCAGTGGCTGCTGATCAACCACTCCAACGCCTCCACCCTCGTCGCACTGGTGCAGACCGCAAGTCTGCTGCCGGTGCTGCTGCTGGCGTTGCCCGCCGGGGTGCTCGCCGACAGCTTCGACCGCCGGCACCTGCTGATCGCCGTGCAGCTGTTCCTGGTGGCGGTGGCGGTGGCGTTGACGCTGCTCACCCTGACCGGCCGGATGCCGCCGGCACTGCTGCTCACCCTCACCTTCGCGTTCGGGGTCGGGCAGGCGCTGACCCTGCCGGCCTGGGCGGCGGTGATCCCGGAGCTGGTGCCGCAGGAGCAGCTACGTTCGGCCTCCGCGCTCGGCTCGATAAGCGTGAACGTGGCGAGGGCGGTCGGACCCGCGGTGGCCGGCGTGCTGATCGCCCGTACCGGCGTCGCCCCGGTCTTCGGCATCAACGCGGTCGCCTTCGGGATCTTCGCGTACGCGCTGTGGCGCTGGCGACCCGGCAACGCGCGCGCGGTCGAGGTGCCCGAGCGGTTCACGGCCGCGTTGCGCGCCGGCAGCCGCTACGTACGCCACTCGCCCACCGTCCGCCGGCTGTTGCGTCGGGCGCTCGTCTTCGTGGTCCCGGCCAGCGCGCTGTGGGCGTTGCTGCCGTTGGTGGCGAACCGGCGGCTGGGGCTGGGCTCCGGTGGGTACGGGGTGCTGCTGGCCGCCCTCGGCGTGGGCGCCATCGCCGGTGGCGTGCTGCTGGCCGTGATCCGTACCCGGCTGTCGGCCAACCAGCTCCTGCTGATCGCCGGGGCGCTGTTCACCGTGGCGCTGACCGTGGTCGGCACCGTGCGGGTGGTGCCGCTGGTGCTGCTCGCCCTGCTGCCCGCCGGGATGGCCTGGGTGACGGTGCTGGCCAACGTCAACGCCGAGATGCAGCTCTTTCTGCCCAGTTGGGTACGGGCCCGGGGGCTGGCCGTCTACCAGGTCTGCTTCGCCGGTGGGCAGGCGGCCGGTGCGCTGCTCTGGGGCCTGGTGGCCGAGATGGCCGGGCTGGTCCTCGCGTACCTGGCGGCGGCGGTGCTGATGCTCGTCGGCACCCTGACGAGCCGGATCTGGCCGCTGCCGGACCTGCGGTCGGTCAACCGGGAACCGGCGGCGTACTGGCCGCAACTGCACCTGGCGAACGAGCCGGACCCGGGGGTGGGGCCGGTGCTGGTGACGGTGCAGTACACCGTCCGGCCGGAGCGGGCCCGACGGTTCCTGGCGGCGATGGACCTGGTGCGCGGCGCGCGGCAGCGGACCGGCGCGATGCGCTGGGGGCTGTTCCGCCCGGCCGAGACGGTGGACCGGTTCGTCGAGGTGTATCTGGTGCCGTCCTGGGACGAGCACCTGCGCCAGCACGGTGGCCGGTTGACCGGCGAGGACCGCGCGGCCGAGCAACGGGCCCGGGAACTGACCGACGGGGAACCGGAGGTCCGACACCTGGTGCCCGCCGCCGCCGGCCCGACACTCTCGGACGACCGCGAGGCGCTCTGACGCTCACCCCTGGCGCGACCGCGGTCACCCCCTGGCGCGACCGCGGTCACCCCCTGGCGCGACCGCGGTCACCCCCTGGCGCGACCGCGCTCACCCCCTGGCGCGACCGCGCGTGGCAGGCAGCCCGGCACGGGCCGCGTACGGCGTACGGCCGCGTTGTTAGGATGGCCGCACCATGGCGAACGAGCGCAAGCCGACCGCGGACCCGGCCCGCAGCCTGGCCCTTCTCTGGCGCACCCGGGAGCCGACAAGTCGCAGCGCCGGCCCGGCGCTCAGCGTCGACCGGATCGTCCAGACCGCGATCGAGATCGCCGACGCCGAAGGGCTCGACGCGCTGACGATGCGCCGGGTCGGTGCGGCGTTGGGGGTCGGCACGATGTCGGTCTACACCTACGTGCCGGGCAAGGCCGAACTCGTCGCCGTCATGATCGACACCGCGTACGGCGAGATGCCGCGCCCCGCCGTCGAGGGCGACTGGCGCACCCGGTTGGAGCGGGTCGCCCGCGACAACCTGGCGCTCTACCAGCGGCACCCCTGGATGCTGCGGGCCGAGACCACCCGGCCGGTGCTCGGCCCGCACCTGATGGCCAAGTACGAGTACGAGCTCGGGGCGATCGTCGACATCGGCCTCACCGACGTCGAGATCGACGCGGTGCTCACCCTCGTGCTGGGGCACGTGAAGAGCGCCGCGCGGGCCGCCTCCGAGGTGGTCGACCTGGAGCGCGAGACCGGCCTGACCGACGGCCAGTGGTGGCAGTCGCACGCGCCCGTACTGGAGACGGTCCTGACGGCCGGCGCCTACCCGGTCGCGTCCCGGGTCGGCACCGCGGCGGGCGAGCGGCACGGCGCCGCGTACGGCCCGGAGTACGCGTTCGAGTTCGGCCTGCAACGCGTCCTCGACGGGATCTCGGTGGTGGTCGCCGAGCGGGCGGCCAACCGGTAGCCGGGCGCGGTCCGGGTCAGCGCGCCGCGCCCCGGTCCGCCGCGCCGCCGACCCTGCGGGCCAGCCGGGCGAGCGAGCGAGCCGACGGGCTGCCCGGCTCGGCGTGGTAGACGACGAGCGACTGGGTGGTGCCGGTGATGGTGAGCTTCTCGTAGCGCAGCGCCAGCTCGCCCACCCGTGGGTGCTGGAACATCCGTACTCCACCGCCCGCGCGGGCGGTGACGTCGTGCCGGGCCCACAACCGTCGAAACCGGTCGCTGCCGGCCGTCAGCTCGTCGACCAGCTCGACGAGGCGGGGGTCGTCGACCTCGGGGCCCACCTGGGCGCGCAGGCCGGCCACCGCGTTGGCGGCGACGGCCGTCAGGGCCGGGTAGAGCGCTGGCACGCTCGGGTCCAGGAAGACCGCGCGGAGCAGGTTCACCCCGGGGGCGAAGATCGGCGCCAGCGCCGTCGCGAGGGGGTTGGCGAAGAGCACGTCCAGGTGCCGACCGTGCACGAAGGCGGGCGTCTCCGCCCACGACCCGACCAACTGCCGGATGCCCACCGGCACCCGCTCGGCCGGTCGCGCCACCCGGCGGGCCGGCGCCGGTCGGGCCAGGCCGTGCAGGTGTGCCGCGGCGTCCGCGTCCAGCAGCAGCGCGCGGGCCAGCGCCTCCACCACCTGCGTCGACGGGTGCCGGTCACGCCCCTGCTCCAACCGCAGGTAGTAGTCGGCGCTGATGCCGGCGAGCAGGGCCGCCTCCTCGCGCCGCAGGCCGGGCACCCGCCGGCGGCCGTGCGCGGGCAACCCGACGTCACCCGGCCCGATCAGCTCGCGCCGGGCACGCAGGTAGTCGCCGAGCGGGCCGGCCGTGCTCACCCGCCCATCGTAGGAGCCGGCACCGGACGCCCAGCCTGGTCCTGCCACTACCAGGAAAAACGGGGAACCGGCTAGCGCCCGCCGCAGAGGTGACAGTGTCGGGGTAAGCGTGATCGAGAGACGGGACAGCAATGACACAGCGCATCACGACCCCCTTCGGTTTCGCCTCGACCGCCGACGAGGTCATCGCCGGGGTCGACCTGACCGGCAAGCGCGCCATCGTCACCGGCGGTGCCGCGGGCATCGGCGTCGAGACCGCCCGTTCGCTCGCCGCCGCCGGCGCCGAGGTGGTGCTCGGCGTCCGTCGGGTCGCGGCGGGCGAAGAGGCCGCCGCCGACATCGCCGCGAGCATCGGCGCGCAGCGGGTCACCGTCCGCGCGCTGGACCTGGCCGACCAGGCGTCGGTACGCCAGTTCGTCGCCGGCTGGGACCAGCCGCTGCACATCCTGGTCAACAACGCGGGAATCATGGCGCTGCCCGAGCTGGAGCGCACCGCCGAGGGCTGGGAGATGCAGTTCGCCACCAACTTCATGGGGCACTTCGCGTTGACCGTTGGCCTGCACGACGCCCTCGCCGCGGCCGGCGGCGCCCGGGTGGTGTCGGTCAGCTCCAGCGGCAACCTCTTCTCCCCGGTCATCTTCGACGACCTGCACTTCGCGTTCCGGCCGTACGACCCGCTGCTGGCCTACGGGCAGTCCAAGAGCGCCGAGGCGCTGCTGGCGGTCGAGGTGACGCGCCGCTGGTCCGGCGAGGGCATCTACTCCAACGCGCTGAACCCGGGCGCGATCGCCACCGGTCTGCAGAAGCACACCGGCGGGCTCAAGTCGCCCAAGGAGGTGCACAAGACCCCGCAGCAGGGTGCCGCCACCTCGGTGCTGCTCGCCGCGTCCCCGCTGCTCGACGGCGTCGGAGGTCGCTACTTCGAGGACTGCGCCGAGGCCCCGGTCGTCACCGAGCGGCCCGCCGACTACAGCGGTGTGGCCGCGTACGCGGTCGACCCGGGCAACGCCGCGCGGCTCTGGGACGTGGCGTCGGACCTGATCTCCCACTCGGTCGTCACCGCCGGCCGCTGACGGCGTCGGCCCGGGCTCGACGGAACGGGCCCGGGCCCGCTCGACCGGGTGGTACGACTGGGGCTGCGGCTGCGGCTGCGGCTGCGGGGCCGGGGAAGGGTGGCGATGGCGGGCGGGTTTCCGGGACGGCTGCTGCTCCGACGGGAGAACCCGGGCCGGGCGTCGTTCCTGGAACTCTTCTTCGACCTGGCGTTCATCTTCGCGTTGACCCGGCTGTCCCGCGCGCTGCTCGATAATCCCAGCATCCTCGGCGGCATCCAGGTGGCGCTGATGTTGGCGGCGCTCTGGTGGGTGTGGTTCGTGACGGCCTGGTCGGCGGACTGGTTCGATCCGCGTGCGCCGCTGATCGTCGCCCTGCTGCTCTGGGTGATGTTCGGCGGCCTGCTGATGGCCGCGGCCGTACCCACCGCGTTCGACGGGCACGCCCCGGTGTTCGCCGTCGCCTACGTCGCCATCCACCTGGGTCGGGCGGCGATCCTGATCCCCGCCCTGCGGGGACACCCGCTCCAGGTGCGCAGCCTGCGGGTGGCGGTCTGGTTCGCGATCTCCGGCGTGCTCTGGGTGGTCGGGGCGGTCGTTGCCCCGGCCCGTGCGGTGCTCTGGGCGCTGGCCCTCGTGCTGGAGTACCTCCTGGCCCGGCTGCGCTGGCCGTTCCCGCGGCTCGGACGCAGCACGTGGACGGAACTCCAGGTCAACGGCAGACACCTGTCCGAGCGGTACCAGCAGATCTTCATCATCGCCCTGGGTGAGCTGATCCTGATCTCCGGCGTCACCTACAGCGAGTCCGGCATGGACCGGGACAGCACGCTGGCCTTCGCACTGGCGTTCGTGACCGCGGTGGCCCTCGCCCGGCTCTACCTGGTGCCCGCCGGCGCGCGGCTGGCCGAGCGGATCGAGGCAGCCGGGCCGCCCGGCAGCAGGGTGACACTCAAGGCGGGCTACCTGCACCTCGTCATGATCGCCGGGGTGCTGGCCACCTCCGTGGCCATGGAGATGACGATCGACGACCCCGCAGGGAACGACAGGGGGCAGTTGGCTCTGGGTGCCATCGGCCCGGCGCTGTTCCTGACCGCCCGGATCCACCTCGCGGCAGTGGTCGACGGAAACCGGCCCTGGGCGCGTCTGGTCGGGGTGCCGGTCATCGTCGTGGCCGGGCTGGCGACAGTGAAGCTGCCGCAGCTCGTCAACAGCGCCGTCGTCGCCGGAGTGCTGCTGCTGATCGTCCTGGTCGACGCGATGCCTGGCCTGCGCCGATTCGGTCGACAGGTCGGCGGACGCGACGGGGTCGACACGCGGCGGCGCGGAGAGCGGTCCGATGCGTGAGGGTGAGCCGGAGCGCGACGACCAACCGCGGCGACCCGACGTGGTGGAGTTGCGGGTGCACGGCGTGTCCGGGGCCGACCCCACGGTCATCCTCGAGAACCCGCGGGTCCGGCAGGTCACCGGCGACGACAGTGGCGGCTTCCACCGCACCGACCGGGCGGAGGGCACCGACCCGGACGGGGTGACGCTCGAGGCGTACCGCTGGGGGGACCTGCCCGCGGGCACCGTGGCCCGGACCCTCTCCATGGTCTTCCTGCTGCCGTTCATGTTCAGCAACGTGGCCGTGTGGATGCTGCCTACCGGCCGCCGCCGTGCCGCCGGGGTCACCATGCTGTGCCGGCTCCTCGCGCTCAACCTCACCGTGCTGTACGTGGTGTCCATCGCCGGGGTGGCCCTCGACCTGTTCGCCTGGCGGTGTCTCGGTGCGGCCCGCTGCCGTGGGCCCTTCGACACGATGGCCGGGCTCGACGGCCGGCACGTCGGGGAGCGGCTGTGCGTGCTGGCGCTCCTGCCGATCGCCGCGATCGTGTTCCTCCTGCTCGTCGGCGCGCGCCGGTCCCGCCCGAACGGCACCGCGGTGTGGACCTTGGAACCGCTCGTGCAACGGCTGCGAGCGATCCACGTGGCGGCCGCGCTCGCCGTACTCGATCTCATGCTGCTCGTGGCCCGTCACACCTCGGGTGGGACGGCCGGGACGACCCTGCTGCTGGCCCTCAGCGTGGCGGTGTTGCTGATCTGCGTCGGATTGCTCGCCGCACCCGGGCTTGTCGACCGGGCCGCGATGGCGCGAGCGGGGCAATGGACCGCTCGCGCCACGGGCGTCCTGGCCATCGGCACGAGTGTGGCGACCCTCGTCGTGGTCGCGCGTGACGACCAGGGCTGGGCGTCGTCGACCGGGATGCCCGGCTACGGAGGGATCGCGGCCGGGGCCCTGTTCGCTCAGATGGTCCTGCTGGTGGCGCTCAGCGGGCTGGTGCTGTGGCACCGTGGTCGTGCGGGCGGGCGGTCCCGGCTGCGGCGTGGCCTGGGCGCGGCGGTCGTCGCCGCCTTCGCGGTGGGCCTGGCCGGTGGCCTCTCCGCCGGCCTCGTCTATCAGATCGGGCAGTTGCTCGGCGGCTACTCCGGCGACGGTGGGCCGCCGCTGCCGTACCGCTGGACGCTTCTGGCCTTCTTCCTGCACGTGGTCGCGGCGGTCCTGGTGTGCGGCGGCCTGACCCTGCTGTCGCGCCGACGTCGACGCCGTGCCGCATGGGCGATCGTCCGTCGCGACTTCCCGGTGGCCCCGCCGGAGGCGGCGGGGCGGCTGCGGCTGACGATGAGGACCATCGCCCGAGCGCGGTCAACCGAGTGGCTGGGGCTGCTCGCGGCCACCTACGCGGTGCTCGCGACGATCGGACTGATCACGAGCCTGCTCGGGAGTACCGGCCGGGAGCCGGAGGAGTTGGCCCGAGAGGCGTTCGGGCTGCCGTCGCGAGCCGTCGAGATGGGGCTCGTCGGGAGCACCTACCTGCTCGCCGCGTTGCTGCTCACGCTGTTGGCCGGGGGTGTGTTCGCCTACCGGACCGCGTGGTTCCGCCGGCACGTCGGCATCCTGTGGGACCTGGGCACCTTCTGGCCGCGGGCCGCGCACCCGTTCGCGCCCCCGAGCTACGCCGACCGCGCCGTGCCGGAGCTGGTCCAGCGGATCACCGACCTGACCGAGCGACACCGTGGGGTGCTGCTCTGTGGGCACAGCCACGGGTCCGCCCTGCTCGCTCTCGCGGTGCTGCGGCTGCCCCCGCGCGTACGCCGGCGGGTCGCGCTGCTCACCTACGGGTCTCCGCTGGACCGGCTGTACGCCCGGCTCTTCCCGACCTACCTGAACGAGGAGGTGCTGCGCGAGGTGGGAGAGCGGGTCGACTGGCGGTGGCTCAACCTCTGGCGGGACACCGATCGGGTCGGTGGCTGGATCTTCGCCGCCCACCGACCCGGCGATCCACCCCCGGACCCGGCCGATCCCGCCGGCCGGGTCGACCGGCGGTTGCGGGACCCGCGGAGCCTGCTCCCGGCGCCGGGGGAGGTGTCCGCGCCGCCGATCCTCGGACACCATCCGGGTGAGAACGAACCCGACTTCCGGGCGGCGGTGCGCGAACTCACCGAACGCCTGCGGCACGGCGGTTGAGGCTCGCCGGGACGCGGGGAGACGACGTCGGTCAACGCTCCATCTCGGGGATCCGGTCGGACTCCGCCACCGTCGCGCGGACCTTGCGGAGGGTGGCGTCGGGGGCGCGGATCGCGGCACGCCACCGGTCCAGCGTCCGCGTGAGCACCCGCACCACGAACTGCAGTTGGTTGACCTGCTCGCGGAGCACCCCCAGCTCGGACCGGGCGCTCAGCGCCTCGCCCTCCAACTGGTTGATGCGCGTCTGCAACGGTTGCACGAGGGTGAGGGCGGCCTCGGTGAGCGTGTCGGCGGCATCGGCCTTGAACTTGCCCCGCTGCACCACGACGGTGGCGATCGCGGCCAGGCCGGTGCCTCCGCCGAGGATGCCGAGCACGCTGAGCGCCACCTGCACCCAGTGGGGTGCGGCTGGCGCGGGTGCGGTCATCACGTGACACCTGCCTGGAGCGGTTCGTAGGGGACAATTTCGCAGGCTCGGGCCAGGCGACGCAGGTCGATGGCGATCTGCCCGGCCCGCCAGAGCGACCCGACCGTCACCGCCATCACGAACGACGTCGCGACTATCGAATTGCGGCCGGACATGACCAGCAGGGCCACCGCGTACATGCCGGTGATCGTGCCGAGCACCAGCACCGACGCGAGTTCGAGGCCGAGCCCGGTGGAGAGCCGGCCGGGCCACAGGATGCCCAGTAGTCCACCCACGCCCACCGCGACCAGACCCAGCTCCCAGGCGACCTGGATGGGCGCCGGCATGGACGTCTGCACGGATGTCGGGCGGACGTTGAGGGTCATCATCAGGACGCCGCAGAGGGGTGCCGCGGCCAGCACAGCGATCTCGTACGGTTGGTGACGGGATCGGATACGTAGGTTTCCCACGGCAACTCCTTGTCGAGGACCGGCGTCCGGCAACGGCCGGCGGGCCGGTGCCGTTCGGTGGGTCGCGACTGTCGAGCTGCGGTCCGTGCGGCGGAGCCCATCGTGCGGTGCCTGAACGGTCGTTGGGGCGAGAAGGTGAAGCGACACGACGTCGTTGGCTGCCGATATCTGCCTGTGTATCACCGATGACCGGTTGGCGTCCACCTGTGTAACGTCGCGTTTCCGCAGGTCAGGGCAATCTTGGCGGGCTTTTGGGGCGATTGGCGGGATGGGACGGGGCGACCCGGCCGTATCACCACTCTCGTGACACCGAGTGTCGGATATCTTCCCGAGGGTGACCGGGGTGTGCGGCCGGGTCGCCGCTCGATCAGCGGGCGAGCAGGTTGCGCACCGCCCGGAGCACCTCGGCCGGCGCCTCCTCGGCCATGAAGTGTCCGCAGGTGACCGTCGCGTGGTCCAGGTCCGGGGCCCAGGCCCGCCACACCGCCGCCGCGTCGTAGCCCAGCGCCGCGCCCCAGTCCTGCTGGAGCACGGCCACCGGCATCCGCAACTGGTTGCCGGCGGCCCGGTCGGCGGCGTCGTGGGCCACGTCGATCCCGGCGGACGCCCGGTAGTCGGCGACGATCGAGGGCACCGCTTCACGGGACGCGCGCAGGTACGCGGCCCGCACGTCCGCCGGCACGGCCTCCGGATCACGGGTCCAGACGTCCAGGAAGTGACCGAAGAAGGCGTCCGGGCTGCCGCCGATCAGCTCCTCGGGCAGGCCGGGCGGCTGCGCCATCAGGTACAGGTGGAACGCGACCGCGGCGTTGACACCGTGCAGCACGTCCCACATGTCCAGGGTGGGCAGCACGTCGAGCAGGGCCAGGTGACTGACCGCCGCCGGATGGTCGAGGCCGGCGCGGAACGCGACAAGGGCACCCCGGTCGTGCCCGGCCAACGCGAACCGGTGGTGACCGAGCGCGGCGGCCAGGGACACGATGTCGGCGGCCATGGTGCGCTTGGCGTACCCGGTGCCGTCGGTGTCCAGGGGCTTGTCGCTGTCGCCGTAGCCACGAAGGTCGGGGCAGATGACCGTGTGGTCGGCGGCCAGGTCTGCCGCGACGTGCCGCCACATGAGGTGCGTCTGCGGGAAACCGTGCAACAGCACGATCGCCGGTCCGGAACCGCCCACGGCGGCAGTCAGCGTCACACCGTCGGCGACGGTGACGCGTCGGTAGTCGAATCCGTTGATCCTGGGGTCCACGGGGAACCTTCCTGGTGAGCAGTGCCGGCGAGGGCGGTGGCCCGTCGCCGTCGTACTCGTCGAGCCTGCCCGGCGGTGATCAGCAGCCGGTCAGCGTCCGATCAGTGCCGTCCGGGCCACCCGCCTAGATTGGTGCCATGACCAGGCAGCCGACGGCGCCCGTCGCGGTGACCTTCGGCGTACTCGGGCCGGTGGTCGCCGCGACCGAGCGCGGCCCGGTTCCCCTGCGGGGTCACCGGCAGCGCCTGGTGCTGGGCCGGCTGTTGATCGCCCACGGTCGGGTGGTGCCGGTGGACCGTCTCGTCGACGACCTCTGGGAGGTCGCACCGGACGGCGCGGTCGGCGCGATCCGGACCTTCGTCGCCGACCTGCGGCGGGCCCTGGAGCCGGAGCGCCCACCCCGGCAGCCGCCCAGGATCCTCGTCACCGAGCCGCCCGGGTACGCGCTGAAGGCCGCCCCGGAGGCGGTGGACGCCGGACGGTTCGAGGCGGCCGTCGGGGAGGCGGCCCGACTGCTGGCGGCCGGGCACCCCGCGCCGGCCCTGGCCGCCCTCGACGCGGCGCTCGGGCTCTGGCGCGGGCCCGCGTACGCCGACTGCGCCACCGAGTCCTGGGCGGTCGCGGAGATCAACCGGCTGGACGAGCTGCGGATGCTCGCCGTCGAGCGCCGGGCGGAGGCGCTGCTGGCGGTGGGTCGGCCGGACGAGGCCGCCGCGGACCTACCTGAACTCCTGGCCGGCCACCCGCTGCGGGAGGATGCCTGGCGGCTGCTCGCGGTGTCCCGCTACCGCGCCGGCCGGCAGGGCGACGCGCTGGCGGCGCTGCGGGAGGCCCGCCACGTGCTGGTGACCGAGCTGGGCGTCGACCCGGGGCCGGAGCTGCGCCGAGTGGAGGCCGACATCCTGGCCCAGGCCCCGCACCTCACCCCGCCCGTCGCGGGGGTGACCGCCCCCGGCGCACCCGCCGGGTCGGGGCAGCGGCCGTTCGTCGGCCGTGACACCGAGCTGGAGCGGCTGCGACGCGCCGCCGAGACGGCGTCCCACCGCCACCAGCCCACGCTTGCGCTGCTCAGCGGCGACCCGGGCGCCGGCAAGACGGCGCTGGCCGAGGCCCTGACCCGGCGACTGGCCGCCGACGGTTGGCGCACGGCGTGGGGCCGCAGCCCGGAGTACGAGGGTGCCCCGCCGGCCTGGCCGTGGACCCAGATCACCGACGCGCTCGCCGGGCCCGCGGCCCCCGTGGTCGCCGCCGACCCGGACGACGGTTCGGCTGACCCCGCCGAGGTGCGGTTCCGTCGGCACCGTGCGGTGGCGTCGCTGCTCTCGGCGGTCGCCGACCGGGGGCCGCTGCTGCTGGTCCTCGACGACCTGCACCGCGCCGACGGTGACACCCTGGACCTGTTGACCGCGCTGCTCAGCGGCCCGCAGCCGGCCTTCGGGCCGATGCTGATCCTCGGCACCTACCGGGCCACCGAGATCAGCCCGGAGCTGACCGCCACCCTGGCCCGCGTCGCCGGGCTGGAGCCGGCCCGGGAGTACCTGGCCGGTCTGCCCGCGTCGGCGACGGGTGAGCTGGCCGGCGCCATCGCCGGGGCGGAACTGGACCCGGAAACCGCCAGGTCGATCCACCGGCGAAGCGGCGGCAACCCGTTCTTCGTCCGCGAACTGGCCCAGCTCTACGCGAGTGCCGGGGAGGCGGGTCTCGCCGCCGTGCCGCCCGGCGTACGCGACGTGATCCGGCACCGGGTGGCGCAGCTACCCGCCCCGACCCGTACCGTGCTGCGGCAGGCGGCGGTGCTCGGCCGGGACCTCGACCCGGACGTGCTCGTCGCGTTGACAGGTGACCCGACGGCGGCGCTGGACGCCGTGGACCGCGCCCTGGCAGCCGGGTTCCTCACCGAGCGGGAGTCCGACGGGCGGCTGCGGTTCACCCACATCCTGGTCCGCGACACGCTCTACGCCGACCTGTCCGCGCCGCGCCGCGCCGCCTGGCACGCGGCCGTCGCGCAGGTGCTGCGACAGCGGGAACCCGTCGAACCGGCGGCCCTCGCGTACCACCTGCTGCGCGCCGGGGGGCCGGTCGCCGCCGCCGAGGCGTCGACGTACGCCCGGGTGGCGGCCGAACGGGCCGAACGCGGCGGTAACCCGCACGAGGCGGCCCGGCTGTGGGGGCAGACGATCGACGCGTACGACCGGGCCGGCGGGGTCGACCCGCACGGGCGGGTGACCGCGCTGCTCGGCCTGGGACGGGCGCTGGCCGTGACGGGCCGGCTGGCCGAGGCGCGGCGACGACGCGCCGAGGCGATCACCGCCGCCGAGTCCACCGGCGACCCGCTGCTCGCCCAGGAGGCGCTGGCCGGCTTCGAGGTGCCGGCGAGTTGGACGCGCAACGACGACGACGTGCTCTCCGGGCACATCGTCCGAGCCGCCGAACACGCACTGACCACGCTCGGCCCGACCCCCTCGGCGCAGCGCAGCCGGCTGCTGAGCACCCTCGCGCTGGAGCTGCGCGGCAGCACCACCGACCGTGGCCGCCGTGCCGCCGACGAGGCCGAGACGATCGCCCGTGGCATCGGCGACCCCGGGCTGCTGGCCTTCGCGCTCAACGCCCGCTTCATGCACACCTTCGACCGAGTCGGTCTGGCCGGTGCGCGAGCCCGGATCGGCGTCGAACTCGTCGACCTGGCCGCCCGACACCACCTGGTGACCTTCGAGGTGCTCGGCCACCTCGTGCTGGTCCAGGCCAACTGCGCGCGGGCCGACCGGCGCGCCGCCGACACGCACGCGCACGCCGCCGACCGCCTCGCCGAGCGGTACGAGCTGCCGTTGGTCGACGTCTTCACCCGGTGGTACGCCGCACTGCGCCTGGCACTCGACGGCGAGTCGGACGCGGCGGCGACCGGCTACCGGGCCGCCGCCGAACGACTACCGGCCGACGGCATGCCGGGCCTGGCCCAGGGGTTGCTGCCGCTCGCCCTGCTCGGCCTGCGACTTGCCGACGCCGTCAGCGGTGACGTGCCGGCCGGCGACTCCCGGCCGACCCCCGGGGAGCGACCGATCCCCGGGCCGGACGACGAGGACTGGGCCCGGCTGGACTGGGGCCCGCACGAGCCCTGGGTCCGCCCACTGCTGCTCGCTGCCGCCGGCGATCACGGTGCCACCCGGGCGGCGCTGCGAGCCCTGCCGGACGGGCCGCACGACCTGCTGCGGGAGGTGCGGCTCTGCCTCACCGCCCGGGCCGCGCTCGCCGTCGGCGACCGACCCACCATGGAACGCGTCGCCGCCGCGCTCCGCCCGGCCGCCACCGAGCTGGCGGCCGGCAGTGGGGTGGTCACCGTCGGCCCGGTGGCCGGGCACCTCGCGGATCTGGCCGCCGCTCTGGGCCGCGACGAGGAGGCCGCCGCGCACCGTCGTGCCGCCCGGGTGCTCACCGCGCGCGTACGCGCCGACGACCCGACCTGAGCGGGATCACGTCCGGGCCACCAACGACTTGCCGGTTTACGCCGGAACCCGACGCCGGGTGCGGTCAGATGGAACCACCGGCGTGTCCACCGTCGGCCGTGGTCCGAGGGGGTACGCGTGGAGGCGCTCGTCCTGATCGTGGCGCTCGGCGTCACCGTCCTCGTCGGCACCACGCTCGGCGGTCGGTACCGGGTCGCCCCGCCGGTCCTGCTCATCGCGTTGGGCGTGCTGCTCGGGCTCATGCCGCCGCTGTCCGAGGTCACCCTGGAACCCGACCTGGTTCTGCTGATCTTCCTGCCGGCGATCCTGTACCGGGAGAGCCTCACCATCAGCCTGCGGGAGATCCGGGCCAACCTGCCGGTGATCGGGTTGCTCGCCGTGGTGTTGGTGGTGCTCACCATGGTCACGGTCTCCTACGCCGCGCAGGCGTTCGGGGTGAACCCCGCTGCGGCCTGGGTGCTCGGCGCGGTCCTCGCGCCGACCGACGCCGCCGCCGTCACCGGCCTGGCCAAGCGGCTGCCTCGGAAGCTGCTCACCACCCTGCACGCGGAGAGTCTGATCAACGACGGCACCGCGCTCGTGGTCTTCGCGGTCGCCGTCGGCCTGCTCAGTCAGAGCGCCAGGCCGGGAGTGCTGGGCATCGGCGAGGAGTTCGTGGGGGCCAGCGTCGGCGGCGTGGTCGCCGGTCTGCTGGTGGGGGGCGCCGTGGTGCTGGTCCGCAAGCGGCTCGACGACCCGCTGCGCGAGGGCGCGCTCAGCGTGCTGACACCGTTCGGCGCCTTCCTGCTCGCCGACTCGGTGCACGCCAGCGGCGTGCTGGCGGTGGTGGTCGCCGGCCTGGTGCTCGCCTACGCCGGCCCACGGGTGATCCGTGCCCGGTCCCGGGTGCTGGCGTACGCGTTCTGGGACCTGAGCACGTTCCTGATCAACGGCGGACTGTTCGTCCTGCTCGGCACCCAGATACCCCGGGCGGTCCGGGGCATCAGCAGCACGTCGCCGCAGCGGGCGCTGCTGATCGTGCTCGTGGTGACCCTGGTCGTGATCGGCACCCGCCTGCTCTTCGTCTACCTCACCGCGCAGTCGGCGCGGCTGCGGCGCCGTCGCATCATGGATCCCAGCCAGGGGCCGTCGAGTTGGCGGGTGGGGACCGTCGCGGGCTGGTCCGGGTTCCGCGGTGCGGTGTCGCTCGCCGCAGCCCTGGCCGTGCCGACGGTCATGGTCGACGGTCGACCGGTGGTCGAACGCGACCTGATCATCTTCGTCACCGCGCTGGTGATCGTCCTGATCATGCTCCTGCAGGGCACCACCCTGCCGTTGGTGGTGCGCTGGGCCGGGCTCCAGGGCGACCCGGAGCGGGTCGACGAGGCCCGCAACGCCCGGCGGCGGGCCACCGAGGTCGGCCTGGCCGCTCTTCCCCGGGTCGCCGCGGAGGTGGGCGCCCAGGACGACTCGGTGCGTCGGCTGGAGGCCGAGTACCGGCGGCACCTGGAGGACCTCGACGACAGCGGCGCGAACACCGCCGAGGAGCGCCGGCTGGAACGCCGACTGCGCCTGGGCGTCCTGGCCCACAAGAGACGGGAGGTCACCCGACTGCGCGACAACCGGGAGATCGACGACCTGGTGCTGCAGGAACTCCAGTCCGCGCTGGACAACGAGGAGATCCGGCTGCTGGGACGCGGTCCCACCGAGTGACCGGCGGCGACCGTCCGAGCGGCGTGGCTCAGAGCACCTGGTCGAGGAACCGGCGCAGTCGCGCAGACTCGGCCCGCTCGAAGATCGCCTCGGGTGGGCCCTGCTCCAGCACGACGCCCCGGTCCATGAAGGCGACGGTGTCGGCGACCTGCCGGGCGAAGCCCATCTCGTGGGTCACCACCACCATGGTCATGCCGGCGGCGGCCAGGTCGGCCATCACCCCGAGGACGCCCTTGACCAGCTCCGGGTCGAGCGCCGAGGTCGCCTCGTCGAAGAGCATCACCTCGGGCCGCAGCGCCAACGCGCGGGCGATCGCCACCCGTTGCTGCTGACCGCCGGAGAGCTGCGCCGGTCGGGAGTTCGCCTTGCCGGCAAGCCCCACCAGCTCCAACTGGGCCCGGGCGACGGCGTCCGCCTCGTCCGCGCCGAGTTTGCGCAGTCGGCGCAGCGCCAGCGTGACGTTGCGCAGCACGCTCATGTGCGGGAAGAGGTTGAACTGCTGGAACACCATGCCCACCCGCTGCCGCAGCGCGTCCGGGTCGTCGCCGAGCACGCTGCGCCCGTCCAACAGCACGTCACCCCGGTCCGGCTCGATCAGCCGGTTGATGGTGCGCAGCAGGGTGGACTTGCCCGACCCGGACGGGCCGATGACGCAGGCCGTGGTGCCGCGCGGCACCGAGAGGTCGGCCCCGCGCAGCACCCGGTTCGGTCCGAAGGCGAGGTGCACATCGCGGACGTCGAGGCTGACCGAGGTGGTGGTGTCGGTGGTCATCGTCGGCTCCCTTCGGTGGCGGTCAGCAGGTCCTCGTCGTCCTCGTCGTTCGGCGCGGCGACCGGGCGACCGTTGCGCAGCCGCCCGTCGATCCAGTTGACGACGTGCGTCAGCGGAACGGTCAACGCCAGGTAGAACAGACCCGCCAACAGCAGCGCCGACTCGTTTCCGGTGGCTGCGGCGTAGTCCTGCCCGATCCGGAACAGCTCCCGCTGGCTGGCCACCAGACCGAGGAAGTAGACCAGGCTCGAGTCCTTGATCAGGGCGATGAGCTGGTTCACCCAGGCCGGCAGCACCCGCCGGATGCCCTGCGGGATGATCACCAGCCGCATCGCGTCGGCCCACGGGAAGCCGAGCGCGCGGGCCCCCTCCAACTGGGCGGCCTCCACCGACTGGATGCCCGAGCGGAAGATCTCCCCGATGTACGCGGCGGCGATGAGCGACAGCGCCAGGATGCCCAGCGGGTAGGGGTCCGGCCCCCACACCTGCATGCCCAGCGGGGCCAGCCCGACGCCGATCAACAGGATCGTCGCCGCGGCCGGCAGCCCTCGGAACACGTCGGTGTAGACCCGTGCGGGCCAGCGCAACCAGCGGCTGCGGGAGGTTCCGGCGACGGCCAGCAGCAGCCCCAGCACCGAGCCGAGCAGGGCGGCGGAGACCGCCAGGATCAGCGTGTTGGGCAGCCCGACGGTCAGCATCTCGGGCAGCGCCTCGCGCATCGCGTCGGCGTCGAAGAACGTCTCCCACAGGGTGCTCAACGGATCCATCGGTCGCCCCTCCTACCGCCCCGCTCGCTCGTCACCGATTCAGGACGCGGCCGACGCGGACGCCGACGGCGCCACCGCGACCGCGCCGCTGCCCGGCTTGAAGTCCGCCGGGATCGGCCGGCCCGGGTAGTACTGCGCCTGCAACCGGGTCCAGGTGCCGTCGGCGATGACCTCGTCCAGGGCCCTGTTCAGCGCCTCGCGCAGCTTGTCGTTCCCCTTGGCCACCGCGTACGCGGTCGGCGCCGGGCTGAGCTGCTTGGCCGCCACGGTGATCTTGCCCTTGCTGTCGGCGGCCGACTTCTCGCCGATCTCCGCCGGGGCGATCCACGCGTCGGCGGTGCCCGCCTTGAGCTGGTTGATCGCGCCGTTGTAGTCCGGCACCCGCACCGGGTTGAGCTGCTTGCCGGTGGCGTAGTCGTCCTGGACGGTGCCCTGCACCACCACGACCCGCTTGCCGGCGAGCTGCTCGAAGCCGGTGATCGGCGAGCCGGCCGGGACGTCCAGGCCGAAGTAGCCGAAGTCGTAGCCGTTGCCGAAGTCGACAGTCTTCTTGCGGGCCTCAGTGATGGTGATCGAGGAGCTGCCGACGTCGAACTTGCGGTTGTTGACCTGGCTGAGCAGCGCGGAGAAGTCGGTGCCGACGAACTCGACCTTGAGGGAGAGCTTGCGGGCCACGGCGGTGAGCAGGTCGTTGTCGAAGCCGGTGAACCTGCCGTCCTCGAGGTAGACGTTCGGCGGGGCGTCGGTGAGCGTTCCGGCGCGCAGCACACCCGGCTGGGCCAGCCCGTACGGGTTGGCGGTGGCGTCGGACGAGCTGTCGTCGCCGCAGGCGGTGAGGGCGGTGGCGGCGAGGATCGTGGCCGCGCCCAGGGCGGCGGCACGGGTCAGGGCAGGAAGGAATCGCACGGGTGTCTCCGAAGGGTGGTGTCTCGGCGCGCACGGGCGTACGCCACCGACGGCGCGCCCGAGGGGCGTACCGGTGGGAAGGTGTTCCGGAAGGGAAGTGCTAGCGCGTGGTGCCGCGACGACAGGCGGCGCTGCACATTCGCATCATGTCCACGTGCCGTCGCCGGGTCAGTGCGGGCGAGGGTCGACCGGTGCGGGCGTCCGCGACGTCGGTCGGTGGGGTGGTGCTGAGGATGCGCATGGTTCTCCCGGGTCTGTGCTGACCTGGGTGCCAGGCCACGCTTGCACCGACGTCGTGCCGGTGCCTGGTCTTCACCCGGGGCACCCCACCGCGGAGGAGGGTTGCCGGCCAGCGAGCCGGGGCTTCGCGCTGGCGCTCATGACCTGCGCCGAGGCTAGCAGCAGCCACCTGTGGTGCGTCCAGTCGTTATGACCACCCTCACCGTCCGCGTGGAGCGGCCCGTCCGCAGGTCAGCCGGCGTGCACGTGCGGTCGACGGCCCGGGTCGGGCTCGTGGCGGCGCAGGATCTCCCGGGTCACCGAGGCGATGGCGCCCTGCCCGAACGCCAGGTAGCGCAGGAGGTTGCGGGTCGGGCCACCCTCGGACCACTCGAAGTAGATGTGTGGGCGCCGACGGCTGCGGTCGCGGATCTCCAGTAGCAGGGCGGCGAGCGCGGTGGGCACCGAGGAACTGGCCAGGCTGAGCACCGGGAAGCGGTCGGCGGCCATGCTGCCGCGCACCAGCAGCTCGGTCTCGAAGTCGGACGGGTCGGTGACCGTGACCTCGACGAAGATGACGTCGCTGTCGTCCGGGAAGTCGTTGTCGGCCATGGTCTGCGCCAGCTTGGCGCGGTACTCCGCCTCGTCGCTCCGGTCGGGTTCGTGCGCCACGAGGCGGATCCGTCGCCCGGCGCGTTCGTCGATCATCCGGGCCGCGGCCGGGTCCAGTTCGACGTGGTCGACGCGCAGCTCGTACGCCCGCATCAACCGGGACAGCACCGACACCAGGATGATCGCGCCGATGAAACAGGCTGCGATCTTGACACCGTCCGGACGTTCCACCACGTTCGCCGACGTGGTGTAGACGAAGATCACCGCGATGACGCCGAACGCGATGGTGCGGCCGCGCTGACGCTGCCGGCGCGCCGCGAGCGTCACCGCCGTCGCCGCCGAGGTGATCAACACCAGCACCCCGGTGGCGTACGCGCCGCCCTGCGCGTCCACGCTGGCCTCGAAGACGACCGTGATCAGGAAGGCCACGCCGGTGAAGACCAGCACCAACGGTCGGACGGCCCGTGCCCAGGTCGGTGCCATGCCGTAGCGGGGCAGGTAGCGCGGCACGAGGTTGAGCAGACCCGCCATCGCCGACGCGCCCGCGAACCAGAGGATTCCGATCGTGGACAGGTCGTAGACGGTGCCGAACACCTCACCGAGGTGGGCGTGCGCCAGGTACGCCAGCGCCCGACCGTTCGCCGGACCGCCCGGCTGGAAGGCCTCCGGCGGAATGAGCACGGTGGTCGTCACACTGCTGGTGATCAGAAAGACGCTCATGATCAGCGCTGCGGTGGTGAGCAGCCGACGCGCGCCACGGATCCGGCCCAGCGGTCGTGCCTCCGAGTCCTGCGGCTCACCCCGGATGCTCGGCATGACCGCCACCCCGGTCTCGAAGCCGGACAGGCCCAACGCCAGCTTCGGGAAGACCAGCAGCGACAACCCGACCACCAACCATGGATCGCCGTGCCCGGTGGTCAGCATGGTGGTCCAGTCGCCGACCGCGTGGGGATGCGTCGCCACCCGCCAGAGCGAGTCGACCACCACCACCGCGTTCAACGTCAGGTAGACCGCGACCAGGACGACGGCGATCCCGATGGCCTCGGTGAATCCCTTCAGGAACACCGCGCCCAGCAACGCCACGAGCAGCAGCGTGACAAGCACCTCGTGGCCCTTGAGCCCGCTCGGCCAGAACGGGTTCTCGTCGATGTGCGCGGTCGCGTCGGCGGCCGAGAGAGTGATGGTGATGATGAAGTCGGTGGCCACGAAACCGAGCAGCACCAGCACCAGCAACTTGCCCGGCCAATAGCTCAGCAGACGGACGAGCATCGCGATGGAACCCTCGCCGTGCGGGCTCTCCACCGCCACCCGTCGGTAGACCGGCAGCGCCCCCAGCAGGGTCACCAGCACCAGCACCAGCGTCGCCACCGGCGAGAGCGCCCCGGCGGCCAGCGCGGCGATGCCCGGCTGGTAACCCAGTGTGGAGAAGTAGTCGACCCCGGTCAGGCACATCACCTTCCACCACCGGTGGTGCCGGCGCTCCGGCGGGCGCCCGTGCGGCCCCGGGTGCTGGACGGCCTGGTCCGAGCCGGCGTCGAACAACCATTCCCGCAACCGGCTGGCGCGTCTGTCGACAGTCACCGGCGCGTCCCCCGTCATCCCGCCCGCGGTCACCGTGAGTATCCGCCCGTCGGGCTGTCCCCGTCCGCCGGTGCGCGGAACCCGACCGACGACGCGGCGGGTTTCGGGCCCGGGACAGGGGGGAAGCAGCGCCCCCGGGTTGGCGGGCGCGCGCCGGACCGGAGGGCACCGGGGGAGGGACAGGGCATGGTCGGCGGCCGTCGCTTCCGCCCGGGTGACGGCTTCGGCCGCCAACTCGACGAGTACGAGACGAGGGTCGGCGAGCCGCCGCCCCCGCAGTCGCCGGCAACCGCTCCGCAGGGCGGTCTGGTGGACAGCGCGGTCTACCTCCGGGGGCACCGGTTCGCCTCGCCGCCCGGCCTGGCCGAGACGTACCGCTGCCTCCAGGAGCAGGACGGCGCGATGGCCTGGATCGGGTTGTACCGGCCCGACATCGACCAGATCACCTCGCTGGCCCGGGAGTTCCGGCTGCACGACCTGGCCGTCGAGGACGCGATCAACGCTCACCAGCGGCCCAAGCTGGAGCGGTACGGGCACACCCTGTTCGTGGTGTTGCGCGCCGCCCGCTACGACGACCTCCGGGAGGAGGTCGAGTTCTCCGAGCTGCACCTGTTCATCGGGCCAGGGTTCGTGGTGACCGTCCGACACGGTGAGGCGCCGGACCTGGCCGCGGTACGGCGGCGGATGGAGACCGAGGCGCAGATGCTCGCGCGGGGGCCGGAGGCGGTCCTGTACGCGATCCTCGACCAGGTCGTCGACGGGTACGCGCCGGTGGTGGCCGGACTGGAGAACGACATCGACGAGATCGAGACCCAGGTGTTCGGGGGCGACCCGAACGCCAGCCGCCGCATCTACGGCCTCAGCCGCGAGGTCATCCAGTTCCAGCGGGCCGCCCGACCCCTGCTCAGCGTGCTCGGCGCGCTTGCCGACGGCAGCGCCGGCGCCGACGAGGAACTGCGCCGCTACCTACGCGACGTGACCGACCACCTCACCCAGGTGGTGGAGCGGGTGGACGGTTTCCGGCACCTGTTGCAGAACATCCTCACCGTCAACGCCACCCTCGTCTCGCAGCAGCAGAACGAGGAGATGCGTAGCCTCACCGCGGCCAGCTACAGCCAGAACGAGGAGCTGAAGAAGGTCTCCTCCTGGGCGGCGATCCTCTTCGCTCCCACGCTCATCGGCACCGTGTACGGCATGAACTTCGTCCACATGCCCGAGCTGAACTGGCGCTTCGGCTACCTCTTCGCGCTGCTGTTGATGCTGCTGGTCTGCGGCACCCTCTACCTGATCTTCAAGCGGCGCGGCTGGCTGTGAGCCGCGTGGCCGGGACTCACTCGATGCCGCGCAGGATGTGCCGTTCGTCCTCGACGTCGTCGTCGCCGGCACTGATCCGACCGAGCAGTACGGCTGCCGCCCAGATCGTCAGTGGGGTGGCCGCCCCGGTCATCCCGCCGCCGGTCCGGTCGTCCCGGGTCTGGCTCCGCTCCGCACGCGGTGGCCTGCGCTGAGCCTGCATGGGCCCTGCCTCTCCTCGTCGAAACCGCCGTGGGCGGCGCGGGGCGGACCCACGCCACCGGCCGGGCAGACCACCTCTGAGCAGCCCACCACCGGTACGGCAGCCACTCGAACCTTCCCACGCCCGGCCGCATCCGCACCGCTTGTTTTCGGGTTTCCGACTGTCGCCCGCCAAACCGGACATTACGCATCGACGGTCGAGTCACGGTCAAGGCAGCGGCTCGGCGATGCCCCGCGCGGGAAGTCGAGCCGCAGCGGGGCGGCCACCACAGTTCCCCGCAACGCCTCCGCGCCGGCTGAAGCCTCCCCTCACCCGCATCGGGTGAACCGCGCTCACCCCGGCCCGGGTGATCCTGCGGGGAGCCGTGGGGAGGGGGCCTGATGGGCACGACGGCCGAGCAGTACCTGCAACAGTTGGACGCCGGTCGGCGTCCCAACCTGCCGGAGACCACCGCGGGGACGCTGCGGCTGGACGTCCGCGACGACGGCAGCACCGAACACTGGTACCTGACCGTCTCCGACCAGCAGGTCCAGGTGGCGCGGTCGGCCGACGACGCCGATCTGGTGGTCCGCGCGGACCGGTGGGTGTTCGACCAGATGGTCGACGGTCAACTGCACCCCGGGGCGGCTCTGCTGCGCAACGACCTCACCCTCCAGGGCGACATGCGGCTGCTGATGGTGCTTAGGCGGATCTTCGCGGGGCCGAGCGGCGCCCGCCACCCGCGGGACCTGGGCCGGGCCGCCCTGGCCGCCCAGGGCCGAAGCTCGACGGACGCTCGGGAGGATCGGTCGTGAAGCAGGAGTTGCTGCACGTGATCGCCGGCAACGTGTTCGCGATCAGCGACGCCCAGGGTGACATCCAGGCCGACCCGAAGTCTCCGGTCGGCCTCTTCGCGTACGACACCCGCTTCCTGTCGCACTGGGTGCTCAGGGTCGACGGCGAACGGATCAACGCTCTCTCCCGCGACGACATGACGTACTTCGAAACCCGGTACTTCCTGGTCCCCGGCGCGGCCAGCCACTACGTCGACGCCGACGTGTCGATCATCCGCCACCGCTCCATCCACGACTGTCTGCACGAGAACATCACCGTGCTCAACCACTCGTCGGAGCCCGCGGACTTCGAGATACGGGTGGAGATGGCGAACGACTTCACCGACATCGCCGAGATCGGGCACCTCCGTCAGCGGGCCGTCGAGGTCGTCGCGGACTCGGCGAACCAGCAGTTGGTGCTGCGGTACCAACGGCAGCGGTTCGTCCGCCAGACCACCGTCCGGAGCACCGTGCCGGTCGAGGTGGACGAGGGGGGAATGACGTTCCGGATCCGGATCGCCCCGGACGGGAAGTGGGAGACCGACCTGCACGTCGCGATGACCATGGGCGGCGAGGACGGGCAGGACGTACGCGCCTCCCTGGAGTCGCACCAGCGGGCCGTGCGGACCGGGATGCGCGAGAGCCTGGCGGACTGGATGGACCAGGCCCCGGAACTGGTGGCCGAGCGTGACGGTCTGGAGGAGATGTACCGGGGCAGCCTGGCCGACCTGGCGGCACTGCGGTACCGGCCGCTGTCGTACGACGCCCGAGTGCCGATCGCCGGCCTGCCGTGGGCGATGTGGTTGTGCGGGCGGCACAGCATCGTCACCTGTCTGGAGACGCTGGCGTTCACGCCCCAACTGGCCCCCGCGACGCTGCGGATGCTGGCGTTCATGCAGG
This sequence comes from Micromonospora sp. NPDC048835, assembly GCF_040649995.1. Lineage (NCBI taxonomy): Bacteria > Bacillati > Actinomycetota > Actinomycetes > Micromonosporales > Micromonosporaceae > Micromonospora > Micromonospora sp. NPDC048835. The sequence continues at coordinate 275,445 of NZ_JBEZGM010000004.1, read as the reverse complement.
GCAGTCAGCTCGACGACGACCTGGACGAGGAGCCGGGCAAGATCCTGGCCCACCTCCGTTACGGCGAGTCCGGCGCGTTCGGCGACCGGGGGAACGCGCTGTACTACGGCTCGGCGGACACCAGCCCGCTCTTCGTCGTGCTGCTCGACGAGTACGAGCGGTGGTCCGGTGACGCGGACCTGGTGCGGGAACTGCGCCACCCGGCCCGGATGGCGTTGGACTGGATCGACGAGTACGGCGACCTGACCGGGGACGGCTACGTGCGTTACCAGCGTCGCAACGAGCGCCACGGCGCGATCAACCAGTGCTGGAAGGACTCTCCGGACGGGATCACCAGCGCCGACGACCGGCAGCCCGCCTTTCCCCGAGCCACCTGCGAGTTGCAGGGCTACGCGTACGACGCGAAGAGGCGCGGGGCGCGGCTCGCCCGGGAGTTCTGGGGCGACCCCGCGTACGCCGATCGGTTGGAGCGGGAAGCCGCCGCGCTGAAGGACCGCTTCAACCGGGACTTCTGGCTCTCGCACCGGGACTACTACGCGTTGGCGCTCGACCCGTACGGTGCGCCGGTCGACGCGCTCGCCTCCAACATGGGGCATCTGCTGTGGAGTGGCATCGTGCCGGACGACCGGGCGGAGACGGTCGCCGAGCACCTGGTCGGGCCGCGGTTGTTCAGCGGTTGGGGGGTGCGTACCTTCGCCACCGGGCAGCGCCCGTACAACCCGGTGGGCGCCCACCTGGGCGCGGTGTGGCCGGCGGACAACGCCCTGATCGCCGCCGGGTTGCGCCGCTATCGTCTGGACACGCAGGCGGCCACGATCGCGGGGGGCATCTTCGACCTGGCGCAGACTCTCGGTGGGGCGGTGCCGGAGGCGATCGCCGGCCACGAGCGCAGCCTGACGAAGTATCCGGTCCAGTTGCCGGGGGCCGCCCGCCCGCAGTCGTGGTCGTCCGGGGCGCTGCTGATGCTGTTGAGCACCACGCTGGGGCTGCGACCCACCGGCGACAACCTGTTGGTGAACCCGGCGGTGCCGGAGGGGTTCGGTCGACTGGAGCTGCTGGACATCCCGGGTCGCTGGGGCCACTCCGACGCCTACGCGAGAGACCGGACCACCGAGGGGCGGCACCGCCCCCGAGCGCGCTGACCACCGAGGGGCGGCAGAGCCCCGACCGCCGCGCTCAGGCCCGTCGGCGGCCGGGCGCCCCGACCGCCGACGCCCGGGTCAGCCCATGGTCTTGGCGCCGTCGATCGACTCCCGCAGGATGTCGGCGTGCCCGGCGTGCTGGGACGTCTCGGCGATCACGTGCAGCAGCACCCGGCGGACCGTCCAACTCGCCCCCTGCTCGAACCAGGGCGCCTGCGGCAGCGGGTGCGCCGCGTCCAGGTCGAGGGTGGCGACCAGCTCGTCGGTCTGGGCGGCCACCTCCTGGAAGCGCTCGACCAGGACGGCGAGGGTCTCGCCAGGCAGCATCTGGAACTGACCGACCCAGTCGATCTCTTCACGCTCCATCGCCTCGGCGCCACCCACCGCGAAGAGCGTCCAGCGGTGCTCGACGTTCGTCACGTGCTTGATGAGGCCGCCGAGGCAGAGGCCGCTCACCGTGGGGCGGCTGGCCGCCTGTTCGTCGGTGAGCCCGTCGACCGTCTGCAGAAGGAAACCGCGGTGCTTGCGCAGCGTCTGCAGGAGGTCGGTGCGCTCACCGGTGAGCTGCCCCGTGCTGGTCATGTCGCCACCCTTCGTCGATGTCCACCCGGTGCCACCGTAGGCCCAGGCCCCGACACTTTCCGAGCACGACACAGGTGCACGCGGGCACCGCCAGCGGTTGCCGATCCGCGCCGGTGACGGTCCACTGAATGACATGGGTGTGATTAAGGTGGGCACGTCGTCCTGGGCGGACCAGTCCCTGCTGCGCTCCGGGTGGTACCCCCGCTCGGCCAGCACGCCGGCCCGCCGGCTGGGCTTCTACGCCAGCCGCTTCCCGATGGTCGAGGTGGACACGTCCTACTACGCCATCCCGGTGCCGGAGACGACCCAGGGCTGGGTGGACGCCACCCCTGACGACTTCACCTTCGACGTCAAGGCGTTCAGCCTCTTCACCGGCCACCCCACGCCGGTCGCGGTGCTGCCCCGCGACCTGCGCCCGGCCGCCGGCCCGAGCCGGATCCGCCGCCGGGACCTGCCAGAGCGGGCGTACGACGAGCTGTGGGCCCGGTTCCGGGCGGCCCTCGACCCGATCGCGGCGGCCGGCAAGCTCGGTGTGGTGATGGTGCAGTTCCCGCCGTGGCTGGTGCGCAGCCCCGCGGCGGAGCGCCGGATCGTGGAGTTGGCCCAGCGCTGCCGGCCGTGGCAGGTCGGCGTGGAGCTGCGGCACGGCTCGTGGTTCGCGGACGGCGCCGCGACGGACACTCTGGACCTGCTCCGCGCCCACGATCTGTCACTTGTCTGCGTCGACATGCCACAGGGGCATCCGTCGTCGGTGCCACCGCTGCTGACCATGACGGCGGAGCCGGCGATCGTCCGGTTCCACGGTCACAGCGACGCCTGGGCCAAGGGCGACAAGCAGGACAAGTTCCGGTACGCGTACGCCGAGGACGAGCTTCGACACTGGGCCGGGCTGCTGGCCGAGTTCGCCGGTCTCCCCGACGAGCTGCACGTGCTGTTCAACAACTGCTGCGCCGGGCAGGCCCAGCGGGACGCCACCCGGCTGGCGCAGTTGCTCACCGAGACGATGGTCGTCGACCACACCGTTCCGGCTTCCGGCTGATCGCCGCGGGTGCCGGCCGGCCACGTGCCTGTCGAATCAGGACCGCCGGCCCCGGCTGCGGAGCGCGTCCTGGGTCGAGTCGCCGATGTCCGCGTCGTCGGGGAAGGTCCGGCCGCTGGGGGCGGGATCGGGTGGGGCACCCGGGCCGGCCATCGTCGTACGGGTGGGCTCGACCGAGCCGAAGCCGTGTCGTCCCGCCGGGTTCGACCGTCCCGCCGGGGCACCCGAGCGCCGCTCGCCGCGCCGTCCCTCGGGCACCGCGGTCTCCTCGCTGCCCTCGTCCATCGGGGAGTCGTCGCCAGTGCCCCAGGGCGCGTCGGCGTCGAAGCCGTCGCCGGTGCCCCACGGCCTGGTCGCCTCCGGCTCCAGCCGGTCGTTGTTCCCGCCGCGTCCCTTGTCCGCCGTCATGGCCACCCCGCTCCTCGGTCCGCCATTCCGGCGGACGATGTCCCGTCCTCGGGTGCCGGGACTGCCCGCCCCGAGCGCGGCGCGCGACACCTCGCCGCTCGTACACGACAGCCGCCGCCGCGTCGCTGCGCGCGCAGAGCCGGCCAGCGCCCCGCCGTCAAGGTGGCGGCGGGACGCCGGCCGGCTCGACGTTCAGCGTCCGGCCATCGCCATCGGCCGCTTACCGTTGCTCATCGCCCCCATCTTGATCATGCTCTTCGAGGCGCCCCTCATCCCACCGGCGCGACCGAGCATCCCGCGGAACACCTGGCCGGGCTTCTGTTGCTCACCCATGTACGCGGTGACCACGACCAGGGTTCCGGTCAGCGCCGGAATGGCCCACTGGAGCAGCTTCATCTGCCGCTGCGACGAGGCCACACTCGCCGGCGTCTGGTGGTTCGGCTCGGTCGCGCCGCTCACCGACGGGCCGCCGGCCTTCTCCAGTCGCATGCCGATCAACCGGCTGTAGCCGGTGACCGCAAGCGCGCCGATTGTCAACGCGGTCTTGATGGCGCTGGCCCGGCCGACGCCGGACTGGGCCGCCACCCGTGGGCTCTCGGTCACCAACTCGCCGACGGCGCCGGCCAGGTGGGCGCCGATCGCCGCCGCGTTGACCGGTGTCCACTTGGACCAACCGGCCGACGCGACCGGGAGCCGCTGGGTCGAGTCGCTGATTTTCGCCGCTGCGCCGTTGACGCCGAAGGCACCCATCAGGGAGCCGCCGAACCAGGCCGCCAGGCCCAGATCGTGCATCGAACGCAGTGCGGTGTGCCGTTCGGACATGTGATCCCCTTCCGCCGTGTCGGGCGGTGCGGCTTACCCGCCGGTCGGGCGGCTAACCCCGCCCCGAGCGAGCCGATCCACGCCCTGACGTGCAGCTATGGGACATTCGCGTCGTCGGTTCGTCGGTCCCGCCCGAGCAGGAGTCGTTCGCCCGGTGGCGGGTAGATCCTCCAGCGACGCCGACGAGAGGGGAACGCGATGTCGCAGCCGGACGAGAGCCGGGAGAAGACCCCCAAAACAGACGCGGTGCTCATGCACCCCGACAACGACCCGCACCGCAGCACCGCCGAGGTCGCGCCGCGCGCGGACCACGCCGAGATCCAGGTCGAGCGCGACGGTGAACTGGTGCCGCTGGAGCAGGACGAGTGAGCCGACGCCTCGCCCGATGACGGGCCGGTACGGCTCAGCGCGGCGGCGGGCCGGTACGGCTCAGCGCGGCGGCGGGCCGGTACGGCTCAGCGCGGCGGCAGGTCGCCGGCGAAGGCGGCGATCCGCCGCGCCAGCGGCGCGCACGCCCGGACCCAGGTGAAGTGGTCCAATGCGGCCCCGGCCTGGGCCACTGTGTACCGCTCCCGGGTCACCGGCGCGCCGCCGAGCTTCGCGCAGAGGGCATCCATGGTCTGGTGCGGGGTGTACTGGTCGTCGTCCACGCTGACGGCCAGTACCGGGGTTCGGATCGCCTCGACCGCGGCCTCGGTGTCCGTACCGTCGAGTCGGGGGAACCGGCCGGTCCGCGCGGTGGACGCCCAGTCGCGGACCACGCCGCGCGACTGCCGACCGCCGAAGCCCCAGCCCGGCCAGACCCCGAGCAGCGCCGCCGTGGCGGCGATCCCCTGGGTGTACGGCAGCACGCCGAGGCCGCGCAGGCCCGGGTAGCTCCGCCAGTACGGGATGCCGACCGCGACCAGCGCCAACCCGTCCACCTCGTCGCTGCCGTGCAGGGCGAGGTGCAGCAGCGCGGCCTGCCCGCCGAGCGAGTGCCCGAGCAGCAGTCGGGTGCGCCCGTCCAGGCGCGGCTTGAGGGCGGCCAGCACGGCACCTACGTCGCTGGCCAACTCGGCGTAGCCGTGCCGGTCCGCCCGACTCGGCGTGGGCGTGCTCGCCCCGGTGCCGCGCAGGTCGGCCACGACCACGGCCAGCCCGGCCGCGCGCAGCGCGGCGGCGAACGGCCGGTAGTACCGGGCGCGCACCCCCATCGCGGGCAGGACCACCACCACCGGCGCACCCGTCACCCCGGCCGGCTCCGGATAGACCTGCACACCCAGCCGCGCACCGTCGACGTCGACGAACTCCTGCGCGTACTCCGGATCCCGGTTCACCGGCCCAGCGTACGGCCTGGCGTTACCGGCGGGTAGCCGCCGGTCGAGGCGGCCCCACGGCTCGCCGGACGCGACGGAGGGCCCCGCCGGGTGGCGGAGCCCTCCGATCGGCGTTGCGCTCAGGAGACCGAGATCGCCCCGTTGCTGGCCCGGACACAGGCCACCGACCGCGCACTCGTGGAGGCCGCGCCGCTCAGACACTGGCCGAGCACCTGGTGCCCGGTGGCGTTCGGGTGCCACGACTCCTGGCAGGTCTGGAAGTAGCTCACGCAGGTGTTGGCGATCCGCTGGATGGCGATCTTGTCCTTGCCGGCGAGGCTGGTGACGAAGGTGCCGGTCGCGCCGTCCTGAAGCCGGATCGGGGTGGCCAGCGCGCCGCTCGGGCTGCTGGTCTGCTCGCAGAGCCGGGCGCCGTTGAAGGCCTGCTGCACGTTCAGGTACACCAGATCGTCGGCCGGGAACTCGGCGGCCAGGGTGTCCCGGGTGGACTTCACGATGCCGCCGAGCCCCTGGGAGAAGCGGTGCCCCGGCGCCAGGCTGGCCCGGTGGATCGGGCACCCGGCCGCGTACCGCTCGGCGCCCAGGTCACGGAACTTGTCCCGGGTGTCGTCCCGGCTGTCCTCCTCGTGGAACTGCTGGTTGAGGTCCAGCGGCAACGGGTTCGTGTAGTCCTGGAACACCACCCGGTGCTGCCCGTCCGCGTCCACCTGGTCGAGGGTGGTCAGGATCTGGCGTACGGCGGCGGTGGTCTCCGCGGTCGCGGCGCTGAGCTGCGCGGCGGTGGCCAGGTCGGCGTCGCTGCACGGCTTCTGCTCCACCGGCCCGTTCAGGTACGCCCAGAACTCCCACCAGCCGGTCCAGGCGTCGGCGATGAACCGGTTGGCGCACTTTTCCGCGACGCTGCCGAAGGTGAACGAGCTGTTGTTGGAGCCCAGACCGATCAGCACGAGATCGATGTCCTGGGTCTGCGCGACGGCACGCAGCTGGCTCAGCTGCGAGGCCACGGTACGGCCGTTGGTCCGCGCCTGCGAGGCGTTGGCGATGTCGTGTGGCTGGCCACCCGAGCAGGCCAGGTTGAAGCGGTTCTGGATGCCGGGCAGGTTGGCCTGGTTGAGCGAGGCGTTCGCCGAACGGTGGCAGAAGAACGCGTTGTTGTTCGCCGCCGTCCAACCGGGGAAGCCCTGGCTGACGCCGTTGGCGTCGACCACCGGGGTGTACGCCCCGGCGCCCTCGCCGCTGATGAAGCTGTCCCCGAGCGCCACCGCGGCGGTGGGCAGCGCGGCGGACGCGGGTGCGGGCAGCGCGACGGCGGTCGACAACGCGGCCATGGCGATCGTTAGTCCCGCGGCGAGCGCGGTACGCCGGAACCTGGGCATGGGGCCCCCATCCATCGAAAGATGAAAGATTCTCTGAGAGCGCGATCAGATCACCCCTGTGCGACGGGCGTCAATGGCCCGTAACAGATTCGTTCGACGAAAGACACGCGCGCGTCGACGGCATGCCCTACCGCGCGTGTCGCCGCCCTCGGCCCGGGGAGATGGCGGGCGGCCGGGGTGGGGTAGGCGTCGCGGGCCGGTCGGCGGTGTCGCTGCGTGGTCCCATGATCACCAGTCGGCTGTTCGTTGGCTCACGTCCGGAGGGCGCCGCGCGGCGGGTCGCACAGGGCCTCCGACACTTGTCCTAGCCTCGGGCTAGGCTCGCTGCGGCGCGCCACGCCGGCTGAAGTCGCCGGTGACCGGCAGCACACCGCCGAGACCGGGGAGTACGACCAGTTGACCGCAGAGCCTGACACCCTGTACGGGGCCGATGACCTCACCCACCTTGAGGGGCTGGACGCTGTCCGCAAGCGGCCCGGCATGTACATCGGCTCCACCGACAGCCGTGGCGTGGGTCACCTCGTCAACGAGATCCTCGACAACTCCACCGACGAGGGAGTCGCCGGTCACGCCAGCCACGTCGAGGTGATCCTGCACGCCGACGGCTCGGTGCAGGTCGACGACGACGGCCGGGGCATCCCCACCGACGTGCACGCCAAGTCCGGCATCTCCGGCGTCGAGCTGGTGCTGACCCGGCTGCACGCGGGCGGCAAGTTCGGCGGCTCCGGCTACAAGACCTCAGGTGGTCTGCACGGCGTCGGTGCCTCGGCGGTCAACGCGCTGTCGCACCGCTTCGACGTGACCGTCCGCCGGGCCGGCAAGGTCCACGCGATGTCGTTCAGGCACGGCGTCCCCGGCATCTTCGACGGCGACGGGCCGGACGCGCCCTTCACCGCCGGTCCCGGTCTCCAGGTGACCGGCGCCGTGAAGCGTGGCCAGCGCACCGGCACCTCGATCCGCTGGTGGCACGACGCCCGCTACTTCGAGACCGGCGCGGCACTCGACGTCGACGCCGTCCGGATGAAGCTGCGCAACACCGCGTTCCTGGTCCCCGGCGTGACCTACCTGCTCCGCGACCTGACCGGCGAGACACCCGTCGAGGAGCGGTTCCACTACCCCAACGGGCTCAGCGACATGGTGGAGTTCCTCGCTCCGGCCGGCGACCGGCCGGTCTCCGGCACCCTGCTGGTCAACGGTGAGGGCACCTACCGGGAGAACGCCGCCGACGCCAACGGTGTCATGCAGTCCAACGTGCAGCGCCGCGCCGAGGTCGAGGTGGCGTTCCGGTGGGGCACCGGCTACGAGCGCACCGTCGAGTGCTTCACCAACACCATCCGCAACGCGCACGGCGGCACCCACCGCAAGGGCTTCGAGCGGGCCCTCGTCCGCGCGCTCGCCGACGCGGTCCGCAACACCCGCGGCCTGCTCAAGGCCAAGGAGGAACCGCCCACCCTGGACGACGTCCTGGAGGGCATGACGGCGGTGGTGCACGTGCGCATCCCGGAGCCGCAGTTCACCTCGCAGACCAAGGACGAGCTGTCCACCACCGGCATCACCAAGGTCATCCAGACTCTGGTCGACGCGCACGTCAAGGCGTGGCTCGAGGACCGGCGCACCAAGGCCGAGGCGCGCACCGTCCTACAGAAGATCGTCGACGCCGCCCGGGTGCGACTCACCCAGAAGCAACAGAAGGACGCCGCCCGGCGCAAGACCGCCCTGGAGGGCGCGTCCATGCCGCCGAAGCTCGTCGACTGCCGGGCCACCGGCATCGACCGCAGCGAGCTGTTCATCGTGGAGGGCGACAGCGCCCTCGGGACGAGCCGCATGGCGCGCTCCTCGGAATACCAGGCGCTGCTGCCGATCCGGGGCAAGATCCTCAACGTGCAGAAGGCCAACCTCCAGCAGGTTCTCGACAACGCCGAGTGCGCGGCGATCGTCCAGGTCCTCGGCGCCGGCTCGGGGCGCACCTTCGACCTCGCGGCGCTGCGCTACGGCCGCGTGCTGATCATGGCCGACGCCGATGTGGACGGCGCCCACATCCGGACGCTGCTGATCACCCTGTTCGCCAGGTACATGCGGCCGCTGATCGAAGCCGGTCGGCTCTACGCCGCGATGCCGCCCCTGCACAAGATCACCACCAAGGGGCGTAACCCGCAGACCGTCTACACCTACACCCAGGCCGAGATGGAGACGACGGTCAGCAAGCTGACGAAGGCCGGCAAGCAGATCGTCACGCCCATCCCACGGTTCAAGGGTCTCGGTGAGATGGACGCCGACGAACTGTGGGACACCACGATGAACCCGGCCACCCGTGCCGTCCGTCGGATCACCCTGGACGACGTCGACGCCGCCGAGCGCATCCTCGAACTGCTGATGGGCGAGAAGGTCGAGCCGCGCCGCAACTGGCTCATCGACTCCGCCGACCGGGTCGACCGGGAAGCGATCGACGCATGAGCGACCGTTCGTCTCGAGTGGAGAGCTGAGCCATGGCACGCCGTAAGGAAAACAAGGTCGACCTCTCCTCGTTCGACCAGGCCGGCGCGCGGGTCTTCGACAACCCGCTGGTAACCGAGGTGTCCGACTCCTACCTGGAGTACGCGTTCTCGGTCATCCACTCCCGCGCCCTGCCCGACGCCCGCGACGGCCTCAAGCCCGTGCACCGGCGCATCCTCTGGTCGATGTACGAGCAGGGCTACCGCCCCGACCGAGGGCACGTGAAGTCTGCCCGAATTGTCGGGGATACAATGGGAAAGTACCATCCACACGGCGATACGGCGATTTACGACGCGATGGTCCGCCTCGCCCAGGACTTCTCGCTCAACGTGCCGCTCATCGACGGGCATGGAAACTTCGGGTCGCCGGACGACGGCCCGGCTGCGTCGAGATACTGCGTCACCGGAGACACCCGCCTTCGACTTGCCGACGGCACCAGCCCTCGAATCGCTGACGTCGTCAGCCTCTCTGCGAACAGCGAAGCCGAAGTCGACTTCGAGGTGCTCGACAAGGACGGTAAGGCTGTCCAGGTCGACAGGGTGTTCAACTCCGGCGTCCACCCGACGGTCCGGATCGGCACCGAGGCCGGCTTTTCACTCCGGGGCAGCGAGAATCACCTGGTGCTCTGTCTTGAGTCGCCGATGGGCGTTCCTATCTTCCAGTGGCGACGGCTCGACGAGCTTGCCGTTGGTTCGATCGTCTGTGTGGCACGGAACGCGTGGTCTCAGGTCGTACCCACCGCTCGTGAATACTCGCTGGGTGTCCTCGGTGGCGCGTGGGCGTCCGAGGGCTTCGCAAGTGAGTCCCGGGCCGGGTTCAACAACACCGACGAGCACTTCTTCGGTGAGGTTCTGCATGCGTACGACCAAGTCGTTGGGGGTCGGCGTTACGTCAGCGAACGGCAGACCCGTCGCGACCGGAAGCGTATCCAGGAGATCGATGTTCAAATTTATGCCGGCGGCATGGACGCCTTCCGGGCAAGTCCCTTGGCTGAGTTCATCGGGCATCAGGCCCGGGACAAGTTCGTTCCGCAATTCGTCTGGAACGGTGGATGGGGCGTTAAGCGAGCCTTTCTGATGTCCCTCTTCGAAGGGGACGGCGGAGTGCGGGTCGCCAAGGACAGCTTCACGATCCAGTACACGAGTTACAGCGAGCGGCTTACCAGGGAGGTCCAGGAGCTTCTCACCGAATTCGGCGTTGTCGCCTGCTGGCGCCGTTACACGCGCCCCAGCGGCTCGGTCGAGCACCGTTTGGTGATTTCCGGCTTGCGAAACATCAAGGCATTCGCCAATCGGGTGGGCTTCCTCCGCACCAAACAGGCAAAGCTGAACAAGGTTCTCCGACACGCGCCGCTGCGTCCGCATCGACTGAGCAAGGACCACGTTCCCTTCGTTGCCGCTTATGTGCGAGACGGCTTGGACTTTGACCGTCGTGGCAGTGGACGCAAGTGGTTGACGACGCACAACTTCGATCGCGTCGAGCGATGGGAAACCGAGCGCCTTCGGATCATCGATCGCATCAAAGAGCCGGAACTCCTGGCAACCATCCTCCCGATTATGGACTCTGGATACCGGTTCGAGCGCGTCACCGAGGTGACGCCTTGCGAGCCGGCAGAGGTCTACTCGGTCCGGGTGATCTCCGAGGATCACTCGTTCCTTGCTGGCGGTTTCGTCAACCACAACACCGAAGCCCGAATGTCCCGCGAGGCGATGCTGCTCGTCGGTGAGCTGGGCGAGGACACCGTCGACGTCGAGCCCAACTACGACGGGTCGCTGACCCAGCCGACGGTGCTGCCGGCCGCGTTCCCCAACCTGCTTGTCAACGGCGCGTCCGGGATCGCGGTCGGAATGGCCACCAACATGATCCCGCACAACCTGGCCGAGGTCGTCTCCGCCGCCCGCTGGCTGATCAACCACCCGGACGCCACCCTGGACAAACTCATGGAGTTCGTCCCCGGCCCGGACCTGCCCACCGGCGGGGTGCTGCTCGGCCTGGACGAGGTGCGCCGGGCGTACGAGACCGGGCGCGGCGTGGTGCGGATGCGTGGCAAGGTGGAGATCGGCCCGATCGAGGGCAGCCGGGGTCGCCAGGCGATCACCGTGGTCGAGCTGCCCTACGGCGTCGGCGCGGAGAAGGTCATCGCCGCGATCACCAACGAGGTGACCAAGACCAAGCGGCTGACCGGCATCGCCGACGTCAAGGACCTCACCGACCGGGAGAGCGGCACCCGCCTCGTCGTCGAGTGCAAGGTTGGCGTCAACCCGCAGGCGCTGCTCGCCGACCTCTACCGGCTGACCCCGCTGGAGCAGTCGTTCGGCGTCAACAACCTGGTCCTGGTTGATGGGCAGCCGCGCACGCTCGGGCTGAAGGCGCTGTTGGAGGTCTTCCTCGCCCACCGGTACGAGGTGGTCACCCGACGCACCTCGTACCGTCGGCGCAAGCGCCAGGAGCGGCTGCACCTGGTCGACGGTCTGCTGATCGCGCTGCTCGACATCGACGAGGTGGTCCGGCTGATCCGGGGCAGCGACGACGCGCAGGCCGCGAAGGACGGGCTGATGAGCCGGTTCGGCCTCTCCGACATCCAGGCCACGTACATCCTGGACACCCCGCTGCGCCGGCTGACCAAGTTCGACCGGATCGAGCTGGAGACCGAGCAGGAGCGGCTGCGCTCCGAGATCGCCGAGCTGAGCAAGATCCTCGACGACGAGCGGGTGCTCCGGAAGGTCGTCTCCGACGAGTTGGCGGCCGTGGTCAAGCAGTTCGCCACCGACCGTCGTACGACACTCGTCGACGGTGACCTGAAAGAGGTGCTGGCCGCGTCCGCGCCGGCCGGTCCGCTGGAGGTCGCCGACGACCCGTGCCAGGTGATTCTCTCCGCGACCGGGCTCGTCGCCAGGACCGCGGCCGAGTCGGAGGAGAGCGCCGAGGGGCGCCGCCGCAACGGTCGGGTCAAGCACGACACGGTACGCGCCATCGTGCACTCCACCGCCCGCGGTCGGGTGCTGCTGTTGACAAGTGCCGGCCGGGCCTTCAAGGTCGACGTCCTGCCGCTGCCGGTGCTGCCCGAACAGGCGGGCACGGTGTCACTGCGCGGCGGCATGTCCGCGGCGGAGCTGGTGCCGTTGGAGGCGGGGGAGACCGTCGTCGGGCTGGCCCCGCTCGGCGGGCAGGCGGAGGGCTCGCCGGGGCTGGCGCTCGGCACCCGAATGGGCGCGGTGAAGATCTGCGCGCCAGAGTGGCCGGTGCGCTCCGACGAGTTCGAGGTGATCGGTCTGCGCGACGGTGACGAGGTGGTCGGGGCGACCTGGCTGACCGACGGCACCGAGACGCTGACCTTCGTCACCTCGGAGGCGTCGCTGCTGCGGTTCCCCGCCGGGTTGGTCCGGCCGCAGGGCCTCAAGGGCGGCGGTATGGCCGGCATCAACCTGCCGGTCGGGGCGCGGGTGGCGTTCTTCGGCGCGGTGCGCACCGACGACCCCGGGCACGGCGAGCCGATGGTGGTCACCTCCACCGGCGCGACGGTCAAGGTGACGCCCTTCAAGGCGTACCCGGCAAAGGGCCGCGCGACCGGCGGCGTGCGCGCGCACCGCTTCCTCAAGGGTGAGACCGACGTGGCGGTTGCCTGGGTGGGCCCGCGACCGGTCGGCGCGACCGCCACCGGCGACCCGGTGGAGCTGCCCGCGGCGGATCCCCGCCGGGACGGCAGCGGGTTCGCGGTGATGCTCGGCCCAACGGTGGTAGGCCACCTGATCGAGCGTGACTGACCCTTGTCCCGAGTCGTCCCGGGTGCCCGCGCTGGCCGCGGTGGGTCCGCGCTGGTCCTGACGCTCAGACCGGCGAAGATCGTGCTCGATCCTGGAAGTAGTGGCATCACCGACGCGGCGAGGCCACTCGATCCTGGATCGAGCGATCATGCGGAGACGTCCGCGCGTTAGGATGAGGGCCCTGTTGTCGGTGATGGCCCGGGTGCGCCGCCAAGCACCTCTCAGATGAACTTTCTTCTGTCCGGCGGAGTCGCCGACGCTGCGTGAGCGCCGCCATCCGGGTCCGGCCTGGGCGTGAGCTGCGCGCCGCCCGCCGGCCCCGCCAACACCGCTGCTGGGGGCACCTGGTCGCCGCCCCGCTGTGGCCACTGCACGGTGCGAATCTGGGCACCCTCCTACGTACCTGCGACGCGGTCGGTGCCTGCCTGGCCGTGCCGCCGTTCCGCTGGGTGGACGAAGCCGTGGCCCGGGGCAACACGCTGCGCCGGCCGGGCTGTGTCCACCGGGTCGGCAGTCCGCTGCGCTGGCTGGCCGCCGAACGGGCCGCCGGTACCCGGGTCCTCGGGGTGGAGCTGGCCGACGAGGCCATCCGGCTCGGTGACCTGCCCGCCGCTCGGGGTCGCACCATCGTGTTGCTGGGCCACGAGGCGACCGGCATCCCGCCCGAGGCCCTGGACCAGGTGGACGGTGCGGTGGAAATCCCCATGGTCGGCCATGGCCAGAGCCTCAATGTCGCGGTAGCCGGCTCCCTGGTCCTCTACAAACTGGCCGGCCTCCTCTAGCCCTCCGCGCAGGCCCTCCGCGAGCCCTCCGCTTGCGTCGATCTTGCACTTTCTGTCCCGACAAGCCACGCAAAAAGGGGCGGAACAACATCCGAAAGTGCAAGATCGGCGGAGCGGGGGTCGGGGCGGGCGGCGCGGGCGGAGCGGGCGGGGCGGGGGTGCGGGCGTGTCGGGGTGACGCAGGATTCGGGTCAGGCGACGTTGATGGGGCGGAACTGGACGCTCACCCGGGGGCCCACCGTGCGGGTGGTCTTGGGGATGGCGTGTTCCCAGGTGCGTTGGCAGGAGCCGCCCATGACGATCAGGTCGCCGTGGCCCACCGGGAAGCGCAGGCTCTCGCCGCCGCCGCGTGGGCGGAGCAGCAGCGGTCGGGGTGCTCCGAAGGAGAGGATCGCGACGACCGTGTCGGTGTGTGCCGATCGGCCGATGGTGTCGCCGTGCCAGGCGACGCTGTCGCGCCCGGAACGGTAGAGGCACATGCCGGCGGTCACGAAGGGCTCGCCCAGCTCGGGCGCGTAGTGCCCGGTCAGCGCGGCCCGTGCCGCGGTGAGCACCGGGTGGGGGAGCTGAGCCTCGCCGTCGTACCAGCAGAGCAGACGGGGCACGTCGACCTCGTTGTCGAACATCGTGCGGCGTTCGGCCCGCCAGGGCACCTCGCTGAGCAGGGTGTCGAGGACCGCGTCGGAACCGCGCACCCAGCCGGGGAGGTGGTCGACCCAGGCGCCCCGGCTGAGCTGGTGTCGGCGGATCTGGCCGGGCAGCGGGCTCAGGGTCGGCCCGGCGTCGGCCAGGTCGAGCATCGACGGCTGGTAGGCGGCAGGCGTCATGCGGCCACCCTAGCAGCACTTTCGTACACCCGTGCTAGCCGCGGGCCGCGCCGGCCGGCCTTTGTTCAGCACGATCGTGCTCGATCCTGGATCTAGTGGCCTCGGGCGCGGGTCGAGGGGACCACATCCGGGATCGAGCGCGACCTTGACCGTCGGCGGCGGTCAGCCGTTGGTGGGGGTGGCGGCGCGTACGGCGTCGAAGACCGCGTCCACCACCCGGGCGCGGCCCTGGCCGTCGACGGTGGACCAGGCACGCGCGGCAAGCGTCGCGCGCCGCTGCGGCGAGCTGAGTAGGCCGTGCAGGGTCCGCGCCGCCGTCGCGCGGGCGGCTCGTCCGGTGACACCACCGGCGGTCAGGTCCGGCAGTTCGCCGAGGCCGGCGACCAGGCCGTGCCGCACCACCCGGGTGTACGCCTCACGTTGGTTGTCGACGACGCAGACGAGCGCACTGGGCGCACCGAGGCAGCAGAGTTCCCAGGTGGAGGTGCCGGCGGCGCTGACCACCAGGTCGGCTTCGGTGATCAGATCCGGTAGCGAGGTGGTGGGTGGGACCGGTCGGATGATCTGCCCCCGGCCGGGGGCGACGTCCTCGACCTCGGCCTCGATCTCGGGCCGCCCGACGATGACGGTGAGGTCCATCGGGTGGCCGGTGGCCACCAGCACCCGGGTCAGGACCGGGGCGGCCCCGACGGCATCGGTGCCACCGAAGAAGGCCAGCACCCGGGGACGAGCGACCGCCGCGGCGGGCGGGGCGACCGGCGGCCGGGCGCGGGTGACGGTGTCGCGCAGCAGGGCGTACCCGCTCCCGGCGAGCAGCCGACCGGGCAGCCCTGCTCCAGGACCCGGCCCCGGCCCCGGCCCCGGCACCTCCGGCCCGGAACCCGACCCCGGCAGCTCCGCGCCGAAGTTCTGGTCGAGGTAGAGGTCCGCGACCTGGCCCCGGCTGTCGCCGTCGATGATGGCGAGGGTGTACACGCCGGCGGCGCGTAGCGCGCCGGCGCCGGCCGGGTCCAGTTCGTAGGAGTCGAGGACGAACACGTCCAGCTCGTGGCGGCGGGCCGCGTCGACCAGGTCGGCCGCCGAGTCCGGGCCGGGGAGCAGTGGGATGCCCCGCGCGGTCAGCTCCGTGGTGGCCCAGTCGAGCCGTTCCACGGTCCCGAACACGGCGACGTGGGCGCCCCGGGCGAGGAACTCCTCGGCGAGCGCCAGGCAGCGCACGAGGTGGCCGACGCCGCGCTTGGGTCCGGCGTCGCAGCGCAACCCGACCCGGAGGGTGCTCAGGACTCCTCCAACTGCTTCTGGCGTACGTCGGCGTTGAGCGTACGCAGCCGGGGCTGGCCGTCGAGCCAGTCGGCGAGCTTGGCCAGCGGCACGCTCACGTCACCGAAGTGGTCGATGATGGCGCTGACGAGCGCCCAGTCCTGTTCGGTGTCGAGGGTGAGCCGCAGTGCGGAGCGGTCCGGGGTGAGCGTCACCCCGAGCACCCGGAACAGCTCCGGGTGGGTGTACGCGTACGAGGTCACGTGCACCCGGTGGTGGTCGGTGGCGAGCCGGCCCAGCGTGCGGAGTGTCTCCGCTCGGATGATCTCGACGTCCAGCCCCCGGGGCAGGGTCCGGGCGATCGACGTGCTCGCGTAGTCCAGCCCGGGGACGGCCCGGTACACCGACGCGACGAGGGCGATGATCTCCGGGTCGAGCAGGGGGCAGTCGGCGGTGAACCGCACGACGGCGTCTCCCGGGTGCGCCGCGAGGGCGCCCACGAAGCGGTCCAGGACGTCGTCGACGGGCCCGCGGTGGCACGGCACGTCCAGCCGCGCGCACTCGGCGGCCACGGCGTCGTCGACCGCGTCGGTGCTGGTGGCGACCACGAGGTCGGCAAGGACACCGCTGTCGCGGGCGGCCCGTACGACCCGGCCCAGCACGGAACGTCCGGCGAGCGGGCGGAGCACCTTGCCGGGCAGCCGGGACGAGCCCATCCGCGCCTGCACGATGCCGACGATCCGTGGCTCCGTGGCGGCCCCGGGCACCGGTACGCCGGTCACTGCTGTTCCTCCTGCTGCCGGGGGGCGAGTGCCGCGCGGGCCCGGCGTTTGGCGGCGCGGGCGCCCCGCTTGGCCAGCCGGGCCGGGGTGATGGCGAGTCGGCCCACCCGGTAGCTGATCGACCCGCTGAGCAGGCTGATCGTCGTCTCGGCCCGGCGCAGCGCCCGTTCCCTTGAGGTGAGCAGCTCCTCGGTCCAGGCGGTCAGCGCGGCCAGCCGGGTGAGTTCCTCGCGCTGGCGCAGCCATGCCTCACGCAGTTGCTGGTAGCTGTGCCCGCCGAGCGGCGGGTCGGTCGGCGCGACCGCGTGCAGCTCGCTGGCGAGATCGACGGTGCCGTCGGCGTCCAGCCCGTGCAGCGCCGCGGCGATGGCCGCCTCGGCCTCGATCGCCTCGCTGACGGTCGCGCGGTCGAGGTCGTGGCCGGCGAGGCCGCCGAGCACCACGGTCAGGCCGGCGACGTCGAGTGTGGACGACCACGGGTGGGCGTACCCGCCGGTGAGCAGGCCCGCCGCGAAGCGCCACATCGCGCGGGCGAGCACGACGTCGGCGGGCAGCGCGGCGGTGGCCCGCCAGCTCGGGTCGAGCACCGCGTACCGCTCGCCGTCGACCACCACGTTGTCGGTGCCGGCCAGCGCCGCCGCGCCGGCGATCCGGCCGTCGGCGTCGGCGTGGTCGGTGAGCCAGCCCGCGTAGCCGTGCAGCAGCGTGCGCAGGGCGGCCAGGTCGCGGCGCAGGGCCGCGTCGAGCAACAGGGTACGCAGCAGCCGGCCGGACGGCACCGGCCCGGACAGCGCGTCCGCGTCCCGGTACGCGGCCTCACGGCTGGCGAACGGCGCCGCGGCCGGCCTCTTCTCGTCGGCGACCGGGATGAGCCCCCAGCGTCGCCCGGAGGGGCCGTCCAGCACCTCGAGCACCCCGACCCCGGGGCGGCCGGTCTGCACGAGAACCACCGGCAGGTCCCGGTCGACGGTCGGTGCGGTGGGGCCGGCGGGCCGGTGGGCGAGCGTCAGCCAGGCCGGTGCGAGGTCGGCGGCGCGCCCGGCGTGCAGCGCGTCCACCGCCAGCCGGGCCGGGTCCTGGAGCACCGTGGCGTTCGTGGAACCCCCGGCGCAGGCACCGTGCAGCACCGCGTCGAACAGGCCGGAGCCCGCGTCCCGGTCGAGGTGGTCGGCGTCCAGCAGCGCCGTCGGGGCGCTGACAACGGGGTACGCGGCCCAGCACGCGACCGGCCGCAGCCCCGCCGCGCCGAGCCGCTCGCCCAGCTGGTCCCGGTTGGCCGGGTGGGCGCGGTCCAGCACGCCGCCGATCGTCCAGGCGGAGTCGTCCCGGCGGGCGTACCAGGGGGTGGTGTCGACAAGTCGGTGCAGGCCCAGCGGGTTGTCCAGGCGCACCAGCAACGCGCCACCCGGTCGTACCGCGGCGGCGAGTCGTGCCAGCACGCCGTCCCAGCCGAGCCGGGTGCCCTCCACCGACTCCACCGGGTCCAGCCCGGCAGCGGCGATCACCACGTCGTACGTCTCGTCGTCGGGCAGCCCGGCCGGGCCGCCCACCACCACGCGGGCGGCCCGGTGCGCCAGCGCCACCGCGTCGGGGTGGCTGCGCAGCAGGCAGGTCACCTCGGCGTGGGTGAGCTGTTCGAGAAGCGCCGGGTCGTGTGGGCCGGCCACCAGGACCCGGGCGCCGGGCGGCACCAGCCGGGCGGCGAGCGCGGCGAGCGGACCACCGTTGGCCAGCCGTTCCTGCGGCAGGTCCGACCAGGCCAGCATCTCGCCGCCCGGCAGGGTGATCCGGTCGGCGGGTGCCGTCTCAGTCGTCACGGTCTTCCTCTTCCTCCTGGAGGTTCGCCCAGCCGAGCAGCTCGCGTAGCTCGGCCGGCGTGCAGCGGTGGTCGGTGCCCAGCTCGGCGCGGGCGATCTCGACAGCGGTGGGCAGGTCGACGGTGGTGCCGTGTAGCTGCGGCCACTGCCGCCGGATCCGGGCGGTGCCGCCGAACGTCGGGTCCTCGTTGGACAGGATCATCGGGTCGCCGTAGACCGCCGGTTCGCACCCCGCAGCGATGCCGTAGAAGATCGCGCTGGTCAGCCGGTTGGACGCTACCCGGCGGTGCCGGCGCAGCTCGGTGAGCTGCCGGTCGAGGAACTCCGGGTCGGTGTCCTTCCACCAGTGCCCCCGGTAGCCGTGGCAGATCACCCGGAACCCGGCACGCTCGTAGAGCCGACGCACGTTGCGCATCCGGTACTCGTGCCAGTAGAGGCAGACCGTCACCGGGCCGGGCTCGGTGTCCTGGATGAGGGCGATCAGTTTGCGGTGGTCGCCCTTGACGTGCTGACCCTCCCAGCCGTGGAACGGGTACCAGATGGTGCCCTCCCGTTCCTCCGCCGGTGGCTCCTCGGGTCGTAGGGCCAGCAGGTAGCTGAACGGCGCGCCGATGACGACCACGTTGCGGCGCCCGACCGACCAGGCCCGGCGGCGGGTCTGCTCGGACCAGAGCAGGCTGGGGGTGAACTCGGCGTACGGGTGCCCGGGGGCCAGCCCGTCGCCGATGTTCCAGCCGTGCTGCACGTACCCGTTGATCCGTGGTGGGTGCCGGTCGCCGAGGCCGGCGTAGCGGGCCAGCACGTGCGCGTGGCCGTAGAAGTGGTTGGCGTGGTGCATCAGGTTCCCATCAGGCGGCGGAACGCACCGGGACGCCCCGCACCGCGGCGGTCAGCGCGTCGATGACCCGGTCCTGGTCGGCGTCGCTGAGCCCCGGGTAGAGCGGCAGCGACAGCTGCTGGGAGTAGAACGACTCGGCGACCGGGCAGGATCCGCGTCGGTATCCCAGGTCGGCGAAGACCGGGTGCCAGTGCACCGGGATGTAGTTGACCTGGACACCGATGCCGGCGGCCCGCATCCGGTCGTACACCTCGCGGCGACGCCCGTCGAGCACCCGGATCGGGTAGAGGTGCCAGGCCGGGTCGGCCCACGACCTGCGGGTCGGTGTGCGCACGCCGTCCAGGTCGGCGAGCGCCTCGTCGTAGCGGGCGACCAGGGCGCTGCGCCGGGCTGTGAACTCGCCGAGCCGACGCAGTTGGCTGCGACCCAGGGCGCAGAGCACGTCCGGTAGCCGGTAGTTCAGCCCGAACTCGTGCACCTCCTGGTGCCAGCCCCCCTCGTCCGGGAAGCGCAGGTCGTCGCGGTCGCGGACCACGCCCACGCCGCGGAACCGGCGGGCCCGCTTCAGGACCTCCGGGTCCAGCGCCGCTACGGCACCGCCCTCGGCGGTGGTCATGTTCTTGGTCGGGAAGAACGAGAACGTGGTCAGGTCGGCGAGTGAACCGACCGGCCGACCGTGGTACGTCCCGCCGATCGAGTGCGCCGCGTCGGCGAGCAGCAGCGCGTCGCTGCCCTCGACCGATGTCCGCAGTGCGTCGTAGTCGGCCGGGTGGCCGGCGTAGTCGACCGCGGCGACGACCTTCGTCCGGGAGGTGACCGCGGCGGCGGCCGCCGCCGGGTCGAGGCAGAACGTCTCGTCGTCGACGTCGGCGAACACGATCGTCGCGCCGAGGGCCACCGCGCTGCTCGCGGTCGCCACGAACGTCATCGGCGGGACGACCACCTCGTCGCCCGGACCCACCCCGGCCGCCGCGTACGCCACGTGCAGCGCCGCGGTGCCGTTGGAGACGGCGGCGACACCGACGCCGCCGGTCCACCGCGCGAGGTCGGCCTCGAAGGCGTCGACCTGCGGGCCGGTGGTGAGCCAGTCGCCGCGCAGCACGTCGGCGACCGCCGCGACGTCGTCCTCGCTGATCGACTGCCGGCCGTACGGGAGCATCCCCGTCACCCGTTGATGCCGAGCATGTCGCGCAACTGCTCGACGGTGAGCCACTCGTCGTTGGTGTCCGACTGGTAGGCGAAACCGTCCGGCACCGGATCGCAGTCGACCGGCGGTCGGTAGCCCCAGGTGGCGATGGTCGGCTGGACGATGAACCGGCCGTCGGCGCGCAGCGTACGCCGGCTGTCGTCGGGCGCGATCATCTCCTCGTGCAGCTTCTCGCCCGGCCGGATCCCCACCTCGTGCGTGGTGGCGTCCGGGGCCACGGCCTCGACCAGATCGAGGATGCGCATGCTCGGGATGCGCGGCACGAACAGCTCGCCGCCCTGCATCTGGTCGAACGAGTCCATGACGAACTGCACGGCCTGGTCGAGCGTGATCCAGAAGCGGGTCATCCGCTTGTCGGTGATCGGCAGGCTCTTGCCCTCGGCGGCCAGCCGGCGGAACAGCGGGACGACCGAGCCACGGCTTCCCACCACGTTGCCGTAGCGCACCACCGCGAACCGGGTGGGGTGCTGCGCGGCGTAGTGGTTGGCCGACACGAACAGCTTGTCGCCGACCAGCTTCGTCGCGCCGTACAGGTTGATCGGGCTGGACGCCTTGTCGGTCGAGAGCGCGATGACCTTCTTGACGCCGGCCTCGATCGCCGCGTCGACGACGTGCTGGGAGCCGGTGATGTTCGTGGCGATGTACTCCGAGGGGTTGTACTCCGCGGTGTCCACCTGCTTGAGCGCGGCGGCGTGCACGACGTGGTCCACGCCGTGCATGGCCCGGGTCAGGCGGTGCCGGTCCCGGATGTCGCCGATGAACCAGCGCAGCCGCGGGTCGTCGCCGAGCTGCTGGCGCAGCTCGTACTGCTTCAGCTCGTCGCGGGAGAACACCACCACGCGGGCGGGGTCGGCCTCGTTGAGGATGTGCCGGAGGAACGTCCTGCCGAAGGAACCAGTTCCGCCGGTGATCAGAATGGACGATCCATTCAACTCACTCAATGTGGTGCTCCCGTGTTCGTGGATGAACGAGCGGCCCTGGGCCGGCCGACCGGGGTGACACGCTAGCCATGGCGGGTTAACTCCCCGGCGCTCGTGGGTGAACCGCGACCCCTGCCCCCGTGAATGGCGGACACCGCCCAGGCGAACACTTCCGACCACCCGGGATGGGGGCTGACCAGGCCGGATCGGGCCGCTACAGTGACCGCGCGAACGACCCGGCGGCCCCGCGCGCAGCCGGCTCCCGTGTTCACCCGACATTCACGCCAGCGTGGTGTGAGCGGGCCACCCCCAGCGTCACCACCGCCGGCCGACGGGCTCGTCGGATCCGCGTGGGCCCGGCCCGGCCGGCAGTTCTGGAGGCGTTGATGGCACCCGGTAGTGACGTGGTCGAACGGCCGGCGGTGGTGGTCGAGACGCCGAGTGACCGGCCCGCCCGGCGGTGGCTGGTGCCGCTGCTGCTCGTCGTCGGTTGGGTGCTCAGTGTGGCCTGGCGGATGTGGTGGTCCCGACACATCGTGCTGCCGATCGCCCACACCGACGAGGACAGCTACCTGAACACCGCCCGCGCGTTGGCCGGTGGCCCGGGGGGTTTCAGCAGCGAGAACGACCTGCTGCGCCGGGTCGGCTACCCGATGCTGATCTCGCCGGCGTTCCTCGGGGACCGGGACTTCACCGACAGCTACCGTCTCGTCCAGCTGATCAACGCGATGGTGAACTCGACACTGCTGCCGCTGGCGTACCTCTTCGGTCGCCGTCTGTTCGAGCTGCGCCGCCCGTACGCGCTGCTCGGCGCGGTCGCGGCGGTGACCCTGCCGGCCACCGCCTTCTACGCGGGCGTCGCCATGATCGACGCGGTGATGGCGCCGCTCGTGGTCGCCTGGCTGCTCGCCGTGCACCGCTGGATCCGCCGGCCCGGCCCGTTCGCCGCCGCCACCGTCGGACTGCTGGTCGGCGGGTTCCACCTGCTGCACTCGCGCGGCCTGGTGATCGTGGCGGTGCACGCCGGGCTGGTGCTGCTGCTGTTCGTCCGTCGCCGGATCAGCCCGCCCGTGGTGCTCGCGGCGCTGCTGCCGGTGCTCGCCATGGCGCTCGTCAACGAGGCCGCCATCCGTCACCTCGGCGGCAGGGTCTACCTGCTCGGCAGCACCCCCGGCGGCAGCACGATCGAGGCGATCGCCTCCGCCCAGGGGGTGGTCCGGGTGGGCGCGGCGGTCACCACCCAGCTCTGGTACCTCGTGGTGATCACGTTCGGGATGGCGGGGGTGGCCTGGGCCGGCGCCGTGCGCGAGCTGTGGCGTCCCCGCCACGGCGACGCCGCCCGCTGGACGATGGGCGTGGCGCTCGCGGTGACCGTCGGGGTGGCCGGCGGCGCGTCGGTGATCCTGTCCGGCATCACCGGCAAGCCGTTGGACGCGATCTACGGCCGCTACGTGCAGATGCTGGCGCCGTTCTGGCTGCTCGTCGGGCTGGGGGTGCTGTTCACCGCCGGGTGGCGGGTGGTGCTGCGCCGGGCGGCCGTCGCGGTCGCGCTGCTGGTCGGTGGCGGTGCGCTGATCGCGGCCCGACTCGCGTACGTGGCCAGCCAGGGTCACCAGCTGCGGTACGGCGGTTTCAGCGCCCCGGACCTGGCGGCGTTGACCGGGGGCCTGCGGGAGCTGCGACCGGTGGTCGGGTCGCTCGTCGGCATCGCCGGCTGCGTGCTGCTCGTCGCCGCGGCCCGGGTGCCCCGCCTGCGGGTGCCGATCCTCGGTGCCCTCGTCGCGGTCAACCTCGTCACGATGCAGGTGATCGACGACGGGATCGTGCGACCGGCCGCCGAAAGGACCGCCCCGACGCCCCGGGTGGCCGACGTGGGCGTACGCCCCGGCGAGCGGGTGTGGGCCTCAACCGGCGTGCACTACATCCTCCGCTTCAACCTCAGCCATCAGGTGACCTGGAGCGACGTCCGCTGGTTCGGCGTCGGGCAGCCGCCGGCCGCGGCGCAGGTGGTGTTCGCCCGCTGGGCACCCGGGCAGGCCGACGACTGGGACGGCACCGCGTACGGCTTCGTCCGCCTCGGCGGCAACCCCGAGCAGCACTGGGCCGCCTGGCGGCGGGCCTGACCCGCCCGGTGGGCACCGCTGTTTCGTGAACGGCGGATGACCACCGGGAACACGGTCCATTAATGGTTGCGGTCCATCGCGGAAAAGGGCTTGCAATCAGCGCTGACGGCGATCCGCCCGAGCCAGGGAAATCGGGATGACCGTGATTTCGCGGCCGTCGGAAAGCTCCTGCCGTGGGGTGCCCTCGACGAATCGGAAACGCCGGTTCATCTGTCGTACGACAGTATTGTGGCCGAGCACCTCGCCGTCGAGTCGGTCCAGGTGCAACCCGTCGAAGGCGTACTCGACGGCCTCCCGCATGACCCCCAACCAGGCGGGCAGCGTCTCGTCCCGCCCGGCCAGCCCGTCGGCGTCGAGATAGAAGCCCCACGCGCCGGTACGGGGACCGTCCAGCCGCAGGTCGAAGAAGGTGACCACGCCGCAGGGACGGTCGTCGCGGACGTACACGAGCACCCGCCGGGACGGGTCCTCGCGGACCGCCGACCACCACCTGGCATGCTCCTGGGCGGTGATCTCGTGACTGGTCTTGCTGACCTGTCGATTGGTTTCCTGATTACGCCAGGACAACATCAGATGAACGTCGTCCGCCGTCGCTTCGCGCAGCACGTGCGTCTCGCTTTCCTAGCCGTTCACGTCGGGCCCCGGCACCTTACCCGGGCCCACCTGGAAATCAGATATCCATTCGTTGGGTTGTAGACTGCGCCGCATGAACGAATTGAGTCGCGCGCAGATCCGCGACCTCATGGCTCAGGTGCTGAAGAACCAGGACAAGGAGCTGCCCGCGGACGACGCGGCGCAGTTGCGGGAGATCGGCTTCCGGTCGCTCGACTTCTCCGAACTGGCCCTGCGGGTGGAGGACGAGACGGGGGAGGAGCTCAACTTCGACGCCCCCGGGCTGCGTCGCATCGCCACCGTCGGGGACGTCCTCGACTTCCTCGTCGAGCTTCAACACCAGTGACCGTCGCGACGTCGCGCCACCCCGCCGCCGGGCACGCGGAGCCGGCCGGTGTCGACAACCGGCTCGTCGTCGGTGGCGCCGCGCTGACCTGGCGCTCGCTGCCCACGCCCGCACTGCCCGACCCGGGCGCGGTGCTCGCCCACGCCGCGGTGCACGCGCTCACCGCGGCGCGGCAGCACGCCGTGTACGGCACCGAACTGCTGCTCAGCACCGAGAGTCGGGTCGACGCGGTGATGCGCGCCGAGCTGTCGGAGGCCGGGTTCACCGTCGGCGTCCTCGACGACGACGGCGTGCACCCGGGCGTGCCGGCCCGGCCACGAGCCGCCGAGCCCGGCCGGCTCTGGCTGTTGACGTCGGGCTCCACCGGGCGTCCCAAGCGGGTCGGGCACACCCTCGACACGCTGACCACCGTGCGAGCCGACCAGCCGGACCGCACCTGGCTCTGCCCGTACGCCCCCGGCACGTACGCCTGGTGGCAGGTGGTCACCCTGTCGCTGACCCAGCCCGGCCAGCACCTGGTGGTGGTCGAGCCCGACGAGTTGGACGACTGGCCCTCGGTCGCGGCCGCGCACGGGGTCGACGCGGCCTCCGGCACCCCGACCTTCTGGCGTCGCACCCTCTACCGCGACGCCGACGCGCTGGCCCGGGTGCCGCTGCGCCAGATCACCCTCGGTGGAGAGCCGGTGGACCAGGCGATCCTGGACCAGCTACGGGAAATCTTCCCGACGGCCCGGATCTCCTGGATCTACGCCTCCTCCGAGGTCGGTGCGTCCATTGTGGTGCACGACGGGCGGGCCGGGTTCCCGGTCGACTGGCTGGACCGGGAAACCCCGGGCCGACCGACGCTCTCCGTCCGCGACGACGAGCTGGTGGTCACCTCCCCGTACCACGGTGCCGGTCTCGCCGGCCCGGTCCGCACCGGCGACCGGGTGCAGGTGCTCGACGGCCGGGTGCTGATCACCGGCCGGCTGGACTCCGACGAGATCAACGTCGGCGGCAGCAAGGTCTCCGCAGGTGTGGTCCGCGGCGTGCTGGCCGAGCACCCGTCGGTGGCCTGGGCCCGGGTGACCGGCCGCCGTGCCCCGGTGCTCGGGCGGATGGTGGTCGCCGAGGTGGTCCTCGCCGCCGTCGACCCGTCCGGCGCCGACGCCGGTGTGCCGGACGAGGCCGCGCTGGTCCGCTGGTGCGCCGACCGGCTACCCGAGCACGCGGTGCCGCGCCGCATCCGCGTCCTGACCGACATTCCCGTCAAGGAGACCCTGAAGAGCGATGTCTGAGCCCACCGACACCCAGCTCGTCCCGCCCAGCTCCGTGGTCCTCGTCTCCGGTGGTTCCCGTGGCCTGGGTCTGGCCATCGTCACCGACCTGCTCGACGCGGGCGTACGCGTGGCCGCGTTCGCCCGCACCATCACCCCGGAGCTGGAGAAGCTCGCCGCCGAGCACCCCGACCGGGTGCACGTCGGCTCGGTGGACGTCACCGACCTGCGCGCCGCGCAGAGCTTCGTCCGGGAGGTGGAGCAGCGTCTCGGCCCGATCGACGGCATCGTCAACAACGCCGCCATGGGGCAGGACTCCCTGCACGCGCACACCGCCACCGACGACATCGCCCGGATCATCGAGACCAACCTGACGGCCCCGCTGCAGCTGACCCGGCTGGTCATCCGCCGGATGCTCGCCAAGGGGCTGCGCGGGCGGATCGTCAACATCACCTCCATTTGCGGGCAGCGCGGTTTCCCGGGTCTCGTCGCGTACTCGGCCACCAAGGGCGGCATGGACGCCGCCACCCGCTCGCTCGCCCGCGAGCTGGGCGGCCGGATGCTCGTCAACTCGGTCGCGCCCGGCTTCTTCGCCTCGGAGATGTCCGCCGTGCTCGGCCCGACCCAGCTCGACCAGATCGTGCGCCGCACCCCGACCGGTCACCTGACCGAGCCGGAGGAGGTCACGCCCGTGGTGCGGATGCTGCTGCGGGAGCACACAAACATCAACGGCCAGGTCATCGTGGTGGACGGTGCCGCCGCCATCTGACCTGCGGCCAGGTCCCCTTGTGGGGCAACCAGTCCGGCCGGGTGGCGGTGCCCGGGCGGCCGTGGTGACGGGGCCGGGTGGCGGTGTCCGGGCGGCCGTGTCGACGGGGGCGGGTGGCGCCGCCGTGCCCCGCCCGGTGCCGGCGCTGCTGGCCGCCGCCGAGCGGCACCTACGCATCGGGTCACCGGCCACGGTGGCCGACGCGGTGACCCGCAGTCACCTCGACGATGGACGCTGCGTCGGCTGGTACGGCCCGTCGGTGCCCGGCTGGCGGGTGGCGATCGACGCGGAGCGCGCCAGCGCCCCGGTGCCCCCGGCACTGGCCCGCCGGTTCGGCGCCGGTGACTTCTGGGCCCGGTGGACCCGCGCCGAGTGCTACTGCAAGCTGGCCGACGTGCCGATCGCGATCTGGTGGCGTCGCCACGGCCTGGGCGCGCCGGCCGACGGCTCGGCGGTCTGGCGGACCCTGCGACTGGCCGACCTGGTGATCACCGTCGGCTTCGGCCCGCCCCTCCCGCCCCCGCCCTTCCCCCTGTCGCCCTAGCCCTGCCCGCCCCCGCCCTGCCCGCCCCCGCGATCTTGCACTTTCGGACGTCGAATTGCGGCTTGCACGCCTTCTGCCGGGACAGTAAGTGCAAGATCGCCGGGCCGGCCCCGGCCAGGCCCTGCCCTTCCGCTCGATCATGGAGTTGTGGTGCCCCCCAGAAGGGGCACCGATGGGCGAAACGCCCACCACAACTCCATGATCGGCGGGGCGGGGCGGGGCGTGGCGGGGCAGGGCAGGGCGGGGCAGGGCGTGGCGGGGCAGGGCAGGGCGGGGCAGGGCGGGGCGGGGCACGGCGGGTTCGGGGCGAGGCGAAGCCGACGGGGAGGGCGGGTTCGGGGCTAGATGAGGTTCCAGGTCAGGGGGGTTCCTCGGGGGACGTCGGTGGTGAAGGTGCGGCCCAGGACCCGCTCGATCTCCACCGGGGGCAGCCCGCCGGCCGGCCGGATCGAACGGACGTTCTGCGCGGTCACCGGGTCGCCGGCCCGGACGTCCTCGACCACGAAGAGCGACCGGCGGAAGCGCAGCCCCTCCCGCTCGGCCGGGGTCGGGCCGATCGCGGTGCCGCCAAGTGCCGCGTACGCCCGGCCGGACTCGGCGACCAGGGCGGTGAGTTCCGCCGGGTTCAGGGAGAAGTCCGAGTCCACTCCGCCGTCCGCCCGGTCCAGGGTGACGTGCTTCTCGATGAAGCAGGCGCCGAGCGCCACCGAGGCGACCGCCACTCCGATGCCGGGCGTGTGGTCGGAGAGCCCGACGGCCACGTCGAACGCCCCGGCCAGCACCGGCAGCCGGCGCAGGTTGCTGTCGGCCGGCGGCGCCGGGTAGGAGGCGGTGCAGGCCAGCAGGATGATGCCCGCCGCGCCACCGTCTCGGGCGGTGCGCACGGCGGCGTCGATCTCGGCGACCGTCGCCATCCCGGTGGAGATCACCATCGGCTTGCCGGTGCTGGCCACGAGCCGGATCAGTGGCAGGTCGACAAGCTCCGACGAGGCGATCTTGTACGCGGGCGCGTCCAACGACTCCAGCAGCTCGACGGCGGTCGCGTCGAACGGTGACGAGAAGACGGTCAGGCCATGCTCGCGGGCCCGTTCGAAGATCGGGGCGTGCCACTCGTACGGGGTGTGCGCGCGCTCGTAGAGGCGGTACAGGTTCTCCCCGCCCCACAGCGAGTGCCCGCTGGAGATCCGGAACGCCGGGGTGTCGACGTCGATGGTGATCGTGTCCGGCCGGTACGTCTGGAGCTTGAGCGCGTGCGCGCCGCTCTCGGCCACCGCGTCGACGATGGCCAGCGCCCGGTTCAGATCGCCGTTGTGGTTGCCGGACATCTCGGCGACCACGAACGGTCGCTCCCCGGCACCGACCGCGTGCGGTCCGATCTTGATTGTCGCCGTCATTCCGACCTCTGCTCGGGTACGTCCGCACCGGGGTGCGGTGGTGCTGTCGTCGCCCTCCCGGCGGGTGGGCGACCTGGAAAACGAGGGCGCCGGGAGCCGCCCCGGCTCCCGGCGTGCGGTGCGGTGGGGGCGGTCACGGCAGGCGGTTGCCGGCCAACGCGTCGTGTCGCTGCGGTGCGCGCCCACCGTCGCGCGTCGGCGTCGCGTCGGCCCCTCGGCCCGCGTCCTCGTCGGCAGCGGGCGAACCGCTGTCGGCGCCGCCCACCGTGGCGGGCCGACGCAGGCGGCCGGCGACCCGGTGGGCCTGGCGCAGCGCCGAGTACGCCAACCAGTCGCCCCGCCCGACGAGGCGGTGCTTGAGCCCGGTCACGCCCGGGGGCAGCGGGTAGCCGCCGGTGGGCAGGTATCGGCGGTAGTGCGCGGCGGCCCGGCGGAAGAAGGCGCGGCGCAGGTGCGGGTGCAGTCGACCGTCGTTGCCCACCACCACCAGATAGTGGCTGATCATCAGCTCGAACAGCTCGGCCTGCAACCGCTCGTCCGGGTGCTTCCGGGTGACCCAGTCCATCAGCCGCTCGTACTGGGCGAAGGCGTCGAAGTGCCGGCCGCTGCGGGTGGAGGTGATCGCGCCCTGGCGGCCCTGGCGGTACAGGTAGCAGACCCGGTCCAGCACGGAGATCTTCTCGGCCCCGATGAGCAGGGGGTGGCTGAACGGGATGTCCTCGTACCAGCCGGGGAAGAACCGCAGTTCCAACTCGTTCATGAAGTCCCGGCGGACCACCTTGTTCCAGGCGGTGTGCTGCACCCGCAGCAGTTGCGGCTGGTCGGCCAGCCGGGTGACGCCGGTGATTCCGCGCAGCAGTGGGCTGCTGGCGTCGACCTCCCGGCGGCCGTCCTCGTGCACCCGCAGGTGGTCGAGCATCAGCACGTCGGGCTGGTGCTGGCGCAGCCGGTCCAGCACCGCGGCGATCGTGCCCGGCGGCAACCAGTCGTCGCTGTCGACGAACCAGACGTACCTGCCGGTGGCGACGTCGAGTCCGGCGTTGCGGGCCAGCCCCAGCCCCACGTTGGTGTTCAGGTGCACGACGCGGACGCCGTCGCGGCCGGCCGCGTACGAGCGGAGCATGTCGCCGCAGCCGTCCGGGGAGGCGTCGTCGACGGCGACCAGTTCGACCGCGTCCGACTCGGCCACCGGGATGTCGGCCCTGATCGACTCGAGGCACTGGTACAGGTACGCCTCGACGCCGTACACGGGCACGATGATGCTCAGCAGCGGTGCGTGCGTCGGCTGATTGACCACGTCCGCCACGTTCGACGACCCGGGTGGCCGGCCCCGGAACCTGACGTTGCCGCTGACTGTGGAATCACTGAACTCCCGCCCAGCGGAAGGTTAACGGCGGTCGGCGGGCGTTTCCCGGTCCGGGGATCGCCGGCTGGTGGGGCGGGTGGGACACGTCCGGTTCACCCGGGAGTGACCCGGTAGGGTGCCTCGGTGCGGCTCTGCCGGGCCGCCGCGGGCGTCGCCGTCGTGCCGTCCGACGCCGCGCCGAGGAGGACACGACAGTGCTGGTGACCCTGCCGATCGTCGGGATCCCGGCATGACGAGCGCCGCGGCGGTGTCGGCCGCGCGGTCCGTGCCCGCCCCGCCCCGGCTGCCGTCGTTGACCGGGCTGCGCTGGATCGCCGCGCTGCTGGTCTTCGGCTTCCACGCCGGGACGATGCGGATCATCGCCGAGCCGGACTACAAGGCGGTTGTCGACGCGCTGTTCACCCTCGGCCTCTCCGGGGTGCAGTTCTTCTTCATCCTCAGCGGTTTCGTGCTGGTCTGGTCGGCTCGCCCGGGGGATTCCCGGCGTACCTTCTGGCGGCGGCGGGTCGCCAAGATCTACCCGAACCACCTGGTGCTGTGGGCCGCGACGCTCGTGGTGGCCTGGTGGTTCGCCGACCCGGTCCTCCCGGCCGCCGCGCTGGAGAACCTGCTGCTGTTGCAGGCGTGGGACCCTCGGCCGGGCTGGTTCTACAGCATCAACACGGTCAGCTGGTCGCTCTCCTGCGAGTTCTTCTTCTACCTCTGTCTGCCGCTGGTGCTGCCGCTGCTGCGCCGGGCCCGGCCGAAGCTGCTCTGGGCGCTCGTCGTCGTACTGCCGCTGCTGATCCTCGCGCTCTGGCCGGCGCAGGAGCTGGTGCCGGAGGTGAGCCGGTGGTGGTTCACCCAGGTCTTCCCGCTGACCAGGTCGCTGGAGTTCTGGTTGGGCGCGGTGGCGGCCGAGTTGATGCGTCGAGGTCTCTGGCGCGGTCCCGGTCTGGGCGTGGCCAGCGGGATCTTCGTGGTCATCTGGGTGGCGGCGGCGCAGTGGATCCGTGCCGAGCTGTGGACCACGCTGCTCGCGGTCGCGTACCTCTTGGTGATCACCGCCGCCGCGGACGCGGACGTGCGCGGTCGGCGCTCGCCGTGGCGGTCCCGGCCGTTGGTGTGGCTCGGTGAGGTCTCGTTCGCCTTCTACCTGGTGCACGTGCTGGTGATGACGAGCGTGCTGCGCTGGAGCGGCACCTGGGGGGTCGGCTTCGGAGGTTGGCGTGGCCCGGCCGTGGTGCTCGGTTTCCTGGTGGCGAACCTGGTCCTCGCCGGCCTGCTGCACCGCTTCGTCGAGACCCCGATGATGCGTCGCCTGGCGCCGCGCCGTGCGGCCCGTCCGGCGCCCGTGCCCCGGCAACGTGCAGCCGGCGACGACACCGCGGGCGAAGCCCGGAGCGGGGCCGCCGACGGGGCCGGTCCGGCCGTCGGTCGATCAGCGTACGTCGACCGGCGCTGACAGCGTCCACCCTGGTCAGCGGGGTCGGCGCGGCGTCGTCCGACACGCCCGTGGTCGGTGCGCCCGGGTCGGTGCGACGGTAGCGTGGGTACGTGCTTCCGGTTGCGTTCACCCTGTCCGCTGTGGTGGGTGGCGCGCTGGGCGACGCGGGTGCTGACCAGCCTCGCCGTCGTCGCGGCCCTGGCGCTCGGCGCGGGCCCGGCCACGGCCGCCGGGTCGATGCCCAGCCCGCTGTCGACGTTCGGCGCGGTGCCGGCCGCCGTCGTTGCCGGGCCGCTGGAGGCCTCCTGCCGCCACGCCGAGGCGCCGGGGGTGGCGCGGTCGGCCTCGGCGATACCTCCGGAGGCCACCGAGGAGTCGGTGCCGGCATGGTCGGTCGGCACGCCGGTGGCGCTCCCCGGCGACGAGGGCACCGTGGTGGCCGGGGTGCTGCCGGTGCGCGCGGCCGGGTCCGAGCCGCTGCCCCTGCTCGACCGGGCGAGCGGTCGGGCTCCCCGAGCCCCGCCCGGGCGCTGAGCCACCGGGACGACCGTCCCGTCGCCGCGCCCTGTCGACCCACAAGCCTCCTACCCCGCTGACCCGTGGCCCCGCCGTGGCCCGCCGGTCGGCGCGGGCCCCCATCGCACTGCTCTCTCCCCGAGGTGCCGACCATGGAGACCGCTGTCTTCTACCAGTTCGTGACCGAGGTGCCGCAGGCCGCCGCCATCTGGTCGACGCTGTTCCTGCTGACCCTGGGCCTGCTCACCGTGCTTGCCGCCCGCCCCGAACGGGACCGGCCCGCTGACGATCCGCTCCCGGCCGCGCCCACCGCGCGGGAGGTGGCCGCCGCCGAGGCGGTCGACCGGCGCCGCTACGCCGAGGAGGTGGCCGTTGCCGCGGCCGGCGCGGCCACCACCGCCAGGCGGCGACGGGCCGCCTGGCTGACCGCTCAGGAGGAGTTGGAGCGGGCCTGGACCGGGTACGACGAGGCGGACACCGCCGCGCGTCGCTTCGCCGGCGCCGCGATGCTGCCCACCCCGCAGACGCCGCACACCCCCGCCGAGTACGCCGCCCGGGAGCGCTATCTGCACCGGGCGGCGATGGCTGCCTACTGGCGGGGCGACCTCACCATGGCGCAGCTCGGCGACGTGTTCGGCCACCGGAACGGCTGGGATTCCCGGCGACACCCGGTCGAGCAGGAGGCGCTGATCAGCAGGGTGGTCCGGGACGCGCGGCTGGTCGACTACCAGGCTGCCGCCGGCCGGGAACGGGCCGCCTGGCGGGACGCGGAGTTGGCCGCCGAGTCCGCTCGTGTTCTCGCCGAGGAGGCGTACGCGGCGAAGGCCAGGCTGCACCCGACCCCGGCGCCCGCGCCGCGGTCGGTGGCCCGGGCGTTGCGTCCCGCCCTCGTGGCACGGTGGCGGCCGGCCCGGGTGGGTTGAGCCCGATCCGTGATGTGAGGCCGGTCACGGGTGTGGTGAATCGGACGTCCGGCGCGGTTGGTGGGATTGTTCCGGTGAATGCGGTGCGGTTGTTTGCGCCCTGTCCGGTTGTCGCCCATCGGTGCCGCCGTAACCGGTTGTCCCATCGAGTCACGTCATCGGCAATACGCGCAGAAATTGTTCCGCCAATTGGGGTTTACACAGGTGAACCTGGCTTGGCAGGGTGCGGAGCGGCCAGTAGTGTCGTCACGTCCGATGCGGTAATCGATCGCAGGAAGCGACGCCGCATCGACCCGCTTAATCGTGATCTACGAACCGGGGACCCATCAGTAAGTCCGGGGTGAATCCGCGAGCCACGGCCCGCGGTAGGGCGATCTTCCCGCCCGAATCCGTCAGCTAACCCGGTAGGCGGTGTCGGAAGGAGTCACTCCTCGTGCAGCACCTTTCCACCCCTCGGTTGTTCCCTCGCCTCCACGGCGCGGCGGTGCACCCGCTCATTCGTCACGTGACGGTGAGCTGACCCCCGGGTCATCGCCTTTCCCGCCCGGCCGCGCCGGGCGTTCCCCTGAGCGGTTCACCATCCGCGGACCACGGTCCGCGTGCTGGCGCCTGCCCGGATACCGGTCCGGCCCCGGTGCGCCGCTCTCCCCCTGATCCGTGGAGGACCCCGTGAAGCACACCCTGCAGCGTCAACTCCGCCGTCTCGCCAGCGAGCGCCCGTACCAGATCGTTGCCGCCTCCGCCGCGGCCCTCGCGATCGCCACCACCACCGGCGCCCTGCTCACCACCGCCGACCACGCCCCGGCCAGCCAGCGCACCGCGACCACGGTCGCCGAGATGCGCAGCGACGTCGCCGCCTCCAGCGGCGAGGTTCGGGACGCGTCCCCCTCGGCTAGCGCCGCGCCGACCACGGCCGCCCCGACCACAGATGCCGCGTCGCCGGCCGCCAAGGCCAAGAGCAACCCGGACCTCACCCGTAAGCCGACGCCGCCGAAGCCCCCCGCGACGAAGGTGCTCGACTACGACTACGAGGCGCAGAACACCTACTACAACTGCGGCCCGGCGGCCACCCGGAACGCGCTCAGCGCCGCCGGCATCGACCGCACCCAGGAGGAGCTCGGCGCCGAGCTGGGCACCACCGAGATGGGCACCAACTCGGCCGAGGACACCACCCGCGTGCTCAACGCCGAGGTGAAGGGCTCCCCGTACCGCACCCGGATGTTCCCCGGCGCGCCCAGCCCGGCGCAGATGGACCGGCTCCAGGCAGACGTGGTGAAGGCCATCACCGACGGCCGTGGCGTGGTGGCGAACGTCGTCGGAGACGCCGCCGACACCGACGGCGGCTGGCACTCCTACGGCGGCGGGCACTACATCGCCGTCGTCGGCTACAAGGACAACGGCCGCACCGTGCGGATCGCCGACTCGGCGAACCCGACCGACCCGTCGTACTGGATCACCACGATCGACCTGGCCAACTGGATCACCAGCCGGGGCTACTCCGCCTGACCCGGGCACCCTTACCGCCGCGGGCGCCGTCTCCCACAAGGGGCCGGCGCCCGCGGCGTCTGTCTGCGCGGTCCGTCGTCGGCGGCTCTCGTACCTGGCCGTGAACCGTGGCAGACTGCGGCCGTGGTGGAGAAATCGGGTGGTAGAAGGCCGGTTCTGCTGCTGCTGCACGGCATGGGGGCGACCGGGGACGTGTGGTTGCCCTGGGCGCCGTACCTCGAGCAGCACTGGCCCGGGCGGTGGCTGGCACCGGACCTCGCCGGCCACGGCTGGGCGCCGCCACTGCCCTCGTACTCCTTCGCTGGTCTCGCTGAGCGGATCGGGCAGGCCCTCGCCCCCGACGACCGGTTCGTCGTGCTGGGGCACTCGCTGGGTGGGGTGGTCGGCCTGGCTCTCGCCGCCCGCGACGCCGGGATGCCTGTCGACGCGGCCGTCGGCCTCGGCATCAAGGCACAGTGGTCACCCGACGAGTTGACCCGCGCCGCCGACCTCGCCGCCCGCCCGGTCAGTTGGTTCGCGACCCGCGCCGAGGCGGCACGCCGCTACCTGCGCGTCTCCGGGCTCGTCGGCCTGGTCCCACCGGACCACCCGGTGGTGGACGCGGGGCTGCGTCAGATCGACGGCCGGTGGTGCCTCGCCATGGACCCGAGCGCCTTCGCCGTCGGCGAGCCCGACCTGGCCGCGCTGCTCGCGGCGACCGACGTGCCGGTGGTGCTGGCGCGCGGGGAGAACGACCCGATGGTCACCGACGAACAGCTCAAGGAGTACGGCGTACCCGTCGCCACGCTGCCCGGTCTCGGGCACAACGCGCACGTGGAGGACCCGGCGGCGGTGCTGGCGCTGCTGGATCCGTACCGCTGATCGGCTACGCCGGCGCGGGCGCGGCCTGTGTCTCGGCCGGTGCCAGCTCCCGGCGGGCGGCGCTCAGGAACGCCTCGGCGTACGACTCGGCCGGGAAGTCACCCAGGTAGCGGCGGCGGGTGGCCCAACGGGTCTCGGCCAGCGGGTCGGTGTCCAGCAGCGCGGTCAGCACCCCGTCCACGTTGGACATGTCCCGGCGCAGCACGTAACCGGACCCGGCCAGCGGGAACCGCTGTACGAAGCGGTCGCCCTCGCCGCCCATGTCGGTGACGGCGTACGGCTTGCCGGAGTAGAGGAAGTCCGAGATCACCCCGGAGACGTCGGAGACCAGCGCGTCGGCCGCGTTGACGGACTCGGTCAGGCTCAGCTCCCGAGCCGCCGCCCCGACCACGTGCTGGCGGCCGGTGCGGGCCCGGTCGGCGGCGAGCAGCTCGGTCAGGCGGCCCAGTTGGCGGGCCGACGCCGGGTTCTGCGCGGTGTACGGGTGGGCCCGCAGGATCACCGTGGCGCCGCGCTCCAGCAGCCCCCGCAGCAGCTTCTCGGCCACCGGCAGCGAGCAGTAGTCGGCGTCGGCGTGGTGCCCGGTCCAGGTGGGGGTGTAGAGCACCGTCGGGTGCGCCAGCCCGCGCGCGGGCTCCGGGCGTACCTCGATCGACTCGACCTGGGGGCGACCCACCACCACGAACTTGTCCGCCGGGATCTGCACCCCGGCGCGGGCGTACCTGTCGATCGCCGCCTGCCCGGCCACGAAGATCCGGTCGAAGATCCCCGACACCGGGTTGGCGCTCGGCGCCTTGTCGCTGTCGCCGTGGTGCAACTGCACGTGGGTGAGCTGGGTGAAGCGGACGCAGTGGCTGTTCTTCGCCCCGTGGTTGACGTAGAACGCCACCCGCAGGCTCGGCACCAACGCCTCGTCCATCGCCCGCAGGGTGGGGCAGTAGACCACCGGGGCGTCGGTGGCCGCCGCGATCGGGGCCAGGAACTCCGGTTCGCGCACGACGACCAGGAACGGCCGGCCGATCCGTTCCAGGTACGGCAGCCACATGGTGACCTGGTACTCCGACCCGGGGGGCGCGGAGAAGTAGAGCAGGAACTCCGGCTGGTGCCGGCGCAGCGCGGCGGCCACCGTGCCGCCTCCGGCCCCCGGCCGGAAGCGCCGCCGGGCCAGGTCCAGTGCGACCGCTCCGGCGCCCACCCCGACCAGCAGGCTCGCGGCGAGCGCCACACCTGCAGGCAGAGCGAGCGCGGCGGCGAGCGCCACGACGGCGAGCAACCCGAGCAGAGCGGTGCCGAGCCGGTCGGCGATCAGCGGCGTCCAGGCGCGCACCGGCAGGTTGGCCGACCGGATCTCCAGACCGCCGGCGGTACGCAGCGGCCCCACCAGCAGCACCAGCCCCAGCAGGACCAGCCCGGTGGCGACGAGCGCGAGGTCGAGCCCGTCGTCAAGCCGCCGGGAGTAGCCGACCAGGACCGCGGCGGCGACCAACGTGGTCTCCGCCACGAGGTCGGCGCCCGGTCGGATCCGCTGCTCGGCGGCCGAGGCGGCAAGCGCGGCGACGGCGAGCGCCAGCCCCCAGCCGGTGGCGCCG
This sequence comes from Micromonospora sp. NPDC048835, assembly GCF_040649995.1. Lineage (NCBI taxonomy): Bacteria > Bacillati > Actinomycetota > Actinomycetes > Micromonosporales > Micromonosporaceae > Micromonospora > Micromonospora sp. NPDC048835. The sequence continues at coordinate 238,836 of NZ_JBEZGM010000004.1, read as the reverse complement.
GTGAGCGCCAGCACGACGAAGGCCAGCACGGCCAACCCGGTGGTCAGGCACCGGGCGGCCAGCTTTCGGACCAGGTCGCCGCGCATGTCGCTCCGTTCGTGGTTCCGCAGCCGTCGGCGTCAGTTCGGGGACGTCGCGCCGGACGGCGTCTCGACCCGGGCCGCTCCGGCCTGGGCCGGCACGGTCGGCGTGGGCCCGTCGCCGGGTGCCCGGCGTACGTCGATCACCTGACCGGTCAGGTCGGAGATCAGCACGTCGAGCGACGACTGGGCGACTGCCTCCGCGGCGAGCAGGGTGTGCTCCGGCTCCTCGCCGAAGGCCCGCGTGCGCATCGGGGTGGCGGTGCGCTCCGGGTTGATGCAGTTGACGCGGACGCCGACGTCGGCCCACTCGTCGGCGAGCGCCTGGGTGAGGTTGACCAGGGCCGCCTTGGTGGCCGAGTAGAGCGCGTAGCGGGCCCGGCCCCGGGTGTAGGAGCTGGAGGTGTAGAGCAGCAACTGGCCCTTGGTCTGTTGCAGGTAGGGCAGCGCCTGGCGGGCGATGGTCACCGGGCCGACGAAGTTGACCTGGAGCACCCGGGCCATGGTCTCCTCGTCCATCTCGGCGAGTTCGCCCCGCTCCAGGACACCGGCGGTGACCACCACGTGGTCGATCCGGCCGGTCGCCTCGAACGCGGTCGTCAGCGCGGCCTCGACGTCCTCGGCCCGCTCCACGTGGGTGCCGGTGCTGGAACGGCTGAACGGGAAGACCTGCGCGCCGAAGCGACGGGCCAGCTCGGTCAACTCGTGGCCGATGCCGTAGCTGCCGCCGAACACCACGATGGTGCGGCCGGTCAGCTCCTCGCTGTAGCTGCGGTGGTCGGTCAGCCGGGGGGCCTGCGCCGCGGCGAGCTGGAAGAGCTTGTCCGCCAGGTGCACGTCGACCGGGTGGGTGACCTTGATGTTCTCGTCCGAACCGTCGATCACCTTGATCGGGGTGCCGGGCAGGTAGCGCAGCACCACGCCGCAGTCGTCGGTGGCGGCGAAGTTCGGGTCACCCTCGGCGATCCGGTACGCCTCCCGGATGGTGGGGGAGCGGAACGCCTGTGGGGTCTGGCCCCGGCGCAGCCGGGAGCGCACCGGGATGTCGGTGATGCAGTCGTTCTCGTCCACCTGGATGATCGTGTCCGCGGAGGGGATGGCCACGTCCACGGCGTCGTAGCTCCAGAGCGCGTTGACGCACTCGCGCACGATCCGGCCGCTGAGCAGCGGGCGGACCGCGTCGTGGAACAGGATGTTGCAGTCCTGCGGGCCGACCGCGTCGAGCGCGATCCGGGTGGTGGCGTTGCGGGTGTCGCCACCCTCGATCACCTTGGTGACCTTGCGCAGGCCGGCCTTGTCGACGATCTGCTGGGCGTCGTCGACGTGACCGGTGGCCATCAGCACGATGATCTCGTCGATCTCCGGTGCCGCCTCGAAGACCGCCAGGGTGTGCTCGATGATCGGCTTACCGGCGATCTTGAGTAGCTGCTTCGGGATGCCGAGACCCAGGCGGGTCCCGGTGCCTCCGGCCAGAACCACCGCCACTGTCCGCGAGGGCCGCCACGGGGTCGGGGTCTCCGCTTCGGCGTCCGGGCCAGTGGTCTGGTCCTGCGTCATTGCCGGATCCTCACTCTCAGGGATGCGTTAACGGAAGGTTCCGCCCGAGCGGCGACGGAATGAACCTTAACGCGCGGACCGCGCCGCCCCAACGCGGGCGACGCGGTCCTCAGGTGCCGTGTCGATGCCGGACGTTCGCCGGCACTCTACTTGCTGTTCGCGTACGCCTCGTATGCCCGGATGACCTCGTCGGTCGGGCCGTCCATCCGGATGAGGCCCGATTCCAGCCAGATCGTCCGTTCGCAGGTGTCCCGTACGGAGGAGAGCTGGTGGCTGACCAGGAACACCGTGCCCGCGCCCTCGCGCAGCTCCCGCACCCGCTGCTCGCTGCGCTTGCGGAAGCCCTTGTCACCGGTGGCGAGCGCCTCGTCGATCAGCAGCACGTCGTGCTTCTTGGCGGCGGCGATGGAGAACCGCAGCCGGGCCGCCATGCCGGACGAGTACGTGCGCATCGGCAGGCTGGCGAAGTCACCCCGCTCGTTGATCCCGGAGAAGTCGATGATGCCCGCGGCCTGCTTGGCCACCTCGTCGGGGTGCATGCCCATGGCCAGGCACCCGAGCACGACGTTGCGCTCCCCGGAGAGGTCGTTGAGCAGGGCGGCGTTGACGCCCAGCAGCGACGGCTGCCCCTGGGTGTGGATGGCACCCCGGTTGACCGGCAGCAGGCCGGCGATGGCCCGCAGGATGGTGGACTTGCCGGAGCCGTTGGTGCCGATCAGCCCGATCGCCTCGCCCCGGTACGCGGTGAAGGAGACTCCCTTGATCGCGTGCACCTCCCGGATGTTCGGCGCGTGGGTGCGCTTGACCAGCCGGCGCAGCGCGGCCACCGGCGTGGTGCCGCCCGAGGCGCCCTGGTGCACCCGGTAGATGATGTGCGCGTCGTCCACGACCACGGTCGGGATGCGCTCCTGCGTCCGGGTCATCGTCGCGCTCGCCTCGATGGGGGCCGCCTCGATGGGGGTGCCGAATCGCTCAACCACGTCCATACTCCTGTTCGCCGCGCCAGAAGTAGATGAAACCGCCGATGCCGGCCACCAGCGCCCAACCGGCGCCGACCAGCCAGAGCTGGGCCAGCGACTCGTTGAGCAGCGGTGCCTCCTCGAGCAGCGCGTACCGCGCCAGCTCGATGTAGACCAGCAGCGGGTTGTACTGCACGAGGGTGGTCGCCCAGCCGGGCAGCCGCTCGAAGAGGCTGACGCTGTAGAGCACACCGGAGCCGTACATCCAGGTGCGCATGATGAACGGCATGACCTGCTTCAGGTCGCTCGACTTGGAGCCCAGCCGGGCCACCACCAGCACCACGCCGGCGTTGAACACCGCCTGCAACAGCAGGGCCGGCACCATCAGCAACCACTCCCAGGTGAGTGGCTCGCCGGTGACCAGCACGATGCCGACGAGCACCACCATCGAGGCCAGCAGTTGCTGGAACTGGGTGATGGTGGTGGACAGCGGCAGGCTGGCCCGGGGGAAGTGCAGCGCCCGGATCAGCCCCAGGTTGCTGCTGATCGCCTGGGTGCCGGCCAGGACCGCGCTCTGGGTGAAGTTGAAGATGAACAGCCCGGTGGTCAGGTAGGCGATGAAGTTCGGGATGCTGCTGTTCTGTGCCAGCACCACCCCGAAGATCAGGTAGTAGACCGCCGCGTTGGTCAGCGGGGTGAGCACCTGCCAGAGCTGACCCAGCTTGGCGTTGCTGTAAGAGGCGACGAGCTTGGCGTTGGCGTACGCGGCGATGAAGTGCCGGTAGGCCCATAGTCGGCGGCTGTACTCGACGAGGCTGGGGCGCTCACCGGCGACCCGGAGCCCGTGCCGAGCGGCCAGCTGCGCCTGGGTCAGGCCCGTGTCGGGGTCGACCAGCGCGGTGGTGGCCATGGAAATGGCGCTCCGATCTTTCGTGCAGACGGGGGTTGCTCGCGACGATCGAATCCTAGTGGGACGTGTGCGCGGGGCGCCGCCTCGTCGCTGCGAGGACAGTAGTCCGAAACACGTCGGGACGCAACCGTACCGTCGTTGCGCTACGCTATCCGGCGTGACCTGCGATAAGAGCCCCCGATGACCACCGAAAAGAGGCGGGTGCCGGCCGGCGCGGCGGTGCTGCGCGACGAGATCACCACGGCAATCCGCCGCGCGCTGATGCAGGAGCTCGCCGCGGTCGGCTACGGCCGGCTCTCCATCGAGGCGGTGGCCCGGCGGGCCGGCGTCAGTAAGACGGCGATCTACCGCCGGTGGAGTTCGAAGCTCGACCTGGTGCTGGAGATCGTCGCCGCCGCCGCGCACGGCAAGCTCCCCGCGCTGGACACCGGCACCCTGCGCGGCGACCTCGCGCTGCTGTTCCAGGCGGTGGCCCACGCGCTGCGGCACCCACTGGCGTCGCAGATCATCCCGGACCTGCTCGCCGAGGCCGCCCGCAATCCCAGCATCGACGCGACCCTGCGTCAGGTGCTGCATGTCCGGCAGCAGGAGATCGGCGGTCGCCTGGTCACCCGTGCCGTGCAACGCGGCGAGCTGCCCGCCGACACCGAGGTGGACGCCGCCGTCGACCTCATCGTGGGTCCGCTCTACTGGCGGCTGGCCATCGCCCGGCTTCCGCTCACCGACGGTTACCTCGACAACCTGGTCGAATCCGTGGCGGCCGGGCTGGGCGCCGACAGCGTGCTGCCCCGTCCCCGGACCGCCCCGATGTCGGGTTGACCAGCACCCGGACACACGACCGTCGGTAGCAGCGGCCATCGCGCCCGACTCCGCTACGCTGCCCCCTTGACACCCGGCCGTCACCGTGCCGACGCCCCTCATCCGCCTGACGAGTAAGGATGCCCGTGGCCAACGTCGACAGCATCGCCGTAGCGCCCGCCGAACCGGACCCGGCGCCGCGGACCGGGCCGGCAGCCCGACCCGCCAACTCCCGCGCGGTGACGTCCCGGGTGCGCGCGCTGGTGGCCGTCACTCCGGCGCTGCTCACCGACGGCGCCGTGATCGCGTTCGCGCTCTTCACCGTGCTCTACCACCTGGCCTTCCTGGGAGACCTGCGTCCGTCGGTGACCTTCCGGATCTGGCTGGTGGCCTGTGTGGTGCTCGCGGTCGTGGCCGTGCTGCGCGCCCGCCGCCGCGCCGGCACCGACAGCACCCCGGACGACAGCGCTCCGACGGCTCCCGAGGAGTCCGTCGGCGCACCGCCCGCCGCCGACCGCCGCCTGCTGGTCGGGGTCCTGGTCGCCGCCGCCGTGGCCGCCGTCACCGCCGGCGTGGCCGGCACCAGCGACAGCGTCCCGTGGTGGATCCCGGCCGTGTTCGGCCTGGTCGCGGCCGTCGGTGGGCTCCTGCTGGTACGCCAGGCCTGGTTGAGCGGCCCGACGCCCGGCCCGGCCGCCCCGGCGCCCACCGCGGGGCAGTCGGCGTACGCGCTCGTCATCTCGGTCCTGGTCGGCGTCTCCTCGCTCTTCCTGGCCCGCAACACCCCGGACGACGTCTACTACGTCGGCAAGTCGGTGTGGATCGCCGAGCGTGACCTGATTCCGCTCAACGACTTCCTGTTCTCCGACAACGTGCTGCCGGCCATGGGCTCCCAGCCGCCTATTCCGTCGATCGAGGTCTTCGACGGCGCGTTCGCACACGTCGTCGGCATCCACGCCAGTTCGGCCCTCTGGTACGTGCTGCTGCCGATCATGGCGGTGATCGCGGTGCTGGCGCTGTGGCGGCTGACGCACCGGTGGGCCCCGCGGCGTCCGGTGCTGGCCTTCACCGTGGCGGTCGCGTACCTCTACCTCGTGGCCGGCGGGGACGCCGCGCTGGGCACGTTCCACCTGCCCCGGCTGCACGAGGGCAAGGGCATGTTCGTCTCGGCGGTCATCCCGCTGATGTGGCTCTACCTGACCGAGTGGTTCGACAACCGGTCGCGGCGCAGCCTGGTGCTCATCGTGGCGCTCTCCGTCACCGCGATCGGGCTCACCAACACCGCGGCGATCATCCTGCCGATGCTCGTCGGCGCGGCCGGCTTCGCCATGCTGCTGGTCGGTCGCTGGAAGGCAGCCGTCGTCGCGGCGGTCGCCGCCCTCGCGTACCCGATCGGCTCTCTCGTGGTCTCCCGTCTGCTGCTCGGCGGGATGGCCGCGACCGGCGCGGACGACGCCTTCTTCGACGCGGCGTACACCTACAAGCGGACCCTGCTGTTCGGCGTGGTCGGGGTGATCAGTGGCCTGGCGCTGTGGTGCGGGGCGTTGCTCGCCCGTCGGCGTACGCCCGCGCTGCTCGCCGCCGGGGCCACCCTGGCGATGAGCGTGCTGTTCGTGCCCGGCGTGCTCGAGGTGCTGAGCGCGTTGAGCGGCATCTCGGTGGTGCTCTGGCGCGTGCCGTGGCTGCTGGCCCTGCCCACGCTCATCGGCCTGCTCTGCACCGTGCGCGTACCGGCGCCGACCCCGGCGCTGCGGCGGGCCGCGTCCGGCGGGATCGCGGTGCTGTTGGTCGCCGCGTTCGCGCTGTTCGCCACCCCGATGTGGTCCGAGAAGAGCTGGGTCGAGGTGCACGAACGCCCCACCTGGAAGCTTCCGCAGCAGCGTCAGGCGATCGCCTTCTGGATCAAGGATCTGGACCGCCCGGAGGGCCTGCTGCTCGCCCCGAAGACGATCATGCGCACCACCCCGATTGTCACCAGCGAGGTCCGGGTCGTCCTGCCCCGTGACTTCTACCTCGTCGAGTACGACCTCAACTCCCAGTTCGCCAAGGACAGGTTGCTGCTCGCCGGCTTCGCCGACGGCGCCCAGAGCCCGGCACCGGCCGAGTTGACGGCGGCACTGAACCGCCTGGACGTGGGCACCATCTGCGTCTACAACGGCAACACGTACGCCCGCGACACCGCGCCCCAGCTGGGCTACCAGGAGTTCGCCAAGCGCAAGGCGCCCGGGGCGGTGACCTGCTTCCGGCGGGCCGGCTGAGCGCTCCGCCCGCACCGCGGGCCCGACCCCGTGCCGGGGCCGGGCCCGCCCCACTGGGGAACTTTGCCCGAAATGGTGCCGGATACCCGAGCGACACCGAGCTGTCCTCTCGCGTTAAGGTCGCAGTCACACGCAGCCGGCCGCTACCGAGTCGGTGCGCGACGGGGGAGTGACGTCGATCCATCACGGGCACCGCCCGCAATGACATCTCGTAGGGAGCGAACCTCGTTGTTCGGCACGTTGACAGGACGCCTCGGAGTGGCCGCCCAGAGCGCACTGCTGGTACTGGCCTATCTGGTCATGCTCGTCGGTGGCGTATTCGGCTGGATCGGCCTGTTCGCCGTCGCCGGTCTGGCCGCCATCATCGGCGAGTTCGCCGTCGCCCGCTGGTCGCCGCCGTCGCAGCTGCTGTTGGAGAAGGTGGGCCTGCACTGGTCGTACCGACAGCTCACCCGGGACCTCGCCGCCGTGCTGCTGGTCGCCGCCGAGGTGCGGCTCAGCGGCGGCGAACTGACCCTGCTGCTCGTACTGCCGGCCGCGGTGTGGGTCGTGTCGGTCTTCGCCGGCGCGCTGTCCACCATGATCGAGCGTCGTAACCCGCTCTCCGCCATGGTGCGCAACATCGAGCTGGGTCCACTGTCCAGCGCACCCACGCCGCCCGCCTGGGCGGCCGCGGTCGCCGGTGACCGGATGCCCCTGCTCAACCTGCTGCTGGTGCCGGCCGGCGTGGCCGCCGCGGTGCAACACGATCCGACGCCGTTCTTCGCGGCCGGTGCGGTGTCGGCCGTGGCGACCGGTCTGGTCGGGGCCATCATCGCGCTGACCTGGCTCCGCGGTCGCGGCTCCGGGCAGGGCCCGCTGCTGCCGGCGGTCCAGCGGTGGCTGGACACCTACCGGCCGGAGGTGGCGCTCTACTTCGCCGGCCCGGCCAAGGACGTCTACCAGGCGAACATGTGGCTCGCCCCGACCGAGGCGCTCCAGCAGCGCGCGGTGGTGCTGATGCGCAGCAAGGAAGCGTTCTTCGAGTTGGCCGACACCCGGCTGCCGGTGATCTGCGTACCGGCCGGGGTCGACTTCATGAACCTCGACCTCGGCGGCGTCCGCGCGGCGCTCTACGCCGCGAACGTCGGCGCGAACATCCACATGCTCCGCGAGCCGGGTACGGCGCACGTCTTCGTCGGGCACGGCGACAGCGACAAGCAGGCGAGCGTCAACCCCTACAGCAAGGTGTACGACGAGGTCTGGGTCGCCGGCCTGGCCGGTCGGGAGCGCTACGCGCGGGCCGGCGTGGGAGTGCTCGACTCGGACATCGTCGAGATCGGTCGGCCGCAGCTCGCCGGGGTGCACACCTTCGGCGCCGAGTCGGTGGACCGGCCGTTCACCGTGCTCTACGCGCCCACCTGGGAGGGCTGGCTCGACGACGATCCGTACCACACCTCGCTGGTGCTGATGGGTGAGCGGATCGTCAAGGGGCTGCTCGCCACCAACCCCCGGCTCCGCCTCATCTACAAGCCGCACCCGCTGACCGGGTCGCGGTCCAAGATGGCGAAGGCCGTGCACGAGCGGATCGTCGCGGCGATCCGGGCCGCCGGGGGCAACCCGGACGCGTCCTCGCTCGACGGCACCGCGCACCTGGTGGTCACCGGCCGCACGCCCGGGTTGTTCGACTGCTTCAACCAGACGGATCTGCTGATCAGCGACGTGTCCAGTGTGGTGTCGGACTTCGTGCAGAGCCAGCGGCCGTACGTGGTGGCAAACCCGGCCGGCCTCTCCGAGGACGACTTCCGCCGCGAGTACCCGACGGCGCGGGCCGCGTACCTGCTCTCCAAGGACTGCGGCGAGCTGGAGAAGATCGTGACTGTCACCCGGGCCGGCGACGACCCGATGACCGAGGCCCGCCGGGAGCTGAAGACCTACCTGCTCGGCCCCGCCGAGGCGAACCCGATGGACCGGTTCCAGGAGGAGATCGGCCGCCTCTGCCGCTGATCCCGCGTACACCCGGCGCGCCCGGTCCGAGACATCTCGGGCCGGGCGCGTCCGTGTCAGCCCAGCAGGGCGGCGACCGCGTCGGCGGCCGGACGGTCCGCCGGCAACGCCTGCGCCGCCACCACCGCCGCGACCGGCAGCGGGCCGTACACGTGCGGGAAGAGGGCCCCGCCGCGCGACGGCTCCCAGCGCAGCGCGTCGCCGAGGCGTTCCTCGTCAACGCTGAGCAGCGTCAACCCGGTGACGCCGGCGAAGTGCCGCCGGGCGGTCTCGACCACCTGGTCGCCGCCGGAGAGGTGGATGAAGCCGTCCTGTCGGTCCACCGGGGAGCCGGCGAAGGCACCGGCGGCGAGAGCGTCGTCCCATTCCGCGCTCGACAGCAGTTTGTAGATCACCAGAGCAGCGTACGGGGCTGCCGCCGGCGCACTCGCCCGGTTTCGCCGCGCCCGTCGCCTCCCGCCGGGCATGCTCAGGTCAACGGCCGCGGAGGGATGGGCGATGCAGAGCTACGACGATGACTGGACCGACAGCCAGCGCGCGCTGTACGACGAGTGCTACCGGGCCGGCGGCGAGTGGGCCGAGGACCCGGACACTCCGTCCGACGACGTACAGCACGTGATCAACCTGGCCGAGGCGGACGACGACGCCTTCCAGGACGCCGAGATCGACTTTCCGCCCCTGGTCGACGCGGTCACCCAGGCCGGCGGGGTCACCGTCACCAGCGTGCCGGCCAGCCACGAGGACCCGGGTTTCCGGGGGTTCACCGACGGCGTCCGGGACGCCACCGCCGACGACGTCTTCGGCCTGTAGCGGCCGGTGGCCCGCCCGGTCGGGGGCGGGCGGCCTCCCGGTCCGCGCGCGCTTCTGCCACCATTCGCAGAACAGCGCTGCGACGGACGGGGGCACGGGTGCGGATCCTGCTGGTGGAGGACGACCGCCGGGTCGCCGCTGCGCTGTCCTCCGCCCTCACCCGCCGGGGGTACGAGGTCGAGCACGCGGCCACCGTCGCCGCCGCGCTCTCCGCCGCCCCCTGCGACCTGGTGCTGCTCGACCTGACCCTGCCCGACGGGGACGGCACCGACCTGTGCCGGGAGCTGCGGCGACGCAGCAGCCAGCTCGGCATCATCGCGGTGACCGCCCGGGGTGAGGAACGGGACCGGGTGCTTGGTCTGCGCCTCGGCGCGGACGACTACGTGGTCAAGCCGTTCTCGATGGTGGAGTTGCAGGCCCGGATCGAGGCGGTGCTGCGTCGCGCCGCGAACGCCGCGCCCGAGCGGCACCTCATCGAGGCCGGTTCGGTCCGCATCGACGTGGCCGCGCGAACGGTGACCGTGGACGGCCGCGTCGTCACGTTGACCCGCAAGGAGTTCGACGTGCTCCTCTCGCTGGCCCGCCAGCCCGGGGTGGCGGTGCCCCGCGACCGGATCCTGCTCGACGCTTGGGGCACCACCTGGGCCGACCGGCACACGGTGGAGGTGCACGTCGGGTCGCTGCGCGGCAAGCTCGGCGACGCCAGCCTGGTGGAGACCGTACGCGGCGTCGGCTACCGGCTCCGCGACGCGTGAGGAGCTGACGTGCGCCGCCGCCTGGTGATCAGCTATCTGCTGCTGATGGTCCTCGTCCTCATCGCGTTGGAGACCCCGCTCGCCGCCACGATGGCCAGCCGGGAGACCGAACGGGTCCGCGCCGACCGGCTCGCCGACGCCACCCGGTTCGCCTCGCTCGCCGGGCCGGCGCTGCGCGACGGTGGGCCCGGCCCGATCGAGTCGGAGCTGAGCAGCTACGACGACCTGTACGCCATCGGCACCGCGATCGTCGACCGGGACCGGAACACCCCGGTCTCGTCGCCGAGGTGGCAGCCCAGCCCGGCGACCGCGGCGGTGTTGGACGTCGCGCTGTCCGGGCAGCAGACGAGCGCCCCCGAGTCGGTCTGGCCCTGGACGACCGACCCGGTGGTGGTGGCGGTACCGATCAACGACGGAGGTGAGGTGCTCGGCGCGGTGGTGATCGTGACCTCGGCCGGCCCGATCCGCCGCGCTGTCCTCTCGTGGTGGCTGCTGCTCGCCCTGGCCGGCCTGCTCGCCGTGCTGGCCTGCGTGCTCACCGCGTTCGGGTTGGCCGGGTGGGTGCTGCGGCCGGTCACCGAACTGGACGCGGTCACCCACGAGATCGCCGAGGGTGACCGGGGCGCCCGGGTGCAGCACCGGCTGGGGCCGCCGGAGCTGCGCCGTCTCGCGGGCAGCTTCAACCACATGGCCGACGTGGTCTCCGACGTGATGGACCGGCAGCGCGCGTTCGTCGCGCACGCCAGCCACCAACTGCGCAACCCGCTCACCGCGCTGCGGTTGCGGGTGGAGGAGTTGGGGCCCAGTCTCACCGACCCGGCCGGCCGCTCGGAGCACCGGTTGGCACTGGAGGAGACCGACCGGCTCGCGCTGGTGCTCGACGCGCTGCTCACCCTCGCCCGCGCCGAACGGGAGGAGAACGAGCGCGTCACCGTGGACGCCGCCGCGGTGGCCGCCTCCCGGGTGGCCGCGTGGGCGCCGCTGGCCCGACACCGGTCGGTCGCGTTGCGGCTGGCCACGACCGACGCCCCGGCGTACGCCCAGACCGTGCCGACCGCCGTCGACCAGGCGCTGGACGCGCTCATCGACAACGCGGTGAAGTTCAGCGGGGCGGGTGGTGCGGTGACGGTGACGGTGGCCCGCCGCGACGGCGGGGTGGCCCTTGAGGTGCGCGACTCCGGCCCCGGCATGACCGAGAGTCAGCTCGGCCAGGCGACCGAGCGGTTCTGGCGGGCCCCGGACGCGCAGAACGTGGACGGCGCGGGGTTGGGCCTGACCATCGCCGCCGTACTTGTCGACGCGTCGGACGGGCGGCTCACCATGCGCCCGGGGGAGTCGCGGGGGCTGGTCGCCGCCCTGTGGTTCCCGACGCCTCCCCTCGCGACGGAGCCGGCGGAGGAGGAACCGGCCGCCGAGCTGCGGCCCTCACCGGTGCGCTGAGGGCCGGCCGTCACGGTTTGGTGTCGCGGTACCAGGCGGCGGCGCCCGGGTGCAGCGACAGCGGCGCGGTGACGATCGCCGAGCGGGGGCTCATCCGTCCCGCCGCCGGGTGGGCGGCGGCCAACTCCGCCCGGCGCTCCATCAGCAGCCGGGTCACCTCACGGACCAGCGGCTCCGGCAGGTTGGCCCGGACGATCAGGTAGTTCGGATCGGCCACCGTGGTCACCGCGTCCGTCCCGTAGACCGAGCGGGGGATGTCGCGGGAGACGTAGACCTGGCCGAACCGCGAGCGCAGCGGCTCGGTCCACTCGCTGAGGTCCACGATCCGGATGGCGCTGGCCCTGGCCAACTCCTCGATGCCCCGGACCGGTAATCCGCCGGAGAAGAAGAACGCGTCGATCCGCCCGGAGCGCAGCGCCGTCACCGAGTCGTCCAGGCCGAGCCGTTCGCGGCGCACCTCGTCGCCACCGAGGCGGGCCACCTCCAGCAGCCGGGTCGCGGTGATCTCGGTGCCCGAGCCGGCCGCGCCGACGGAGATCCGCCGGCCACGCAGGTCGGCGACCGTGCGGACCGGGCCGCCGCTCGTGGTGACCAGGTGCAGTTGGTCGTCGTACACCCGGGCGACGGCCTCGACGGTGGGGCTGCCCGCCGTGCTGGTGGGCAGCACGTCGGCCTGGGTGAAACCCAGCTCCGCCCCGCCGGAGCCGACGAGTTGGACGTTCTCCGCCGAGGCGGCGGTGATCACCACGCTGGCCCGCACGCCGGGGAGTTCCCGGTTGAGGATGGTCGCCAGGGACTGCCCGAAGGCGTAGTAGACGGCGGTGGGGCTGCCGGTGGCGATCCGGATCGACGTCGGCTCGGTCGGGGTGTCCCGGCAGCTGGCCACGGCCAGGTTCGCGATCAGCAACGCCGTCGACAGGGCGGCCAGGCCGGCACGGCTGGACGAGGTACGACTCACGCGCTGCACTGTGCGCCGTCGGGCGGGTGCGCGCAAGCCCGTACCGTGCCGGACCGTCGGGACCTGATCAGCAGGCCGCGCGAGCTGCCGGCAGCACGCCCGCGCCCCGCGCCGGCGTCGGGTTCGTCGCACGCGCCGTCGCGGGTACGGAGATCGGGCCGCGCGCCGGCTCCAACGCCGCGCTGCGCAGAATCCGCTGCCGGTCCGGGCCGTCGGCCACGCTGACCAGGAAGCAGCCGGTGCCCGGGTGCAGCCGGGCCGGCACGTCGAGCACGGCCGCGCCCCGGATCAGCACCGCGGCCAACTCCCGGTCGGTGAGCCGGACCCCGAGGATGTGCCGCCGGACGTGCCGCCCGGCGGCCAGCAGCGCCGAGCGCCAGGCCGCCTCCGCCAGCCGGGTCACCAACCGCCGACGGGCCGGTGAGGCGCCGGGCAGCGGCCCGCCGAGCAGCTCGCGCCGCCCCTGCCGCCAGCCCGCGTCCACCACCCGGGTGTACGCCCTCTGGTGCTCCCGGGGCACCCACAGCCGGTGCAGCTCGTAGCGGCGGCGCAGACCACCGACGGCCACCTCGTGGGTGACCGGGATGTCCAGCCGGGCGAGCAGTTGCCGCATCCGCTGCGCGGCGTCCTCCCGGTTGAACTCCACCGCGGGGGTGTGCTCGGCGCGGACCGCGCTCGGTCGGGTGGCGGTCGGCGGCGGGGTGCAGCGCAGCAGGCAGGCGGCCTCGAACGCGTCGCCGAGCGTCAACCAGCCCAGCGGGGCCGGGGTCGTCGAGGGGTGGGGCCGGTCGAGCAGGGCGGGTTCGCGGGTCAACGGAGGCTCCCTTGTCGGAGTCTGGGTTGCCTTACCGTGGCCCCTGCCGCGCCGTTACGGAACCGCTGCGGCCCAGCCTTGAGCAAATCTTGCGGCAGCCGCCCCGCTACAGGTCGGTGACCACCAGATCCACCTGCCGTACCCGGCCCGGAGCGCTGTCGTGCTCCAGCACGGTGTGCTTCAACTCCCGCAGGGTGCCCACCAGCTCCGCGGCGGTGCGTGGCCGGGCGCCGGCGACGAGCAGGTCACGGACCAGCCGCCCCTTGGTCGCCTTGTTGAAGTGGCTGACCACCGACCGGACCGGCACACCGTCGACCTCCCGCTCGTGCAGCACCCGGACGGTCACGGTCCGCTCGGCCAACTCGCCGCGCGGCGTCCAGGTGGCGGCGTACGCGCCGGAGCGCAGGTCCAGCACCGGCCCCCGCCCGGCGGCGGCGTCCACCGCCGGCGTCAGCTCCCCGCGCCAGTACGTCGACAGCGCCCCGACGTCGGGCAGGCGCGCGCCGATCGGGCAGCGGTACGGCGGGATCCGGTCGGCCAGCCGGACCGCACCCCACAGCCCGGAACTGATCAGGATCGACCGGCGGGCCGCCCGTTGCGCCGGGGCCGGCAACGAGGCCAGGTCCAGCGCCTCGTAGAGCACGCCGGTGTAGAGCCGTTCGGCCGGTGCGGTGGCGGCCTCCCGTAGTCGGGCATTGCGCCGCAGCTCGCCCCGCTGACCCTCGCTGAGGCCGAGCGCCACCCGGGCGGCCTCCTCGTCCGGCCCGGCGCTCAGCGCCACCAGGGCGTCCAGCACCCGTTCCCGGGCCGGGTTCAGGTCGGGCAGCGAGAGCCGGTCCGGGGCCCACCGCCGTCCGGTGCCGGCGTCGGCCTTCCCCTCCGAGGGCGGCAGCAGGATGAGCATGGTTCTCCTCGACGGGCGAAACGGCGGCACCCCACGCGCCGGCCCGGCCAGCGTACGACCCGCCGCTACCGCCAGGGCCGCACCGGGGTGTCGGGGTGGTACACGCGATAGCCGCCGACCTCCCGTACCAGCGCGGCGTCGGCCCGGTCGGCGAGCAACCCGCGCAGCCGCCGGTCCATCGGCGAGTCGACCTCCACCACGTAGCCCGGCCGTTCGGCCCGCCCCACCTGCCGCCAGTACGGTCGGTAGCGGTTCTGCCCCGGTGTCAGCGCGTCGTCGAGCACCCCGCACACCACTGCCTCGTCGGTGTTGAAGATCAACCGGTTGCAGGTCCAGTAGTCCCCGTACACCTCGTGGGGTCCGTCGGCGCGCAGCGCGGCGGCCAGCTTCCGGGCCTGGCGCTCCTCGGTGCGCGACGCCGCCGTGCCGGTGGCCGCGAAGAGCACGGTGGTCACCAGCGTGGCCACGGTCAACGCGGCAAGCACGGCGGTGGAGAGCGCGCCGGCGACCCGCCCCAGCACGCTGCTGGTGCCCCGCCACGCGGTCAGCGCCGCCACCCAGAGCGGCCAGAGCACGGCCGGCAGCGACAGTTGCAGCACCGACAGGTAGCGGGCGTTGTCCAGCGGGCTGGTCGCGGCGAGCGGGCTGCGCACGTACGACAGCAGGGTCAACGCCGCACCGGCGACGAGCGCGAGCTGCACGACCGGCCCGACCCGCTCCCCGCGCGACGCCCCGGCGTGCCGGTAGGCGAGCACCGCGAGCGCCGCGGCGGCCAGCAGCAGCACCGGGTACAGCACCCCGAACCACTGTTGCAAGCGTCCGCAGCCGTCCACCGGGCAGAACCCGTGCGCCAGCGGCACCCCCTCCAGCAGACCGCCCCGGATCCGGTCGGACCACGGCGGCTGCGGCCCGGCCTTCGTGCTGACGTCCCGGAACACCGAGAGCGAGTCGTCACCGGGCCCGGCCCGCAGGTTGTCCACGATCATCGGGGCCACGCCGACGACCACCCCCGCCACCAGCAGCAGCCCGGACCACCCCAACAGCTCCCGCCGTACCGCCCAGACCAGGGCCAGCCCGGCCACCGCGAGGTACGGCAGGATCAGCCAGTCCGACCAGACGGACACCCCGACGAGCAGCCCGAACAGGCCGATCGCGAGCCGTCGGCGGTGGATCGTGCCGGCCGCCAACCCCACGGTGATCAGCAGCATCAGCAGCACCGCAGGCTTCACCTCCGGCCGCCCACCGACGACGGTGAGCTGGTCGCGCACCACCCGCTCCGGCCCCAACGCGAGCAGACCCACCACGAACGCGGCGAACCACGGGGTGCCGAGCCGGCGGGTCAACCTGTGGATCAGGTAGAGGAAGAGCGCGTACAGCACGAGCATCGGCAGGCGCAGCACCGGCCAGCTCGGCCCGAACACCGCCACCAGGGGAGCGGCCAGGTACGACTCCAACGTCCCCATGTAGTGCTGGCCGTAGAGGAAGACCGGGTGTTCCCGACCCTGCCCGATGTGCAGCGCGGCGAGGCCGAAGGTCGCCTCGTCGCTGTTCGACACCGGCACCGTGAAGAGCGTGAGGATCAGCCGGTAGACGACACCGGCGAGCCCGAACAGCAGCGCGACGAGCGCCGGCCGGTCGAGTCGCGGGCGCCATCGCCCGCGGTGCTGCTCTGCATGCGACACGACCAACGCCCCCGTCGTCGTCCCGACCGGAGTGTTTCACGTTCGGTCGGGCCCCCGGGGTGGATCGGCGCAGCCGGGCGGGCCGGACCGGGTCGACCATGGCCGGCTCGCATCGGCGCGGCCGGGGTCGGCTCGCATGG
The DNA here is from genome assembly GCF_040649995.1 of Micromonospora sp. NPDC048835. NCBI lineage: Bacteria > Bacillati > Actinomycetota > Actinomycetes > Micromonosporales > Micromonosporaceae > Micromonospora > Micromonospora sp. NPDC048835. The sequence goes on along the minus strand of NZ_JBEZGM010000004.1, from coordinate 222,785 downwards.
CCGAGGCTGCCGACGTGTGGCAGGGTTGGCGCGTGCCACCCACTCCCGCCGGTCAACTGGCCGTTCCAAATCTGCACCGGGCAGCGCGGATCGAGGACGCCGTACACCAGCTCGTCGAGCGTCGGCTGCGGCGCACCGGCTGGCGGATCAACATCGTCGCGTACACCGGCTACGGCGCGCCGGGTTGGGTGCGGGTGATGTGCCGGGTGCTGCTGGGTCGACCGGACACCCGCCAGCGGGGTCGGCTGGACAAGGTTCGCGGCTGGCGCAGCTTCACCACCCTGCCCGCCAAGCACGTCACCGTGACCATCGAGGCCGGCGGGGTCCGCCACGAGACACGGGCCGACCGCAGCGGCTTCGTCGACACACTCGTCGAGGCCGACCTGCCGCCCGGTTGGGGCACGGTCCGGCTCAGCGTCCCCGACGCCGACCCGGTCGACGCGCCGGTGCGCATCCTCGACCCGGCCGTCACGTTCGGCATCCTCTCCGACATCGACGACACGGTGATGGTGACCGCGCTGCCCCGACCGCTGCTCGCCGCCTGGAACACGTTCGTGCTCGACGAGCACGCCCGCGCGGCCGTGCCCGGCATGGCCGTGCTGTACGAGCGCCTGGTCACCGCGCACCCCGGGGCGCCGGTCTTCTACCTCTCCACCGGCGCGTGGAACGTGGCGCCCACGTTGACCCGCTTCCTGTCCCGGCACCTCTACCCGGCCGGGCCGCTGCTCCTCACCGACTGGGGCCCGACCGCCGACCGCTGGTTCCGCAGCGGCATGGAACACAAGCGCTCCACGCTGGCCCGGCTGGCCCGGGAGTTCCCCGACGTGCGCTGGCTGCTCGTCGGCGACGACGGCCAGCACGACCAGGAGATCTACCGGGAGTTCGCCGCCGCCCACCCGGAGAACGTCGCCGGGGTGGCGATCCGCCGACTCTCCCCGACCCAGTCGGTGCTGGCCGGTAGCCTGCCCGCCCCGGCCGGCCGGCCGTCGTCGGGGCCGGTGGGGCAGAAGTGGCTCTCCGCTCCGGACGGCGCCGGCCTGTGGCAGTTGCTCCGCGACGCCGGCCTGGTGTGACTTCCGTTCAGGACGACGGATCGTCGGCGTCCTGCGGTGCGGTGCCGAGGGACCGGCGAAGCATGGTGACCAGTTCCTCGGCGGCGTGGCGGCTGTCGAAGTCGGGGTCGGCCAGGCACTCCGAGACGATCGCGTCGATGGCTCCGTTCACGATGACGGCGGTGGCCTGCGGGTCGATGCCGGGCCGGTAGTCGCCGGCCGCCCGCGCCGCGTCGATCAGACCGGCGACCGCCTCCCGCCGACTGCGCGCGTTCGGCGTGTCATCGATGCCGGTCTCCTCGCTCAACGCCTCCACGATCATCCGGGTGTGGTCCGGGTAATTGCGCAGGTACGCCACCAAAGACCGGACGTAGGCCTCCACGGCGGACGCACCGGATCGTGCCCCGACCTCGGCACCGACGTACGCGGTGAGGGACTCCAGGACCTCGGCGTAGGCGGTCTGCACGACCGCGTCCTTGGACGGGAAGTGGTAGAGGACGGCGGCCTTGGAGATGCCGGCCGCCTCCGCGATCCGGGCGAGTGAGGTGCCCGGGTAACCGTGCCGGGCGACCAGGTCGATGGTCACGCCAACGAGTTGCGCGCGTCGCGCCTGCTCGGTGATCGTGAGCGGCTTGGCGGCGCGGACCTGCGCTGACGTGGCGTCGTTCGGCTGCACCCGCTTACCGTACCGGCCCCTTCGTCACGCACTTCCTGACCGGGCGGTTGTATTTTCTACCATGCGGTCAGTAATCTGACCCCATGGTGATGAGGCTCGTGGGAAAGGTTGGCGGCTCTCTGCGAGCGCGTCGGCGCGGCCTTCTCCGGGCCGCCGCGGTGCTCACGGCGATCACGGTGGCGATCGCGTACGCGCTGCGCGACCCCGCGCCCGTCGGCTACTTCACGTCCACCGAGTCCCATGATCGTTTCGTCGGTGCGTACCGGGAGGCGATGGCGGACCTGCCGGAGCCCGACCGCACCCTCGACGTCCGGACCGGATACGGCGTCGTACGGCTCTACCACTTCAACGGCGGCACCGGCCCGGCCGCCGCGCCCCTGCTGCTTCTGCCCGGCCGGGCGTCGGCGTCCCCGGTCTGGGCGGACAATCTGCCGTCGCTGCTGCGGTCGCGCGACGTCTACACCGTCGACCTGCTCGGTGAGCCGGGCATGAGCATCCAGCAGCGCCCCATCAGGGACGCGACAGCGCACGCGCAGTGGCTGCACGAGGTCCTGCTGGCGTTGCCCGAGCCGACCATCCATCTGGTCGGCGTGTCGTTCGGCGGTTGGACGGCGATGAACCTCGCGGTACACCGGCCACAGAAGGTCGGCAGTGTCGTCCTGCTCGATCCGGTCCTGGTCTTCGCTGGTCTGTCGGCGGAGGTGGTGCTGCGGTCCATCCCGGTGAGCGTCCGCTGGGCCCCTCGATCCTGGCGGGACAGCTTCACCAGTTGGACGGCGAACGGCGCCCCGGTGGAGGACGTACCGATCGCTCGGATGATCGAGGCCGGCATGCAGGCGTACGTGGTGAAGCTGTCTTCGCCGGCCCGACCGTCCGAGGACCAGCTCGCGGCGGTCGACGTCCCGGTGCTGGTCCTGATGGCGGGGAAGTCCCGCCTGCACGACGCCGACGAGGCCGCGAAGCTGGCCGATCGGTCCCTGACCCACGGCACCGTGAAGATCTACCCGCACGCGTCGCACGCCCTCAACGGTGAATACCCGAACGAGATAGCTGCCGACATCTCCGCGTTCCTCGACTGACAGGCGAACCCTCCTCGACGTCGGTCGGCATGACCGCACATGCGAAACCCCCGGACACCGCTGTCGCGGTGCCCGGGGGTTTCGGCCCTTCGGACTACATGAACGAGGGTGAGCCCCAGGTGACGGTGCCGGGGGCGCCGTTGCCCGGGTAGAGGTTCAGGGTGCCGTTGCTCCTGCGACGGACCATCAGGTCCATCTTCCCGTCGTTGGTGACGTCGCCGAGACTGCTCATGTCGAAGTCCTTGCACTTGCCGCAGACCAGGACACGGGTCCCCCAGACCGGGGCCCCACTGGCGGCCGTGTTCGGGTAGACCCACATGTCGCCGGTGCTGGCGTTGCGCATGATCAGGTCCGGCTTGCCGTCGTTGTTGGCGTCCTCGATGTGCACGTTGTCGTATCCACCGCAGGAGCCGCAGAGCAGGATCCGGTTGCTCCAGGTGATTGCGCCGCCGGTCGGGCCGTTGCCCAGGTACGCGTACATGTCCCCGGTGCTGGTCTCCCGGATGAACAGGTCGGTCTTGCCGTCCCGGTTCACATCGGCGAGGTCGGACGTGGCGAAGTTGACGCACTTGCCGCAGACCAGCTGCCGGGTAGCCCAGACCGGGTCACCGTTGGCGACCGTGTTCGGGTAGACGTACATGTCGCCGGTGCTGATCTGGCGCATGAACAGGTCCAGCTTGCCGTCGTTGTTGGCGTCGGCGATGTTGAACGAGTCGTAGCCCCCGCACTTACCGCACACCACCACACCGGCGTCGAACGTCAGCGTGCCGTCCAGGTTGGTTCCCCGGCGCAGCAGCACGTCGCCGTTGCTCTGCCGGATCAGCATGTCGCCCCGGCCGTCACCGGTGACGTCGCGGACGTTCGGTGCGAGGAGCGTCTGGGCGTAGTTGCCCGGCGCGGTGGCCTCGGCCGGGTTCAGGGCCCGGTCCCAGTGCTGCACGTTGCTGACCTGACCCGAGTAGTACGAACTCGGTGCGCCCTTGTAGCGGTAGTGACCGATCACGAAGCGCCCGGTGCTCGGCCAGGACACGGCGGCGGCGTGCTGTGCCGTGCCAGCCAGGTTGTTGTTGACGTACAGGGCCATCGTGCTCGTGGTGGCGTTGTAGGTGGCCACCAGGTGCGTCCAGACGCCGAGCTGCGCGTTTGGTGCACTGGCGGCCTGGTCGTACGACCAGGCGTCACCGTCGGCGCGGGCCATCCCGAACCGCCAGGTGTTGTCGCTCTGCTCCTGCCAGAGGATGAACCGGGCCGAGCGCGACCCCTCCTCGGAAAGGATGACCTTGCCGGCGGTGGTGGGCTTCACCCAGACGGCGACGCTGAACGACTTCGTGGTGTCGATCAGCACCGGGCTGGCGGCGCTGACCAGGCTGCCGGTGCCGTTGGCGTCCACGCCGGTGCCGGTGCTGTCGCTGTTGAGCCGCAGGTCCGGGCTGAAGAGGTCACCCTCGTGCCAGTACGCGTTGCCGGTGCCGGTGAGCGTGCTGCCGCCGGAGATGTCGGCCGCGGTCGCCGCCGCTGCACCCGCCCCGCCGTCGTTGAGCGGCCAGGTGTTCTTGGCGGTGACCAGACCCTGCGCCTGCTGGGTGGCGATGGTGGGCGTGCCGCCAAGGCCGGTCACCAGGTACGCAGTGGTCAGACCGTTGCCGCCGACGGTCCAGAGGTCCGGGGTGTCGTCGGAGTTGACGTCGGCGGCCCGCAGGCTGAGCGTGGCGCCCCGGTTCCAGTTGGTCGAGAGCGTGAACGGGGTGTAGGTGAGCTGGTTGGTGTCCTGGTTGTAGGCCAGGTTGGTCCAGAGGTGCAGGGCCCCGGTGCTGCTGTTCCACAGGAACATCGCGGTGCTGCCCTTGATCTGGGCGGTGGCGATGGTCCAGTTGTTCCAGTCCACGCCGCCCGTCGGCGTCAGGTTCTGGGTGTTGCCGTTGTAGAAGTAGAGGCCGGGCGCAGGGACCATCGGGTAGTAGTTGAGGAAGTAGCCGTTCGTGGCGTCACCGCTGGTGCCGATCAGGTCGGGCATGGTGGACCCGGTGCCACGGCCGTCGCCGGCGTTGACCAGTTGCAGTGGCGCGTTGCCGTTGCCGTCGAGCAACAGCTCGCCGGAGACGCTGACCTGGTTGTTGTAGGGCTGGATGACCGAGCCGTCGCCACTGCCCCGCAGGATGGTGCCGTTGCCGGCGTTGGCGCCCGCCGTGTAGTAGACGAGCACGTCCTGCAGACCCGACCCGAAGAAGTGACCGGAGATGGCCTGGCCGCCGTTGAAGTCGGACGGGTCCTCGTTGCCGGTGACCCCGTTGCCCCGTGCTCCGATGTCGTTCACCGTGGTGCGCACCGCGCCGCTGTTCATGCCCGTGCCGAGCCAGAGGCCGGAGGGCATCCCGTTGCGGGCGCCGACGGTCAGCAGGTCGGCGACGCCGTCACCGGTGAGGTCCGCGTCGGCAGCGATGTCGGCGGGGTCCGCGTTGAAGGTGACGGTGGCGGTCTCGCCGAAGTTGCCACCCGCCGACAGGCTGGTCACCGCGAGCGTGTTGGTGAACCGGGTCGGCGTCGTCAAGACCGTGGCAGCACCGGCCGACGCGGAGACGGTGACCGGGGGCAGACCGTTGAGCTGGTAGCTGTAGCTGGTCGGTTGGGTGCCGGTGCTCGGCGGCGTGATGGCGAAGCTGACCTCATCGCCGATCTTCGGCTGGCCCTGCGGCTGGCTGATCTCCGGCGCGCCGGTCCGGGTGGGGTCGAAGGTGAAGTTGCAGGTCGCCGACCAGTCGCTGGCGGTCCGGAAGTCGGTCGCCTGGACCTTCCAGGAGAAGTTGGTGACCGCGCCGCCGGCGGCGGCGCGCAGCGTGGCGGACGGCACGATCAGCACGCCGGTGCTGCCCGAGGAGTACGTGAGCAGGTTCGGGTTGGACGACGCCAGGGCGGTCTGCGAGGCGTCGGCGGTCTTCCAGAGCTTGAAGCTCACCCCGAGGGTGCCGCCGTTGGGGTCGGACACCGGAGCGTAGAGGTAGACCGGGTTGTCGCCGATCGTCGACCCGCCGGCGCACGCGGTCCGCGGCGAGGTGGTCATGCCGCTCGGCTTGTTCGGCTTGTGGTTGTAGAGGATCTCCAGCGTGGGGCTGGTCTGGAGGAACTCCTTCCAACTCTGGGCGTCGCTGCCCTCGTTGTCGCCGACCATCCACAGGGTCCGGGTGGCGGTCCGGTTGTTCGTGATGTCGGTCTTGATCTGGTCGGTGATGTTGAAGGCGACGCCGGCGGCGGCGCAGCCGCTGTAGCCGTGGGCGAAGCTTGCCGACGCCGCGAGCCGGGTGGTGCTCTGCGTCTCCCAGTAGTTCCAGGTGGCGTTGGACTTGGCGAGCACGGTGTTCGGGGCGTAGACGTTCACCCGCTTCGCGTTGCAGGACCACGAACGGGTGTTGGTGATCTTGAAGGTGGCCGAGCTGATCTCGGCACCCTTCAGGGCGCTGTAGGGCACCGGGAAGTTGATCAGCGTGTTCGAGCGTTGGCTGCCGGAGTTGCCCACCTGCATCCGACCGATCGGGTCGGGGGTGTTGTTCCAGTAGTTGGTGGACTGGTGCTGGTACGAGATGCTGGCCCAGCCGGACATCCGCGGGCCGGTGGTGCTCCAACTGAAGCTGGGGTCGATGTAGACCGGGTACACGGTCGCGGCATCGGTGAGCAGCTTGCGGTCCGGCTTGAGGCCGAGCTTGCCGGGGGCGATGGCCACCCCGATGGCGGCGGTGCGTGCCGCGCGGCCGGGAGCCGCGCTGGTCGACGCGGCGCCGCTGCGCGCGGTCGGTCCGCTGGTGCCACCCGCCGAGGAGTCCCACATCAGCGGCGCGGGTGCGGTGATGACCGCGTCGCCGGAGCGGTCCTGCCCGCTGATGTTTCCGGCCGCGTCAGCGCCGAGCGTGAAGCCCTTGGCGGCGGTGGCCAGTTCGAGCGTCGCCAGCTTCGGGTTCGCCGCGGCCTTCGCGTCCTTGACCACGAAGACGTGCGAGAAGCCACCCTGGGCGTTGACGGTCGCCGTCAGGTCCACACCGGGCAGTACCTCGGCGTACGTCGCCGTCGGACCGGCCAGCGTGGGCTTGGGCAGGGCGACGGGTGCGGTCAGGGTGAGCGAGCGGTCCCCGCTGACCAGGTGTGCCATCGGTCCGGTGCCACCACCGGAGAGCGTGACCTCATGCGTGGTGGTGGTCGAGGTGATGGTGCCGTCGGCCCGTCGAACCAGGGTGGGGTCCAGTGACTTCCAGGCGTTGCCGACGCGCTTACGGTTCGGTACGGCGCTCTGGCTGAGCAGGAGCCGTCCGTCCGGCCGTGCGGTCAGGGTTTCCGTCGAGGTGCCGGCGGCGGTCGCTTCGACCTGCTTGCCGGTTCGCTTGGCCTTGGCCAGGGCCGCGTCCACCCCGAGCGGCCCGGCCGGCTCAGCAGCGGGTTTCGGCTTCGCCGGAGCGGCAGCGGCGGCGGCTGGCAGGGCCAGGGGCACTGCGGTCGCGGCGATGGCGACAGCGGCCACCGCACCCGATGCGACGGCGCGTACGCGCAGTCGTCTCTTGATCATATGAAGTTCTCCCCGTTAGTGACGTGGACGCGTAGCCGCGTCCGATCGAGCGGCCACAGTGAATCAGTCACGCCTGCCTACGGGAAACGTCTCTGGTCACTTTTCGCTGTCCCTTTGGCACTCAGTGAGAGGGATTTGATGGCATCGGGGGTCGATCATCGTTATGAGTCCGTGACCTTCGGCCGGTTCGGACGTGAAACATTGTTCGCGCCACGGGGGTGCGCGTCGTATCACTCTGCGTGGTTTCCATCCCATCTCGCAGAGCTGAGGTACGCATGGCCGTCCACGGGGGATTACGCCTGCTCACACGTCCCAGACGCTTGGTCGCGGTTGTCGCGGCCACGTCGCTCGCCGCCAGCCTGTTGTCGGGTGCGCCGGCGGTGGCGAAGCCGAAGGGGCCCGAGTTGGCGAAGGCCCCGGCGACATCGCCGGGGCAGTCGGTCAAGGGTGTGAAGCCGTTGCCGACGAAGTTCGTGACGCCGCCGGATGACGCGAAGTCGACGTTCCGGCCGACGCGCACGGTGTGGCCGAAGGCCGCATCGGCGGAGGTCGAGCTGCCGGTTGTCGCGGCGGGTGCGCGTGCGGCGTCGCCGTCGCGGGTGCGCGCTGCGGGCACGCCGGTGTGGGCCGAGTCGGTGGCGGCGAAGGCCGGCCCGCGCAGCCTGAAGGTGACGGTGGCCGACCGTAAGGCTGCGGAGGCGGCCGGGGTCGACGGTGTCCTGCTGTCGGTGTCTCCGGACGTCAGCGCCGGTGCGGTGCGGGTCGGTGTGGATTACGCGGGGTTCGCGGAGGCGTTCGGCGGTAACTACGGGTCGCGGTTGCGGTTGGTGCGGTTGCCGGCGTGTGCGGTGACGACGCCGACGCGCAGCGAGTGCCGGACGGCGACGCCGCTGGTGTCGACGAACGACGCGGGTGCGCGGTCGGTGTCGGCCGAGGTGCCGATGGCCTCGGACGCGCGGGTCCAGGCGGCCGGCGGTGTCACGGTGCTGGCGGCGGTGGCCGCAGCCGGTGAGGAGGGCGGTAAGGGCGGCACGTACGCGGCCACTGACCTGAAGCCGTCCGGATCGTGGACCGGTGGGGGAAGCACGGGTTCGTTCTCGTACTCGTACCCGATCACCATGCCGCCGGCGGCGTCGGAGTTGGTGCCGACGGTGGCGTTGTCGTATGACTCGGGCAGTGTGGATGGGCAGACGGCGTCGACGAACGCGCAGTCGTCGTGGGTGGGTGATGGTTGGTCCACGCCGCGCTCGTACGTGGAGCAGACGTTCGCGTCGTGCATGGATGAGCCGGGTGGCAGTGCGTCGCCGGTGAAGACCCCGGACCGGTGTTACGACGGCCCGTTGTTGACGTTGTCGCTCAATGGTTCGTCGACGGCGTTGGTCTGGGACGCGGCGAAGAAGGTGTGGAAGCCGGAGTCGGACAACGGTGAGGTCGTCACCCACGTCGAGAACGCGAACAACGGCTCGGGCACGTACAACACCGACTATTGGCGGGTGACGTTGCGCGACGGCACCGCCTACGAGTTCGGCCGTAACCGCCTGCCGGGGTGGTCCTCGGGTAAGACGGAGACGAAGTCGGTGGATCACTCGCCGGTGTATTCGCCGCACTCGGGGGATCCGTGTTACAGCTCGGCGGGGTTCTCGTCGTCGGTGTGCACGATGGCGTACCGGTGGAACCTGGACTACGTCACCGACACGCACGGTAACGCGATGGCGTACTACTACAACCAGGCCACGAACTTCTACGGCCGTAACAAGGGCGCCACTGATGTGTCCTACATCCGTGACAGCAACCTGGCGCGTATCGATTACGGGTTCACCGATGGTGGCGCGTATGGCACGGTGGCGAACCAGGTGGTCTTCAACACCGGTGACCGGTGTGTGTCGGGGACGTGTCAGCCGTTGAACTCGGCGAACAAGGCGAACTGGCCGGATGTGCCGTTCGACTTGATCTGCGCGTCGGGGGCGGACTGTGACGACTGGAGTCCGTCGTTCTTCTCGACGGTCCGGCTGACGTCGATCGAGGCGCAGCAGTACAACACGGCGACCTCGACCTACGAGAAGGTCGACTCGTACGCGTTGTCGCAGAGCATGCCGGCCACCGGTGACGGCACGTCGCCGACGTTGTGGTTGACCGGGATCGCCCGTACGGGTCATGACACCAGCGCGGGTGGGTCGACGGCGGCCATCACGTTGCCGTCGGTGTCGTTCACCGGCATCAAGTTGCCCAACCGGGTCGACACCGCCGGCGGCCTACCGTCGTTCTACCGGCAGCGCATCGCGACGATCACCACCGAAACCGGGTCGGTGATCAGCCCGTCGTACGAGCTGCCGGTGCCGTGCACGGCGCCGGTCACCGTTGATCCGGCGGCGAACACGAAGTCCTGCTACCCGGTGTTCTGGACCCCGGACGGGTACACGGACCCGTTGAAGGACTGGTTTAACAAGTACGCCGTTACCCGGGTCACCTCCACCGACCCGACCGGCGGCGCGGCGGCCCTGTCGACCAGCTACAAGTACCTGGGTGGCGCGGCGTGGCACTACGACGAGAACGAGGTCGTCAAGGCCAAGTACCGCAGCTACGGCCAGTTCCGCGGCTACGGCAAGGTGCAGACCTTCACCGGCGACGGTGTCAACGACCGCCGCACCCAGGCCGAGACCGCGTACTACCGCGGCATGTCGAAGAACAACAACACCACCGTGGTCAACGTGACCGACTCCGTCGGCGGCACCCACGAGGACATCGACGAACTCGCCGGCAAGGAGTTGGAGAGCACCCAGTACCTCGGCGAAGGCGGCCGGGTCGACTCCTCCACCATCACCTCCTACTGGGTATCCGCAGCCACCGCCACCCGCAGCAGGACCGGGCTGCCGGCGTTGACCGCGCAGTGGGTCGCACCCATCAAAACCTACAGCCGTCAGGCAGTCACCAGCAGCGGATCGGTGACCTGGCGGTACACCGGCACGGACAGCAGCTACGACGCGACCACCACCAGCGCCACGTTCGGTGAGCTGAAGAACACCTACACCTACACGGTGCCGGTCGACGCGGCGTACAACCAGTGCACCACCTACACCTACGCCCCGACCAACACCACCAAGAACCTCGCCGGACTGGTCAGCCAGACCGAAACCGTGGCCGTGGCCTGCGGCGGGTTCACCCAGGGCAACCCCGCGTCAGTGCCCGGCAGCATCAACACCCTGACCGCACCGGGCAGCGTCAACCGACCCGCCCAGGTCGTCAAAGCCGAACGCAGCTTCTACGACGTGACCGACTTCTCCACCACGTTCCCGCAGGCGGCAGCACCCTCCAAGGGTGACGTCACGGTCAGTCAGGTCGCCAAGGACTACACCGGCGGCGCGTACGTCTGGCAGACCACCGAGCGGTCGACCTACGACAGCTACGGTCGGGTGATCGACTCCTACGACGCCAAGGGCAACAAGACCACCAGCGGCTACACCATGAACGCCGCCAAACTGGTCACCGCCACCTCCACCACCAACCCCGCCGGGCACGGCAGCTCCGCAACGCTCGATACGAAGCGCGGAATCCCGTTGGTCAGCACGGATGCCAACGGCGTCGTCACCACCCAGCAGTACGACGCGCTCGGCCGGGCCACGTCGGTGTGGCTGAACTCCCGCGCCACAAGCGTCGGCGCGAACCACAAGTTCACCTACACCGTGTCCAAGAGCGGGGTATCCGCCACCACCACCCAAACCCTCAACAACTCCAACGGGTATCAGACGTCTGTCACCATCTACGACGCGCTGTTGCGGACCCGGCAGACACAGTCGATCACCCCTCGGGGCGGTCGGATGGTCACGGACACCTTCTTCGACACTCGCGGGTGGACCCGCGCGACCTACAACGGTTGGTGGGACGACGCCAACCTTCCGGCGGTGAGCACGCCGGTGTCGGCGGCGGACCTGGGCAAGCAGGTCCCGAACCAGACCCTCACCACCTACGACGGCCTGGGCCGGGCGGTCGTGGCCACCAACGCCAAGAACGGCGTGACCGTCTCGACCACCACCACCGTGCACGCCGGCGATCGCAGCACGGTCGTCCCGCCGTTGGGTGGGGTCGTCTCGGCCACTCTCACCGATCCGCTCGGTCGGAAGAAGGAACTGCACGAGTACAGCGCCCGTCCGACGGTGACCACGCCGACGGACACGTTCACCGGCATGTTCACCGTCACCGGTGGTACCGCGACGGTCAGCAAGTACGGCTACGACGAGCGAGGCAACCAGTCGACGCTCACCGACGCCAGCAACAACGTGTGGACCTCCACCTACAACCTGCTCGGCCAGGTCGTCGGCAAGGTCGACCCGGACGCCGGCACCAGCAGCATGAGCTACGACGCCAACGGCAACCTGCAGCAGTCCACCGACGGCCGCGGCAAGAGTCTCTCGTTCACCTACGACGCGCTGAATCGAAGGACCGGGGAATATACGTCCACCGTTGCGAACCAGTCGACGGCGAACCAGCGGGCGTCCTGGGTCTACGACAACAGCAACGGCGTCGCGGGTGTCACCAACGCGCTCGGGAAGCTGACTACCACCACCGCCTACCGGGGCGGGCAGGCGTACGTCACCCAGCAGAAGGCGTTCAACGTCTTCGGCAGTTCCCTCGGCGTCACCGTCACCGTCCCCGACACCGAGGGTGCCCTCGCTGGGTCGTATGTCTTCGGGCACACCTACTCCTCGGTGCTGGGCCTGCCCCTGACCGACACCTACCCGGCCAAGGGCAGCCTGCCCGCCGAAACCGTCCTGCACGGCTACACCGGTGTGCTGGACCTGCCCACCACCCTCGGTGGTTTGAACGGCTATGCCAACGGTGTCAGCTACGACGCCTACGGCCGAGTCGACCAGCAGACCCTCGGCACCGGCACCAACCTGGCGTATGTCACCAACACCTACGACCCGCACAACAGCCGGCTGACCAACCAACTCGTCACCCGCTCGACGGCAACCCCGTCGAACGTCGACGAGCAGGAGTACAAGTACGACCTGGTCGGCAACATCACCCGCAAGATCAGCAAGAGGTTGGGCGCCACCACCCCGGCGGAGACCCAGTGCTACGGCTACGACGGCCTGGCCCGCCTCACCGAAGCCTGGACCGGCACCGACGCCTGCGCCACCGCGCCGACCGACGCCAACAAGTCCATGGTCGGCAACGCCATCGGCGCCGGCAGCGCCTACTGGACCAGCTGGCAGATCGACCTCATCGGCAACCGCACCCAGCAAACCGAGCACAACCTCACCGGCGGCACCGACACCAAAACCGTCTACGCCTACAACGGCAACGCTCAGAACAAGCCCCACACCCTGACCTCCACCACCACAACCGGCGGAGCAACCGGCACCACGTCATACGCCTACGACAACGCCGGTAACACCACCGGCCGCAACGCCGCCCAGGGCAACCAGACTCTCACCTGGGACGACGCCGGCGATCTGATCACGGTGACCGGCGGCACCAGCGGCAACAACAGCTTCATTTACGATGCCGACGGCAATCTGTTGCTACAGAAGGAACCGGGCAAGAACACCCTCTACCTGCCGGGGCAGCAACTCACCCTCAACACCACGTCCACCGTCGTCACGGGCAACCGTTACTACGCCCTCCCCGGCGGCGGCAGCTGCATCCGCACCGGCAGCGGCACGGCGTACACCTTTGCCATCGCCGACCACCAGGGCACTCCGTCGCTCTACCTCGACAACACCGCTCAGAATCCGACCTGGCGGCAGTACACCCCGTACGGCGCACCGCGAGGCGCAAACGTCACTGGACCGGACAACCACGGTTTTCTGAACAAGCCTATGAGCCCCACGGGTCTTACCATCGTCGGTGCCCGCTCGTATGACCCGACTCTAGGACGATTTGTATCCGTCGACCCACTGCAAGATGCGGCCCAGCCGCAGCAATGGAATGGATATTCGTACGCCAACAACACTCCGGTGACGTCCAGCGACCCGACCGGAATGATCCCCGACGACTGCAAGTACTTCGATTGCTACGGGTACGACGTGAAGAAGGGCTGCCCGGGCGGATGCGGCTCGACGACCAACGTCAAATACGGTAAGAAGCTGAAGCTCGGCAGCACCAAGTTGAAGCGAGGCACGTACGTACCGCCGCCGAGGCAAGCGCCGAAGCCGAAGCCGAAGCCGCAACGGTGTGGGGGTGGCTTCTTCGGCAGCGTGTGCAACTGGGCTGTCGACCACGCCGATGTCACCGGGGCGGTTGCAGGCGTGTTGGTGGGGGTCACATGCACGGTCGTTACCGGCGGCGCCGGCGCAATAGGCTGTGGCGCCCTCGGCGGAGCGGTGACTAACTGGACCGCCGGGGCTTTAAAGTGCGAGGGCGGCGACAAGACAAAGTGCGGGCTGGGGTTGGTCCAGTACACGGTGGAGGGGGCTGCCTTCGGTGCTATCGGCGGCGGTCTCGGGGCTAGCTTCGGTGGCCTTCTCAAAGGTGGGGGTGCCGGCATGAGGACGGCTTGGTCAGAGCTCGATAGTCTGGGAGCCCTGCGAAATGGGGCACCGCAGTTCATCAGCAGGCGCATCGGCGGCAACCCGAAGCAGAATCTCGACCTCTTCGTCAAGTCTTCCTGGCAGGACCTTCGCAGGGAGGTTAAGCGGGAGGGTGTGGGCGGCACTACTCGCAACATCGCGCGGGACGTGATGATGGCCAGCGATTCGCCCGAAGCTGTCGGCGGGTCTATCATGGCTGGGCTCATGCCGGGTAGCCTGAACGATGTCCTAGACTACAACCCGTTCCAGCCCCAAAACGGTGTTAACGGATTCGGTGGAAATATTGGTGGTTGGTTCCCGTGATTCGGACAAGTCCTGGTTCCGGCCTCATGGATCCTGATATCCGGGACCGCGAGATGCGGCTCTGGCAGACCCTGGGGCCGGCTAGGTATCGCCTGCGCTCCGCCGGGCTCGCAGTCCTGGTGGCTTTCGCTGGAGTAGTGATTTTCCTCGGAATCGTAACTTTGGTCAGCTTTTTTCCTGGCAGCGGGACCGTCTACCAGGGGCCCGGGGAGCGCCCGGTGAGTGTGGTTGTCGGTGAGTGCGAGCAGATTGGTCCGATCAGCAAGAATGGCTTCGGTTACTGGTGGGAATGCAATGCAATAGTGACCGCAGCGGACGGTGCTGCACGTCAAGCCCGGCTTGAGCGATCGATCGTTACACCCGAGGACCGAGGCCAGCCGGTTGAGCTGCGGGAAGGTTGCCGTGACAAGAGCGGATTAACCGATTGCGGTTACGGCAGACCGGTCAACGAATGGTTCGAAGTCGGCGTACTACTTATCGGCAAATTGAACTGGGTGATCGCAGTCGTCAGCGCCCTCGGGGTCCTGATGTACCTGACCAGGGCACTGCTTGGTGCGCCTCGATACTGCCGGTTCCGCGGGAGTCGACCTTTGAGCGAAAGGTCATAAGCGACGCTGCCCGGACCTCTTGGAGGTTCGGGCAGCTTCGTTCGAACACCCTTCAGGAGTTGAATGTGGAAACACCGTCCGACCAGAGCACGCTGACACTGACGTTGCGCCACCCGGTTGCCACTTTTCTCTACCAAGCCACCAAACCTCGCATCCGTCTGGACGGCGTAGACCTAGAGACGAGCGGCTGGGGCGTGCAACGCATCCCGATCACGCCGGGCGAGCACCGGCTCGATGTCTGGGTGCCATACGTCATACCAAGACGTGCAGGCCGGGCTCGACGCAACATCACCGTTGCCGATGGACAAGATCTGGCCCTGGAGTACATGGCACCGACGATGACGTTCGCCCGAGGGTCACTTGCCGCACCCGGCGTACAGGCGTCGAGGGGATACTCGACCGTCATGGTGTTCAATATCATCGCGGTGGTCGTGGTGGTGGCGGCGCTCATCGCGCTCGCGCTCACTTGATCTCCCTATTTCAGTCAGATGACGCCCGGTGGGGGCACCTGGAGGGCTGTGGACACCACATGTCCGTGCCACAGCACGTCCTCGGCGTGCCCAAGCCCAGGCTGCGCGACGCCGAACTAGTCTCACCGACGGCCTCTGCCGGGCTACCGACCATCGAACACGTCTTCAAGGACAAGCCATGCCCGGCCGGAAACCTCTTCGTCCGGGAAGATCTCGGCGCAAAGGCCGAGGACCTCTGCGGGGTCGTTCAACACGAGGTGCGCCACGAGGAAGCGGATGTCCTCGGCGTCTCGACGTCGTGCCGCGAGAACCTTCATGGCAAGCAGATGCTCCGGGGACGCCGCCGAGACCCGCAGGCCAGGGCCATCGAAGACTCGTGGTGCCTCCGGATCCCCGCCAACGGCGACGTACGCGCTCGCCTGTTCGTTGAGCCACCACTGCGGCAGCCCTAGCTCATCCGCGACGGCCCGGTCGTGGGCTCACGCGACCTTCAACTCCTGCGGGGAGATGAAGACCCCACGGCGCCGGAATGCCGCAGGCGCGTGCACCACGGCGTCGACACGGGCGGCGCGCGTGTCGAAGGGGAACCAGAACTGCCGTAGCGACCGCGTCTCGACCCACGAGGGTGCGCCGCGCCCGTCGCGGGCGGAGAGATACTCCGCCAATGCCGCGAGGAAGACATCCCAATGATTGTCACCGGCGGGCGCTGGCTCCCGGATCAGCAGGTCAGCGCGATGCTCGGATGCTTCCCAGCCGTACTCCTCCAGGAACTCCGCCACCAGACGCCACCGCCTGGTGTCGTCGCTGCCGACGAGCAGGACACCCAGCCGTGCGATCGTCATCGGTTCGTACCTCGCCGCACGATTGCTCACGGCGTCAACGCTAGTACGGGTCTGCGCCGATCTGCCGTAAGCCCAAGCCTTCCCGCGACCAGCGGCGACTGTCAGCCCTGCCGGAGCCAGATCGCCCCCAGCGGAGGCACCTGCAGCGCCGCCGAAGCCACCATCCCGTGCCACGGCACGTCCTCGGCGCGCACCTCACCGAGGTTGCCCACCCCGGACCCGCCGTAGTGGTGGGCGTCGGTGTTGAGCACCTCCGTCCACGTGCCGCCGGCCGGGAGCCCGATCCGGTAGTCGTGCAGCGGTGACGCGGAGAAGTTCGCCACGCAGACAAGCGTCGAGCCGTCCGGGGCGATCCGGACGAACGACACGGTGTTGTTGGCGACGTCGTCGCCGGCGATCCAGCGGAAGCCGGCCGGTTCGGTGTCCTGCGCCCAGAGCGCCGGGGTGTCCCGGTAGACCCGGTTGAGGTCACCGACGAGCCGTTGCACGCCGGCGCGGGCCGGGTCGTGCAGGAGGTACCAGTCGAGGCCGCGTTCCTCGCTCCACTCCCGGTCGTCGGCCAGCTCGGAGCCCATGAAGAGCAGTTGCTTGCCGGGGTGCGCCCACTTGTACGCCAGCAGCGCCCGCACGTTCGCCAGCCGCTGCCAGGTGTCGCCGGGCATCTTGCCGGCCAGTGAGCCCTTGCCGTGCACCACCTCGTCGTGGCTGATCGGCAGCACGTAGTTCTCGCTCCAGGCGTACGCCAGGGAGAAGGTGAGCTGGTGGTGGTGGTGCTGGCGGTAGATCGGGTCCTTCGAGGTGTAGAGCAGGGTGTCGTGCATCCAGCCCATGTTCCACTTGAACCCGAAGCCGAGCCCGCCGTCGGCGGTGGAGCCGGTGACCCCCGGCCAGGCCGTGGACTCCTCGGCGATCATGACGACGCCGGCGTGGTGCTTGTAGACGGTCGCGTTCACCTCCTGCATGAACGCGATGGCCTCCAGGTTCTCCCGGCCGCCGTACTGGTTCGGGGCCCACTCGCCGTGGTTGCGGGAGTAGTCCAGGTAGAGCATCGAGGCGACCGCGTCGACCCGCAGCCCGTCGACGTGGAACTGGTCGCACCAGTAGAGCGCGTTGGCGACCAGGAAGTTGCGCACCTCGTTGCGGCCGAAGTCGAAGACGTACGTGCCCCAGTCGGGGTGCTCGCCGCGCCGCGGGTCGGGGTGCTCGTAGAGCGGGGTGCCGTCGAACCGGGCGAGCGCCCACTCGTCCTTCGGAAAGTGCGCGGGAACCCAGTCCAGGAGTACGCCGATGCCGGCCTCGTGCAGCCGGTCGACGAGGTGGCGGAAGTCGTCCGGGTCGCCGAACCGGGAGGTCGGCGCGTAGTAGCCGGTGACCTGGTAGCCCCAGGAACCGCCGAACGGGTGCTCCATCACTGGCAGGAACTCCACGTGCGTGAAGCCCAGCTCGGTGACGTACGCGGTGAGCTGTTCGGCCAGCTCGCGGTAGCTCAGGCCGGGGCGCCACGAGCCGAGGTGCACCTCGTAGACGCTCATCGGCTCCTGGTGCGGCTGTCGTTCGGCTCGCCGGGCCAGCCAGTCCGCGTCGTTCCACCGGTACGTCGAGTGGTGCACTACCGAGGCGGTTGCCGGCGGCACCTCGGCGTACGCGGCCAGGGGGTCGGCCTTGTCCCGCCACTGACCGTCGGCGCCGAGCACCCGGTACTTGTAGCGGGCCCCGACCCGGGCGTTGGGGACGAACAGCTCCCATACGCCGCTGGAGCCGAGTGACCGCATCGGCCAGCCGTCGTCGGCGCCCCAGCCGGTGAAGTCGCCCACCACCCGGACGCCCCGGGCGTTGGGGGCCCAGACGCTGAAGGCGACGCCCTCGTCGAAGACCCGGGCGCCGAGCGCCTCCCACAGTCGCTCGTGCCGGCCCTCGCGGATGAGGTGCAGGTCCAGCTCGCCGAGGGTCGGCGGGTAGCGGTACGGGTCGTCGTGCGCGGTGCCGTCGACCTCCACCCGGTAGTCGAGCACGACGCCGTCGACCTGCGCCTCGAAGACGCCCACGTCGTGCACCCGCTTCATCGGGTACCGCTCGTCGCCGACGAGCAGTGTCACGTCGCCGGCTCCCCGGCGCATCGTGCGGATCGTCGTCGAGGAGTCGGCCGGGTGCGCGCCGAGCAGCGCGTGCGGGTCGTGCGTCGCGCCGGAGATCAGCTGGTCCATCGGTCGTCCTTCGGGGCGGGAGCGTTCGGCGCGGAGCGGGACGGGCGGGTGGCGGCCGCCCGGGCCGCCGCCCGGGACGCCACGGTGGCCGGCGTCGCCGCCACGGTGGCCGGCGTCGCCGCCACGCTGGCTGGGGTCCCCGGCGCGGTGGCGGGGGGCGACGGCTTGGTGGCCGGGGCCACCGGGGCGGTGCCGCCGGACAGGTCGTCCGGCACGTCGGCGACGGTGAGGTCCGCCGGTTCGGCGCCGGCGAGCTGCGGCGCGGCCGGCGGCGTCGGGCGGCGCACGGTCAGTACGTGTGCGGGTTGCAGGTACGGGTCGAGGCGTACCGCGTTGCGCTGACCCCAGTCGTAGCTGGTGCCGGTCAGCTCGTCGTGCACAGTGAACCGCTCGTGCCAGTCGAAGCCGAGCGCGGGCATGTCGAGGGTGGTGTTGCCCCACTGCACGGTGTGCGAGTCGAACGAGCAGACCACGATGACGGTGTTGCCGGTCTCCGGGTCGTGCTTGGACCAGCAGAGCAGCGCCGGGTTGTCGATGTCGTGGAAGCGCAGGTTACGGAGCTGGTGCAGGGCCGGGTTGTCACGGCGTACCCGGTTGAGAGTGGTCAGGAACGGCGCCAGCGAGCGACCCTGCGCCTCGGCGGCGGCCCAGTCCCGGGGGCGCAGCTCGTACTTCTCGTTGTCCAGGTACTCCTCCGCGCCCGGCCGGGCCACGTGCTCGAACAGCTCGAAGCCCGCGTACATGCCCCAGGAGGGGGAGAGCAGCGCGGCCAGCACCGCGCGAATCTTGAACATCGGCGGCCCGCCGTGCTGCAACGACTCGTGCAGGATGTCCGGCGTGTTCGGCCAGAAGTTCGGCCGCATGTAGTCGGCCGCCTCGACCAGTTCCTCGCAGTACGCCCGCATCTCGGCGGCCGTCGTGCGCCAGGTGAAATAGGTGTACGACTGGGTGAAGCCGATCTTACCGAGGCCGTGCATGATGGCCGGCCTGGTGAACGCCTCGGCCAGGAACAGCACGTCCTTGTCGACCTTCTTGACCTCGGCGATCAGCCAGTGCCAGAAGTCGAACGGCTTGGTGTGCGGGTTGTCCACCCGGAAGATCCGGATGCCCTCGCCGACCCAGTGCAGCACCACCCGCAGCACCTCGGCCCGGATGCCCTCCGGGTCGTTGTCGAAGTTGACCGGGTAGATGTCCTGGTACTTCTTCGGCGGGTTCTCCGCGTACGCGATGCTGCCGTCGGCCCGGGTGGTGAACCACTCCGGGTGCTCGGTGACCCACGGGTGGTCCGGCGCGCACTGCAACGCCAGGTCCATCGCCACCTCCAGGCCCTGCGCCGCAGCCGCCTGGACGAAGGCCCGGAAGTCTGCCGGCGTACCCAGGTCGGGGTGGATCGTGTCGTGGCCGCCCTCGGTGGCGCCGATCGCCCACGGCGAGCCCACGTCGGTCGGGCCGGCGGTGAGCGCGTTGTTGCGGCCCTTGCGGTTGATCCGCCCGATCGGGTGGATCGGCGGCAGGTAGAGCACGTCGAAGCCCATCGCGGCGACACCCGGCAGCCGCTCGGTGGCGGTAGCGAAGGTGCCGGACCGGCCGCCCACCGCCCCCTCGGAGCGGGGGAAGAACTCGTACCAGGCCGAGTAGAGCGCCCGCTTGCGGTCCACCCAGATGGAGTACGTGTCACCGGCGGTGACCAGCTCCCGCACCGGGTGCTCCCAGAGCAGGTCGGCCAGGGCGAGCGCCGGGCCAACCCGCTGCGCCAACGGCAGGTCGGTGTCGACGAGCGCGGTGAGCGCGTCGGCGACCCGGGGCCGGTCGGTGGACGGCACGAGGTCCTGCGCGGCGGCGAGCACCCGGGCGCCCTCGGCGAGGTCGTTGGCCAGGTCCTCCGGGCCCTGACCTGCGGCGATCTTCTTGGTCACCGCGTTCTGCCAGGTCAGGTACGGGTCCTGGAACGCCTCGACGGAGAAGGTCCAGGCGCCGACGGTGTCCGGCACGATTGTGGCGTGCCAGCGGTCCTGGCCGGGCTCGCCGGGGCGCATCCGGGTCAACGGCCGGCTCGCGCCGTCCGGACCGGCCCACACCACGGTGCAGCCCAGCGCGTCGTGCCCCTCCCGGTAGGCGCGCGCCGACACCGGAATCGGCTCGTCGACCACCGCCTTGGCCGGGTACCGCCCGCACGAGACGACGGGGGAGACGTCTTCGATCGGGAACCGTCCAGTCACCCCGCCAACCTACTGCGCGAGATCCGTTCGCGCGCGGCCAAGGCCGCCACCGTGCTCCCCGGAGCGTGGCCAAGACCTGCGCAGCTTCGGTGAAGTTGTGCGGATCTTCACGGAGAACGGGCGGATCGACGGTCGTCGCCGAGGACGGAGCCGACGAGTGCGTCCAGTCCCTCGTGCCACCGGGCTTCGGGCCAGCCGCGCAGGTGCTCGACCAGGTCGCTGCGGACGGCGGGGTTCCGCTTCGACTGGTACGACCCGACCACCCACCCGGGCGCGCTGGCTGGCGTGCTCGCGATCTACGCCATTCCGCCGCTCGGCGAGGTCGACCCGGCGCCGATCATGTTGCCCTTCCTCGACCAGGCACGCAGCGCAGGTGTCCGCCGGGTGGTGCTGCTCAGCTCCTCGGCCATCGGGCCCGCCGAACACGGACTGGGGCTGGTGCACGCACGGCTGGACGCGCTGTTCCCGGAGTGGGCGGTTTCGTCGGTGAGCAGCCGCACGCCGTGAGCACCCGCGAGCACGGCGAGATCGTCAGCGCCACCGGCGCCGGCAGGGTCGGCTTCGTCGATCCTGCCGACATCGCCGAGGTGGCGGTGCGGGCCCTCACGGACCCGACGCCGCACAACACCGACCACGTCATCACCGGCCCGCAGGCGCTGAGTTACGACGAGATCGCCGCCGTCCTCACCGAGGTCGGTGGCCGGCCGGTCCGGCACCGTGCGATCGACGCGGCGGACCTTGCCGTACGCCACAGCGCGAACGGCATACCGCCGGACTTCGCCCGCTTCCTCGCGAGCCTGGACACGGCGATCGCGTCGGGCGCGGAGGACCGGACGACGTCGACCGTCGCGGACGTGACAGGTCGTCCGCCACGATCCTTCCGGGACTTCTGCCGGGACCGCCTGTGCGGCGTCGGCCCGACCCGAGTGGTTGGTGGCCGGTGAGGAATGGCGGTCGCCTCCGCGGGTCGAGCCCTGGGGATGGACGTTGCGGTGAGCGTGATGACACAGGGGCATCTCGATGACTCAGGGACATCACGCTCGCCGGGGTGTTGCCTCGCGCGGAGGTCACTCTCCGTCGCGCACCGGCACGACGCGCGGAGGTGACGTAGCCTCCCGCCATGATCGAACGGGTGAGGGTCGCGGTCGTCGGGGGGTGGGGGACATCGACATCGTCGCGGCCTTCGCCACCTCCAAAAAGAAGGTCGGTCGGGACCTGGCCGAGGCGATCTTCCTGGCACCCAACAACTTCCCCCGGCTGGACTGCGACCTGCCCACAGCGGGCGTACCGGTAACGAAGGGCCTCGTCGACGCGAGCGAGGTGCGGCGGGTGGCGGCGGCGCTGGCGGGAGCGGAGGTGCTGCTCTACTCGGCGCCGAGCGGCCGACCGGAGACCGCCCAGGCGTACGCCGAGGCAGCTTTCACCGCGGGTGTCGCCTTCATCAACACCACCGCCGACCCGGTCGCCCGCGACCCACACCGGATGGAGAGGTTCGAGGCGGCCGGCCTGCCGCTGATCGGCGACGACCTGGCCAGTCGCCCCGCTCGGGTACCTCCCGCACCTCGGGTCGCAGAAGGTGGCGCACCTCAACGTCGAGGCGCGGGGTTGGGGCGAGACCTCAGTGAGCCTCGACGTGAAACTGAAGGTGCACGATCCGAGTGGCGCCGCGGGCGTCAACATCGACCTGGTCCGCATCGCCGCCAGCGCCCTGCGCAATGGGCGTGGGGGCCACTGCGCCGAGGCGACGTCGTTGCTCAAGTCGCCGCCGGGAACGGCGGTCTGACCCCGCCCGTTCCCTCAGGCCGCGCCGACCGAGCGGTAGACCTCCAGGGTCTGCCGGGCGATGGCGTCCCAGGAGAAGTGCTGCACCGCGCGTCGGCGACCGGCCAGGCCGAACCGTTCGGTCCGTGCCGGGTCGGCGAGCAGCGTGTTGACCGCTGCCGCCAGGTCGGCCACGAACTTCTCCGGCTCCAACGGGGTGCCGGAGCCGTCGGTGGCCTGCTCGATCGGCACCAACAGGCCCGTCTCGTCGTCGGCCACCACCTCGGGGATGCCGCCGGTGGCGGTCGCCACCACGGCCGTCTCGCAGGCCATCGCCTCCAGGTTGACGATGCCCATCGGCTCGTACACCGACGGGCAGACGAAGACGGTGGCGTGGGTGAGCACCTGGATCACCTCGGGCTTGGGCAGCATCTCGGCCACCCAGACCACGCCGGAGCGGTTGGCCCGCAGCTCGGCGACCAGCCCCTCCACCTCGGCGGCGATCTCGGCGGTGTCGGGTGCGCCGGCGAGCAGGACGAGCTGGGTGTCGGCCGGCAGTTCCCGGGCGGCCCGCAGCAGGTACGGCAGCCCCTTCTGCCGGGTGATCCTGCCCACATAGACCACGCTTGGACGGGACGGGTCGACGCCGAGCCGGTCGAGCACGTCGGTGCCCTGGTCCGGGGCGTACTGAATGGTGTCGATGCCGTTGTAGACGACCCGGACCTTCGACGGATCGATCTGCGGGTAGGCGGTCAGCACGTCGCTGCGCATGCCCCCGCTGACCGCGATCACCGCGTCGGCCGCCTCCATCGCGGTCCGCTCGATCCACGAGGAGAGCGCGTAACCACCGCCGAGTTGCTCGGCCTTCCACGGCCGCAACGGCTCCAGGCTGTGCGCGGTCACCACGTGCGGCACCCCGTGCAGCAGCTTCGCGGTGTGCCCGGCCAGGTTCGCGTACCAGGTGTGGCTGTGCACCACGTCGGTGCCGGCCGTGCCGGCGGCCATCTCCAGGTCCACGCCCATCGTCCGCAGCGCGGCGTTCGCGCCGCTCAGGCCGGGCAGTTCGGGGTACGCGGTGACGCCCGGCTCGGTACGCGGCTGACCGAAGCAGTGCACCCGGACGTCGGCGAGGCGGCGCAACTCCCGGGCCAGGTACTCGACGTGCACGCCCGCTCCGCCGTAGACCTCCGGCGGGTACTCGCGGGTGAGCAGATCGACGCGCAGCGGGATGGGTTCCGTCATGACCCCGCACCCTAGTGCAGAAGAGTCCCCGTACGAGTGGTGAAGTGCGACGCGGGTGGATAGCGTCGGGGCATGGCTGCCAAGGTTCTCGCGATCGTCCTGGCGGGTGGTGAGGGCAAGCGCCTGATGCCACTCACCACGGACCGGGCCAAGCCGGCCGTCCCGTTCGGCGGGATGTACCGCATGGTCGACTTCGTCCTCTCCAACCTGGCCAACGCCGGCTATCTCAAGATCGTCGTGCTGACCCAGTACAAGTCCCACTCCCTCGACCGACACATCACCAAGACCTGGCGGATGTCGACGCTGCTCGGCAACTACGTGACCCCGGTGCCGGCGCAGCAGCGTCGTGGCCCGTGGTGGTTCGCCGGCTCGGCCGACGCCATCTACCAGAGCTTCAACCTGATCAACGACGAGCAGCCGGACTACGTGATCGTCTTCGGTGCCGACCACATCTACCGGATGGACCCGCGGCAGATGGTGGAGGACCACATCGCCTCCGGCGCCGCGGTGACCGTGGCCGGCATCCGCCAGCCACTGTCGATGGCCGACCAGTTCGGCGTCATCGAGGTCGGCGAGGACGGCAAGCGCATCCGGGCGTTCCGGGAGAAGCCCACCGACGCGGTCGGCCTGCCCGACGCGCCGGACGAGATCTACGCCTCGATGGGCAACTACGTCTTCACCACCCGGGCGCTCTGCGAGGCCGTCGAACGCGACGCCGCCGACAAGAGCAGCAAGCACGACATGGGCGGCAGCATCATCCCGATGCTCGTCGAGCGGGGCGAGGCGAACGTCTACGACTTCCGTGACAACGAGGTGCCGGGCAGCACCGACCGGGACCGCGGCTACTGGCGGGACGTGGGGACGCTCGACTCGTTCTACGACGCGCACATGGATCTGATCAACGTGCACCCCGTCTTCAACATGTACAACTTCGACTGGCCGATCTATACCGAGCAGCCGCCGTGGCCGCCGGCGAAGTTCGTCCACCAGTGGGGTGAGCGGGTCGGCCGGGCGGTCGGCTCGATGGTCTCCCCGGGTGTGGTGATCTCCGGGTCGTTGGTGGAGAACTCGATCGTCTCGCCGAAGGTGCGGGTGCACTCCTGGGCGCACGTCGAGGGCTCGGTGCTGATGGAGGGTGTGGAGATCGGCCGGCACGCGGTGGTCCGGCGGGCCATCCTGGACAAGAACGTGTTCGTCCCGGAGGGCGTCGAGATCGGCGTCGACCTGGAGAAGGACCGGCAGCGCTACACCGTCTCCGACAACGGCATCGTGGTGATCGGCAAGGGCCAGAAGGTCGTGCCGTGACCGACCCGCACTTCTCGAGGAGGATCCCGCAGTGACCCACCCCCGTGCCGGCCAGCCCGCCCAGCCCGCCGACCTGGTCGACGTGCCGCGCCTGGTGACCGCCTACTACGCCGAGCACCCGGACCCAGCGGACCCGGCGCAGCAGGTCTCCTTCGGCACCTCCGGCCACCGCGGCTCCAGCCTGCGCAACGCGTTCAACTCCGACCACATCCTCGCGGTCACCCAGGCGCTCTGCGACTACCGACGGGAGCAGGGGCTGGACGGCCCGCTCTTCCTCGCCCGGGACACCCACGCGCTCTCCGCGCCGGCCGCCGTGGACGCGCTGGAGGTGCTCGCCGCAAACGGGGTCACCGTACTGGTGGACAGCCGCGACGGCTACACCCCGACGCCGGCCCTGTCGCACGCGATCCTCACCCACAACCGGGGGCGGACCAGCGGGCTCGCCGACGGCATCGTGATCACCCCGTCGCACAACCCGCCGGACGACGGCGGCTTCAAGTACAACCCCACGAACGGCGGGCCGGCCGACACCGACGTGACCCGCTGGATCCAGGACCGGGCAAACGCGATCCTGGCCGCCGGGCTCAAGGAGGTCCGCCGGATCACCCACGCGCGGGCCCGGGCCGCCGACACCACCGGGGAGTACGACTTCCTCGCCAACTACGTCGACGACCTGCCGGCGGCGATCGACATCGACGCCATCCGCGACGTGGGCATCCGGATCGGCGCGGACCCGCTGGGTGGGGCGAGCGTGGCTTACTGGGGTGAGATCGCCGAGCGGCACCGTCTGGACCTGACCGTGGTCAATCCGACCGTCGACCCGACCTGGCGGTTCATGACCCTGGACGGCGACGGCAAGATCCGGATGGACTGCTCCTCGCCGAACGCGATGGCGTCGCTGATCGCCGCCCGCGCCGACTTCCAGATCTCCACCGGTAACGACGCCGACGCCGACCGGCACGGCATCGTCACCCCGGACGCCGGGCTGATGAACCCCAACCACTACCTGGCGGTGGCGATCGGTCACCTGTTCCGTACCCGTACCGAATGGGGTCCGGCCGCCGCCGTGGGCAAGACCCTGGTCTCCTCGTCGATGATCGACCGGGTCGCCGCCGACCTGGGCCGACCGCTGCTGGAGGTCCCGGTCGGCTTCAAGTGGTTCGTGCCCGGCCTGCTCGACGGCGCGGTCGGCTTCGGCGGCGAGGAGAGCGCCGGAGCGTCGTTCCTGCGGCGGGACGGCTCGACCTGGACCACCGACAAGGACGGCCTGCTGCTCTGCCTGCTCGCCGCCGAGATCCTGGCCACCACCGGGCGCAGCCCGAGCGAGCACTGGGCGGAGTTGGCCGAGCGCTTCGGCGCGCCCGCGTACGCCCGGATCGACGCCCCGGCCACCCGCGAGCAGAAGGCGGTGCTCGCCAAGCTCTCCGCGGAGCAGGTCACCGCCACCGAGTTGGCCGGCGAGCCGATCACCGCGACGCTCACCACCGCCCCCGGCAACGGCGCACCCATCGGCGGCCTCAAGGTCAGCACCAAGTCCGGCTGGTTCGCCGCCAGGCCCTCCGGCACGGAGGACGTCTACAAGATCTACGCCGAGTCCTTCCAGGGCCCCGACCACCTCAAGAAGATCCAGGAAGAAGCCAAGACGTTGGTGGACCAGGCCCTGGCACCGTAACGGCAGGAGGAGCCCAGCCGGTCGGCGGTCATCGGCGGCCCCACGCCGACCGCCGCCACAACTCCGGCCGCACCCCTCACGCACGCGCGCGCCCGTGCCGCGCCGCGCCGCGCCCGTGCGGGCCGCGCCGCGCCCCCCGCGCCCGTGCGGGCCGCGCCGCGCCCCCCGCGCCCGTGCGGGCCGCGCCGCGCCCCCCGCGCCCGTGCGGGCCGCGCCGCGTCCCCGCCGCCCGTGCGCCCCGCCCCGTGCGGGGCCTTGCAGTGCCCAAGATCCGCGCAACTTCCCGGATCCTGCTGCCTCCCGCCCGCCTGAGGCAGCAGGATCCCCGATGTTGCGCGGATCTTGGCAACCGAGCACCCAACGGGTGACCCGTGCCGGTAGCCAGGGTGATCGGTAGCCAGGGTGATCAAGAGGTTTGCGTCAAGCTCACCGGCGTGTCGTGACGTAAACCTCTTGATCAACCGCAATGGGCCGCCGGGCCGTGAGGGGTGGGTGGGGGTGGGGGGCAGCAGGGTGGGGGTGGGGGGCAGCAGGGGGGGTGGGGGTTAGCAGGGTGGGGGGTCGGCGGGTGGGGGGAGGTCGGTGCCGCTGCGTCGGCGTAGCTCCTTGGGGAGGAGTTCGCGGAGCTGCTCCGGGAGGAACGGCAGGTCGAGCAGCGTCATCTTCAACTGGTTGCGCTCCTGGTAGCGCTGCGGGTCGAAGCGGACCACGAGACCGGCGTCGCGGCGGTACGAGATGTCCACCGCACCCTCCGTCGCCGCGTCCCGGAACACCACCCCGTCCATCTCCACCACGATCGGCGACGAGTTGGGTTGGAGCTCCAGCCGGATCTTCTCGTCCGGCGAGAGCACCACCGCCCGGGAGATGCCTGCCATCGGTGCCGCCGGCGTGATCACCAGCGTGTCCGCGGCGGGGGAGATCAGTGGACCACCTGCGGCGTAGCTGTACGCCGTCGAGCCGATCGGGGTGGCGACCACGATGGCGTCGCTGCGGTAGTAGCCGTACTGCTGGCCGTCGACGGCGAGCGTGACGCTGACGAAACCGGCGCCCGGCTGGCGGACCAACGCGATGTCGTTGAACGCCACGACGTCGTCACCGCACACGTCGCAGGCGAGGCAGGCGTGCGACTCGACGGTGAAGTCCTTCGACAGCAGCCGGCTCAGTGCCTCGGGCAACTCCGGCGGCTCGATCTCCACCAGGAACCCCAGACGACCCAGGTGTACGCCGAGGACCGGCTTCGGGTCGCGGACGGCAAGTCGCAGCGCGCCGAGCATGGTGCCGTCGCCGCCGATACTGATCAACGCGTTCGAGCGGCCGGCGACCTCGTCCGCCGGCACCGGTTCGACGCAGGACGGGACGCGGTGCGTGTCTTCCTCGCGCACCACGAGCGTCTTGTGATGGCGGGTGGCCCACCGTTCGATGATCCCCACCACCTCGGTGACATCCCGGGTGGGGTGCAGCACAAGTCCCAGCCCCGACACCCGTACAGCTCATCACATCGGTGCCGGGCGCACCCGACGTACGCCGAAGGTGCGCCGACGGCCCGTGGACCGCCGGCGCACCTCGCCGCCGTCAGGGGCGGGGTTGACCGGTGAGGTGGGTCAACGAGCGGGCGACCAGGTCGTCGCGGGCCGCTGGGGGGAGACCCTCCAGCCCGAAGCCCAGGTACACCGTGTCCCCGGTGACCACCACCGAGCCCTCCTCGAACGCCTGCTGGCTCCGCGACCAGTCGTTGGCGTTGCCACCGGACCCGGCCGGAGGCCCGGCCACCGTCCAGCCGCCCAGGTCGGCGGACTCGAACGAGGTCTCCGCCACTGTCGACCCGTCGACCACCACCCGGGCGTCGTCGAGGAAGACGCCCAGGCCCTGGGTGGCCCAGTCCGAGGCGTACGTGATCGACACCTCGACCTGCTTTCCGGCGTACGCGGTCAGGTCGACCGCGAACTCCTTCCAGCCGCTCGACGTCCCGGTCGCCGCGTTCCAGCTCCCGGTGCTTCCGGTGGGGGAGCAGCCCGCGCCCTGGTAGTGGGCGAGGAACGGGTGCAACTGACCCCAACCCGAGGCGCAGCTCTCCCCGGTGACCGTGCTGGTCTTGCCGTTGAGGTCCGGCAGGGTCGTCCAGTTGTCGCTGCCCACCTCGTGGGCCTCGACGAACAGGAAGTCCCAGTTCTGCTCGATCTCGTACGAGGTGAAGAAGCGCAGTTCGCCGCTGGTCGCCCCAGTGAGGTCCACGGTGCGGGTGAGCCGTTTGTACGACTCGTCGGTCTGCCCGCTGTGCAGGTACCACTCACCGGTACGCGGGTCGAACGGCGCGCCGCCCGGTCGGGTCCAGCCCACCGGCGCGGAGCTGGCGAACTGCGGGAACTCGTCCGGCGGCAGGAAGCTCGACGTGGTCAGGAACGACGCGGTGTGCCCCTGGTTCTCGGCCGAACCGGCCGCGTTGAGTTGCCCGTCGAAGCCGGTGAACGTGCCGTCGCGGCCGGCGACCGGGAACGGCTCTCCCTCCGGCGAGGTGCCGCCGTCACTGACGTAGCTGTGCGCCCCCAACCAGTACTGCTGGAAGTCGTTAAGCAGCGGCAGGCACGCGAGGTCGTCGGCGTCGGTGCACTCCGGCGGCGCGTCCGGGTGGTAGACGTACGAGCCGTTGGCACCCTGGGCGAACAACGCGTACTGCCCGCTGACCAGGAGCTTGCCGCCCTCGTTGAGGTAGTCCCGGACGGCCAGCTCGGTGTCCAGCGCAGCCTTGGCCGCGGTGCCGGCGACCTGGCCCGGCGAGCGCATGATCACGTCGTCGCCGGTCTCCCACACCACGGCCTTGTAGTGCGACAGCACGCCGAGCGGGTGCGGCGCCTTGCGGCCCATCACGTCGAAGTCGTACACGTCGCTGCTGCGCCCGGCGGCGCTCAACGACGCCGCGACCTCGTCGGCGTACTTCGCGGAGGTGCCGGACTGCGCCGGGCTGAGACCGGTGACGTCCTCCGCGGCGAAGACCAGCACGTCACCACCGATGTCGGTGTGCACCCGGTAGGTGAAGTGCTCGCTCGCGACCACCCCGGACCGGGGTTTGTTGCCGGTGAACCAGACCTCCACCCGGTCTCCCGGTTTCGTGCCGCCGACCCTGCCGCGAAGCTCCGCGTAGTAGTCGTCGTGCGAGCCGCCGTACCGCTCACCGCCGCGCCACTCGCGGACCGCGACGGTCTTCGGTCGCCCGCCGTTGACCGTGTAGTGCATCTTCACGTTCTTCAGCGCCCGCCGGGTGATCGCGGCGACCTGCTGGGTGCGCCCGTACGAGGTGTCGAAGGCGTCGACGACGAAGTCCGGGGTGCTCCGGCCGACCACCGACACCGGCTCGTCCGGGTCCGCCGCCGACTTGGCCACGGCCAGCGCGAACGGCAGGTTCTTGCTCACCTCACCGGCGATCAACGTCTCGTCGTCGGGGAAGATGAAGCCACTGACGCAGTCCTCCGGGCGCCACTCGTCGTCCGGGTCGACCGCCGAGGCGGCCTCACAGGTGGACATTTCCGGGGTGAAGCCGAGGGTGCCGTACTTGACGGTGGCGTGGCTGTCGGTGTCACCGTTCGTGGTGTACAGCTCGGCGGAGATGTCCGGGTCGTAGCCGGGCACCGCCGGGTGCGCGTCGTCCCCGGCCATCGCCTTGTAGATCTCGTCATCCGGGGTGGGAGTGCTCACCTGCCAACCGAGGCCGTAGAGCAGTAGCTCGGCCGCCGAGTGGTAGTTGACGAAGAACTCGAACCCGACCCGCTTGAAGAGCCGGTCCAGGGCCTTGGTCTCCGGCTCCGAGTTGGGGCCCGGGCCCCGGTAGGTCTCGCTGTTCGGCTCCGGTGACGAACCCTCGTTGTCGTACCCCCACTTGTAGCTGAAGTTGCGGTTGAGGTCCACGCCGTCGCCGGAGGTGATCTGTCCGTCGCCGTTGTTGTCCCGCAGGTTCTTACGCCACAGCCGGTTGCCGGTGGTGAAGGTGTAGTCGTAACCGTCCGGGTTGGCGACCGGCAGGAACCACAGCTCGGTCGTGTCCAGGAGCTTGGTGATCTCCCGGTCGGTGCCGTAGCTGTTCAGCACGTGGTGCATCAACCGGCGGGTCATCTCCGGCGTGATCCACTCGCGGGCGTGCTGCGCGCCGGCGTAGAGCACTGCGGGCCGCTTCCCGTCCGCTACGGTCCGCGCGTTCTTGGTGACCTTGACGGCGATGATCGGCTGGCCCTGCTGGGTGCGGCCGATCGTCTCCACCTTGGTCAGTTTGGGATAGCGGGCCGCGGTGGCGTTCAGCTCGTCGCGCAGACCACCCGGTTCCCCGTAGGGCCGGAACGCCGTCCAGCCCGCCGCCGCCTGCTCCCGCAGCGCCTGCGACGCGTCCTTGCCGCGCACCTTCTTCACCGACAACGGGACGCCCTGGTCGGTCAGCCGCTTCGCCTGCCGGCGGCTGAGCACCGTCTCGACAGTCGTCGTGCCGGTCGAGTCCGTCTTCGCGTCGTGGCCGAGGTCGACCCCCGCCGCGCGCAGCTTGTCCCGCTGTTTCGCGTCGACGGTGCCGACGTAGACCTCCAGGCCGTCGCGGGCGCCCGGTTCAGTTGGTGGCCGCGCGCTGGCGGGTGGAGTCAGTGCCAGTGCGCCGAGCAGGGTGACCACGCTGGCGATCGCCAGTCGTCTCGGTCTCATCGCGCCTCCTTGTGTGAAGGACCTGTAGGCGCGAGCCTTCGGTGAGGACTGATCTCTGTCAATCGGTCGATGGGTGTGTCGTTGCTGCCCGTGTCGATGTCGGTGCCAACCGTGACGGCCGCGTGGGCTCGCGCCCCGCAGGTCCGCCGAGGGTTCTCCTTCGGGCGTCACCTGCGGGGCGCGGCCGTCGGGTCAGCGCGGAGCGGGCGCGATCGACTTGGTGGCCTGCGCGACGACGCCTGTCGGTTGACCACACAACCAGGCGAGGCGGTCGATGATCTTGTCTGGGTCGTCGAACGGGTCCAGTGTGGTGATCTCGATCGGGTCGAGTGGGGGCACTGCCACGTGCGAGATGAGCGGGTGCAGTGGGCGAAGGTCCTCCTCGCCGGCCCCGATGAGATCCTCGTGCAGCTTCTCGCCCGGCCGGAGCCCGGTGTAGACGATCTGCACCGGCCCGGGCGCCTGGCTGGCCAACTGGCGGGCGATGTCGTCGATGCGTACCGGCTCGCCCATGTCGAGGACCAGCGCCTCGCCGTCGCGGCCGATGCCGGCGGCCTGGAGCACCAGGTGTACCGCCTCCTGGACGGTCATCAGGTAGCGGGTCACATCGGGGTGGGTGACGGTGATCGGCAGCCCGGCCTCGATCTGGGCCCGGAACGCCGTGACGACCGAGCCCCGGCTGGACAGGACGTTGCCGAACCGTACGCTGAGGAACGTGCCGCCGTGGTTGGCGCCGGCGTTCGCGGTCAGCCGTTCGGTGATCCGCTTCGAGTAGCCGAGCACGCTTACCGGGTCGGCGGCCTTGTCGGTGGAGATGTTCACGAACCGCGCCACGTCGCGGCACGCGTTGAGCACCGACTGCGTACCCCACACGTTCGTCTTGACCGCTTCCCCCGGGTGGCGTTGCAGCAGCGTCAGGTGCTTCAGCGCGGCGGCGTGGAAGACGACGTCGGGTCGACGTTCCGCCATCACCCGTCGGATCCGTTCCTCGTCCCGCAGGTCGGCGAGGATCAGTTCGGGGCTGTCGAGCATCGCCCGTCCCGACATCGACAGTTGTAGCGCGTGCAGGGCCGACTCGTCCCGGTCGAGCATCATCAGCTCACCCGGGTCGGCGCGCATGATCTGACGGCACAGCTCGGAGCCGATCGACCCGCCCGCGCCGGTCACCAGGATCCGCCGCCCCCGTAGCTGCGACTCCGCATCGCTGAGGTCGCCCACCACCTGTCGTCGGCCGAGCAGGTCGGCCATGTCGGGGTCGCGGACGTCGCTCACGGTGATCCGGTGGTCGACGAGTTCCCGTACCGAAGGAAGGATCTTGAATGTCGCCCCGGTCTTCAGGGTGCTCTCGCGGACCTCGTTGATCAGGTCCGAGTTGGCGTTCGCGGCCGAGAAGATCACCATCTTGGCGCCGGTGCGCCGCACGGCGGTGCCGACGTCCACGCGGGAGCCGAGTACGCGGACGCCGGCCAGGGACAGGTGCCGCTTCTGCGGGTCGTCGTCGAGCATGCCCACCGGCAGGAACTGGCCGGCCGGGTCACTGAGCATGGCCCGCAGCAGGCCCTGACCGGCCGAGCCCGCACCGAAGAGCAGGACCGGTTCGGCGCGGCCGGCGTCCGGGCGCAGCGTCCGGTCGCTGCGGTTGCGGTACGCCAGTCGGGTGCCGAGCATGAGCAGCAGTGCGATCGCCGCGCCGACGAGTGGCGTGCTCGCCGGCACCGGCCGGGACGCCATCGGCACGAGCGCGATCAGCACGAGTACTCCGCTGGTCAGGGCGGTGTTGGCGAGCCCCTGCATATCTTCCAGGCTGCCCAGGGGGTGTCGACCGGCGTGCTTGCGGCGGACGGCGGAGACCGCGACGTGCACGACCGCGGCGAGCACACCCATGCCCACGGCGCGGGCCAGGGCGGGGCCGGTGAGCGAGAACTCGAAACGCACCCACGCGGCGACGGCGAACCCCGCGATCCAGGCGAGGGTGTCCGCTGCGAGGAGACCGACGGCCAGCCGGAGGTGGTGACGCGACCGGTTCCGGTGTGCAGACTCGCTTGGGCTTGTCCCCGAAAGATCCATGTGGAAACTCCTGCTGCATAGCGGCTTATCTGGGGCGATTCAACCCAGACGGTGTTATGGACGTCCTACCAAAAATAATCTGCTTTTGACTGATTTTTGACAGTTTGCGAAGTTCATCCGATTGCGGACAGTGCTGACCGAGGCGCCACGGCCCTCGAGAGCACCGCCTCGAACGACTCGAAGAGCAGGTCCCGGTCGAATTCGGTGGCCGCGACCGCTCGGGCCGCAGTCCGCGCCGCAGCGGTCCTGGCCGGGTCGGTGACGAACGCGCCAGCGAGTTCCGCCGCGGCAGCGGAGTCCGCCGGGGGCAGCACGAGCCCGGCGCCGCTGCGCCGCAGGACGTCGGCGATCCACCCCTCGTGGTTGACGGCGACCGGCCGACCGGCAGCCCACCCGTCGAAGACCTTGTTCGCCGAGTTGGCGTGCAGGGCCGGCTCGTCCCGCACCGTCGAGACGGCGAGGTCACACGCCCCGAAGAACGCCACCACCTCGGTCTTCGGCATCTGGTCGAACATGAACAGGTTCCGGCCCAGGACGTCGGCCCTGGTTGCCAGCTCCCGCACCCGCGCCGTCTCCGCGCCCTGTCCGACGATCGCCACCCGCACGTCGGGACGGTCCCGACGCAGCGTCGCCGCCATCCGGACCAGATAGCCCACGTCGTTGACGAAACCGAGCGTCCCCGCGTACAGGATCAGCGGTCGATCGCCCAACCACGGCGTGCGGGCCCGCAGCGCCTGACCGGCTGCGTCCGCGTCGGCGAACAACGCACGGTCACAGCCGTTGGGTACGACTGTCACGGCCGCCCCCGGGTGGCGCGCCCGAACGCCCGCCGCCATGCCCGGCGACAGCGCCACGACGTGTGCGGCGTTGCGGTACGCCCACCCCTCCAGCGCGGTGGCCGCCCGGCGGGTCAGCGGTGACCGCAGCGCGCCGAGGGCGATCGGCACCTCCGGCCACAGATCGCGCACCTCGAGCACCATCGGCGATCGTCGACGGCGGGACGAGTAGACAGCGGGTAGCGCGATGGTCAGCGGGGTGCTGGTCGCGAAGACGACGTCCTGTTCCAACGAGGCGGCCCGGGTGGCGGCCAACCGGGCGAACTGGCCGAAGGCCGAGAGCCGGTCCCGAGCGGACATCGCGTTGCGGTAGGGGACGGCCGCCCAGTGCACCACCGCGCCCGCCTCCACAGTGGTCCGCCAGGTCCGCCGGGCGTCTGGCGCGGCGTCGGTGTCGCTTGTCACCACGTGCACGTCGTGACCGTTGCGAACCAGGCGCCTGGCGAACTCGTAGGAGCGGGTGCCGCCGGACATGTCCGGGGTGCGGAAGTACTGGTGCAGGTAGACGATCTTCACCGGGGCACCCCGCCCGAACGCCGTCCGACCCGGTCCGTGGTCAACCGCTGATAGCACTCCTGCACCACCGAGACCTGACGGGACCAGGACTCCGACGTCTCGATGAAGTGCCGGTTCCGATCCTGCAGCGGCGGATCCAGTGGGCGGGCGGCCAGGAACTGCTCCGCCAGCGCGGCCTCCAACGGTCCGCTGACGATGTCGGCCACCAGGCCGTCCTCGACCATCTCCCGGTACGGGGGTAGATCCGCGAGCAGGAGCCGGCAACCGGCGAGCGCCGCCTCCAGCACGGTGCAGCTGCGTTGGTCGAAGCGGGGGACCGAGATGCTCACCTCGCTGGCCCGCATCAGTCGGAAGGTGTCCTCCGGGCTCAGCGGCCGGTCCAGGACCGTGACGCGTCCGGGCAGGCTCGCGGCGAGGTCGTGGGCCTGCGTCACGCACCGTCGCTGGGCCTGGGCGGCTGCCGCCTCGGCGGGACGGTGCCCGGCCAGGACGACGAGGTGCAGGTCGGGGCGGGCCGCGGCCACCTGGGCGAACGCCCGCAGGACCTCGGGGGTGCGGTAGACGGGCCCTGTCGTGCGGGCCGCGAAGAGCACCGTCGCGTCGACCGGGATGCCGAACTCCCGCCGCACCGCCGACGGGGTCACCGTGTCGCGCAGCGCGAACAGCCGGTCGTCGACACCCCACGACACGGTGCGGGCGCGCTCCGCCGGGATGCGGTAGCTCTCCACGATCTCGGTGCGGACCGACCCCGCGGTGGGGAGGACGAGGTCGCAGCGGCGCAGGGCGGCGCGGGCGACCCAGCGACGGACCCGGGACCGACGGGCGGACTGCAGGTCGACGCCCCAGGGCGTGACGACCCGGGCGGGTCGACGCGGTGCCAGCAGCGACAGCAGACCGGCCATCCCCACCGAGTGCACGTGCAACACGTCCGGGCGCGCCTCGCGTACCTGTCGGCGCAGCCACCAGCCGGCCGCGACGAGCTGCCACACCGCGCCCCACCGCCCGTACCGGGTCTGACCGGTGCCGGGGGCGACGCGCAGGTCGACGCCGTCGATCGGCTCCGCGCCGATCCAACTGGCGGCGATGACCGGGTGGCCGCGTTCGGCGAGCGCGGTCGCCCACTTGCGCGCGTGCAGGGAACTCGCGCCGCAGAGCAGCATCACGGACGGGAGCGCCGCTGAGGGAGCGCTGTCCGGGGCGGCCCGTTGCCGACCCGGACGGTCGGCGCTGTCGACTCCCGAGCTGTCGAGACGCGTCGCGGTCACCTTTGTCTCCTTCGTGGTCATGTCAGGACCCGGTCGACGGCGGAGCGGCTGCGGGC
This sequence comes from Micromonospora sp. NPDC048835, assembly GCF_040649995.1. Lineage (NCBI taxonomy): Bacteria > Bacillati > Actinomycetota > Actinomycetes > Micromonosporales > Micromonosporaceae > Micromonospora > Micromonospora sp. NPDC048835. The sequence goes on along the minus strand of NZ_JBEZGM010000004.1, from coordinate 186,856 downwards.
CGGGCGCTTGCCGACGGAGGCGGGCCTGCGGGCCGGCCTGTTCCGCATCGAGTGCTTGGGCCCGGCCGGGGGTACGCCGGCAGCGGGGTCCGCCTCGACCGGCAGGCGGGCGGTGGCGACGGCCAGCAGCAGCACGAACGGGATGAGGACCGGGAGGGTGAGCAACGGCTCGCCGAACAGGCTGCACCCCGCGATCGCGGCCATGCCGAGCACTGCCGCCTCCGCCGTCGACTCACCGGCGCGCAGGCGTCGGCGGACCAGCCGGATCACCATGAACAGGAGTCCACCCACCAGGAGGACGCCGACGAGCCCGGTCTGGGTCAGCACCGTCAGGTAGGTGTTGTGGGCGTGGTTGAGGCTGTCGATCTGCACGTCGACGGCCGCCACGGTGACCTCGGACTGGAAGTACTCCGGCAGGTGGGCCCGGAAGTTCTGGAACCCGACGCCGACCACCGGGTGATCGGCCGCCATCCGTAGGGCGCTGAGCCACAGGTCCAGGCGGACGCTGCTGGAGCTGTCCAGTCGTCCGTCCACCGTGGTGTAGGCGATCCGTTCGGCCACCTTGTCGGGCACCAACTGCACGCCGGTCAGGCCGACCGCGAGTACGACGACCATGCCGGTGAAGGCCAGGGCCACCGTGCGGCGTCGCTGGATCACGAAGCTGAGCAGGAGCAACGCCCCACCGATGTACGTCGAGCGGCTGTAGGACAGCACCACGCTGACGGTGATGGCGCCGACCCCCACGACGGTCAGGAGGCGGGCCGCACGCGACACGTCCGGCCGCAGCCTGGAGAGCAGCACGGCGAGCGCCAGCAGCAACATCGGCCCCCACGCGTTGTGGTTCAGGCCGCTGAGCGACTCGGCCAGGGCCGGGTTCTCCTCGGTGAGCATCGGTGTCCCGACCAGGGCGAGCGCGGCGTGGACCAGACCGACGGCGGTGGCCGCGACGGCGAAGACGAGCAGCACGCTCCTCGATCGGGCCCGGGCACTGTCGATGAGCGGTATGCAGGCCAGCGGAACGGCGATCACGGCGACCGACCGGAACGCCTGGTTGGGCTGACCACCGACTGCCACACCGAGAGCGAGGAGGCAGGTCAGGGCGGTGACGATGAGGACGGCGGGCATGCTGCGCCGGGCCGGACGGCCCCGCAGCAGCGTGCCGACGAGGGTGCAGAGGATCAGTGCCAGCAACGGTGTGGTGTCCGGTGCCAGGGCGATGGGCAACTGCGACGCGGGCACCGCCAGCGCGATGCAGTAGAGGCCGAACCCGGGCAGGGTGATGACGAGCACCACCACAGCGAGGGCAGCCAGTCGCAGCAGGAGCGTGGTGTCCTGCACCGCGACCACGCCGGCGGCCGTGCCGGCGACGAGTACGCCGGCCGCCCTGCCCCACTCCGGCAGCATGGATTCGCGTTCGCGTCGTGGTGACCTCGCGTGCCGGTCCCCGTGTTCGATCGTCATGTTCGTCGGACCGTTTCTCCGGCCCTGGACAGGCCGGTAACCGAGGAAGGCCCAGCCGACGACCAGGCCATAGAAGACGTATCCAGCCGATACGGCGAGGCCCGCTCCGAGGGTGCCGAACCGTGGAATGAGGACTGCCATGGCGGCCAGCCCGGCGGCGGCGGCGCCGACGGCCGCCAGGGTCGGCGGGCCCGGGCGGTCGACCGCCGTGAGGTAGCTCTGCGCGGTGCGGGCGACCGCGAGCACGATGAGGCCGGGCAGCATCGCCCACAGCACCGGTACGGCCTCGGCGAACTGCGGCCCGAAGAGCAACGGGAAGACCAGCGGCGCGACCGCGGCCAGCACTCCCGCCCCGGCCGCGGTGATGAGCAGCGTCCACCCGGACATCCGGCGGACGGTGTGCCAGTCGGCGCCACCGTGCGCGACCGCCGGCACCAGGATGAGACTGAGCGCCACCGGCAGCACCAGGAGCATCTCGGCGAACGGCACCGCCACCGCGTAGACGCCGACGCCACCCGCACCGGACAGGAGGTGGATGGCGGGGACCTGACTGCGGACCATCGCGAACTGGGCCAGGTTCGGTGCGTAGACCCGGCGGGCGAAGGCCCGGTACGCCGCCGCGTCCTCGGGCGGGCCGGGCTCGCGGCTCAACGGCAGCGCGCGGACCAGCAGCGCCGCCGCGGTGCAGCCCTGCCCCAGGAGGTACGCGCCGATCACCGTGTTGGTGTCCGCCCGACCTGTCACCGTCAGGACGACGAGCAGCACACCGTAGACGAGCAGCCCTCCGATGACGGTCAGGTTGTAGACCGATGCCCGACTACGGCCGATCTCGGCCGTGCCGAGCAGGGAGGAGAGCAGCACCACCGGGCCGAGGGCCAACGCCAGGCCGAGGGTGAGCGGGTCGAGCCCGATCCGTACGGCCGGTCCGACCACCACCGCCAGTGCTCCCCAGGTGGCCGCCACCCCGACTCCCACCGTCCCGACGTGGCGCAGGCTCCACCACACCGTTCGACGGTGGGCGTCGACCGAACCGCCGGCGTACCGGAGGTTTGCCGTCTCCATCCCCACGGTGAGGAGCGCTCCGAAGATCGAGGCGCAGGCGAGGACGACCGCCACCACGCCCCGGTCGTGCGGGCCGAGCACCCGGGCCGCCAGCACCCCTGTCGCCAGGCTGACGGCGAGCAGGACCACCCGGGTCCCGACCGATCCGGCGGCGGCGGCCGACATCGTGCTCTCCGAGACGCGCGTCGGGCCGCCGGGCTCGGTGCGTGAAGGGTCGGGTTCGGCCAGGTCACGGCAGTCGGCCGCCGCGAGCCCTGCATCCGTACCCGGGGCGGTGCCCGGACCGGGAGGCGGCGTCGCGGCCGTCACGTGGCAACTTCCGACAGGCGACCGGACTGCGGCAGTGGACGACCGTCGAGTGCCGCCCGGTAGATCGCCTCGACGTCGGCAACCGTCCGTTCGATGTCGAACAGGTGCAGGCAGCGGTCGCGTCCGAGCCGGCCCATGGCGGCCCGCCGCTCAGGAGCCTGCAACAGGTCGCTGACGGCGTCGGCGAGCGCCGCCGGGTCGGCCGGGGGCACCAGCAGGCCGCTCTCCCCGTGCTGCACGGTGTCGGGCAGCCCGCCGACGTCGCTGGCCACCACGCCCCGCTCCATCAACAGCGCCTCGACGGTGGCGTACGACGCGGATTCGTCGAGCGATGGTGTGACCGCCACGTCGAGGCCGGCCAGGACGTTCTGCACGTCGGTGCGGCGGCCGGTGAAGTGCACCCGCTCGGCCACGCCCAACCGGGCGGCGCGCTGCTCCAACTCGCGTCGGTAGCCGACGTCCCCGGTGAACTCGTCGCCGACGACGAAGAGGTAGGCTGCCGGCACCCGGTCCAACAGGCGCGGCGCCGCGTCGATGAAGACCTCGTGGCCCTTGAAACCGATGTCCTGGAACGCCTGCAGCCGGCTGCGGTACATGTGCGCGAGCATCCCGACGGTGGGGGTGTCGGCGGGCAGCCCGAACTCCGCGCGGAACGGCTGCCCGCTCGCGGTCGGGTCGAGTCGGTGCACGTCACACCCGTAGTGGCTGACCGTCACCGTCCGCGCCCCGAGGCGTCGGTACCGTTCGGCGAAGGCGTGGCACGACCCGATCAGCACGTCCACCCGGGGCAGGGTCGCGCGGTCGAGGCGGCTGAACAGCGGGCTGCGCAGGTGCACGGCGCCGGCGATCTGGTTGACGAGCAGCGGCCGTGCAGCGGCCAGGCTGGCCAACCGGCAGGCGATGTTGGCCTTCACCAGGTGGCCGTGCACCACATCGGGGTCGAACCGTCTGATCAGGCGGACGAGGCGCAGTTGAGCCGCCGCGACCCGGGGGAGTTGCTGTGGGCGCCAGCCGGACATCTGCACCACCTCGGTGCGGATTCCGGCTGCCCGGAGGCGGGCGGTCAGCGGACCCTCGCCCGGTACGACCGCACACACGTCGTGGCCGCGCCGCGCCAACCCGGTCACCTGATCGTGGAACCAGTCGCCGCCGACGGCTGTGCTTGTCACCTGGAGTACGCGCAGTGGCCGTTCGCTGGCACTGCGGGGGTGTGTGCTCACGTCCTGCTCCTCGTGCCGGGCCACGTGGGCACGGCGTCGGTGTCGATCCCGTCTGGGGTCGGTCGGTGCTGCTCAGCGCGCCGGTACGCCCTTGACCACGGCGGCGGCGGGCACGTCCCGGGTGACACACGCGCCAGCGCCGACCGTGGCGTCCCGACCGACCCGCAGCCCCTGCAGCACCGCGGCGGTGGTGCCGATCAGCACCGCCTCGCCGAGTTCGCAGTCGCCGGAGACGGCCGCGAGCGGGTTCACCGAGACGAAGTCGGCGAGTGTGCTGTCGTGGCCGACCGTGACGTTCTGGTTGAGGTGGACGTGCCGGCCGATGGTCACGTTCGTGGTGACCCGGGCACCCGCGAACGCCACGAAGCCTGGGCCGTGGCGGGTGTCCGGCCCGATCGTCGCCTCGGGGTGGACGAGGCTCGTCGCCGGCGTCGCGTACGCGTCGACACGCTCGGCCACCGCGCGTCGTACCCGGGGATCCCCGATACCGATGACGTGGTGGGTGTCCGCCGGGGCGTCGCGCAGCCACGCCAGCCCGCCGAGGTACCGCACGTCCAGCTGCTGAACCCGTTTCAGGTTCACCTCGCTGGGCCGGTCGTCGACGAAGCCGAGCAGGCGCCAGCACGGTTGGTCCGCTTCGGCGTTCATGGCGCGGGCGATGGTCAGCGCCTCACGGCCGTGGCCACCGCACCCCACGATCACCAGCGGAATCGTCATGCTGTCCGTCCCGTCGCCTGCCCGGTGAGGAACTCGTCGATCGCCTCGAACACCCTGCCGACCTGCTGTTCGGTCAGGGCGCTGCCGCTGGGCAGGGTGAGTCCGTGGGTGAAGAGTCGGTCGGCGGCGCCGGTCAGCAGACTGTCCGCGCCGACGAAGACGGGCTGACGGTGCATCGGGTTCCAGACCGGCCGGGTCTCGATGTGGTGGCCGGCGAGATGCGCCGCCAGGTCGGCGGCCCGCCAGCCGCACTGTTCCTCGTCGACGGTGATGACGGTGAGCCAGCAGTTCGAGCCGGCGTCGTCGAGGCCGACCAGTTCGACTCCGGGGACCGGCGCGAACACCTTGGCGTACTGGTCGCGGAGGTGACGGCGTCGGGCGATCATCCCGTCCAGCCGGACGAGCTGGGCCCGGCCGAGTGCGGCCAGCAGGTTGCTCAGCCGATAGTTGTAGCCGGTCTCGCGGTGTTCGTAGTGCGGCGTCGGTTCTCGTGCCTGGGTGGAGAGGTGGCGGGCTCGGGCCAGCAGGGCCGCGTCGTTGGACACGAGCATCCCACCGCCGGAGGTGGTCATGATCTTGTTGCCGTTGAAGGAGAGTGCCCCCACCTGCCCGAAAGACCCGGCTGGGCGTCCTCGATGGTGCGCGCCGAGCGCCTCCGCGGCATCCTCGACAAGCGGGATCCCGGCGTCGGCGCAGATCGGGACCAGTCGGCTGTAGTCCACGCAGCTGCCGAACATGTCCACCGGCACGACCGCGCCGACCCGCTCGCCGGCGGACCGCGACCGTCGTACCGCCTCGTCGACCAGGCCGACGTCGACGTTGCCGCTTCGGGGGTCACAGTCGACGAAGATCGGCCGGGCCCCGATGTAGCGGACCGCGTTGGCGGTGGCGATGAAGGTGAGGGTGGGCACGACGACCACGTCGCCGGGGCCCACTCCCACGCCGAGCAGGGCCAGGTGCAGCGCGGCGGTCCCGGAGTTGACGGCGACCGCGCCGTCCGTACCGACCCGTTCGGCGACGTCGCGTTCGAATGCCTGGAGGTCGGGGCCGACCGGGGCCACCCAGCCGGAGCGGAGCGCGGCCACGAGGTACGACTCCTCCAGCGGCCCGACGTCCGGCGGTGACAGGTACACCGTCTGACTCATCGGACACCGCCCGAGCGGGTACGCATCGGTTCGGAGTTTCCGCGTGGCGGCGGTGACCAGCGTGGCGTCCCGAGGAATTCGGGTGCCGTGACGGAGCCGGCGGCGGAGATCCCCTCGCGGCGCAGTACCGTCCGTACGGTCCCGGCGATGATCTTCAGGTCTACCCGGAGGTTGTGGCTGTCCACGTACCGCACATCGAAGTCCAGCTTCTCCTCCCAGCTCAGGCTGTTGCGCCCGCGTACCTGGGCCAGGCCGGTGACGCCGGGACGGACCTCGTGCCGTCGGGCCTGGTGGGGCGAGTAGCGGCTGAGGTACTCCGGGAGCAGCGGTCGCGGGCCGACCAGACTCATGTCACCGCGCAGCACGTTCCACAGCGTCGGTAGCTCGTCCAGGCTGGTGGCGCGCAGCCACCGTCCGAGCGGGGTGAGCCGGTCGCGGTCGCCGAGCAGGCCGAGCCTCAGGTTGGGCGGCCGCATGGTGCGGAACTTGACCATTTCGAAGGGCTCTCCGTGCCGCCCGGCACGGCACTGGCGGAACAGGACCGGTCGACCGAGACCAACCGTGACCAGGACCGCCACCATGATCAACAGTGGCGTTGCAAGGATGAGGGCGACCGCGGCCACGACCACGTCGATGATTCGCTTGCTCCGCTGCGGGCTGCTCCGGCGCAGGGACAGGTCGGCATCCACGAGACCACCAGGCACTGGCACGTTGTGACCTCCCACGTGACCTACACAAAACGTACGCATTTGTCATATCAGGCATAGACAGTGTGTCGACGGCGAATAGCGACACTGGGCCCGCATTCCCCCGATCAACCCCGAAACCCCGTAGTCGGACACGGCCAGATCTGTGGCGTTGTGCGGCTCCGGTGGTCATCCGCCCGAGCGGCAGGCACGCGTCGGCCACTCAGGCGGGCAAGAACTGGCCGGTCGGGCGATAGTGACGAGAGGGTTGCGGAGAGTAGCAACGCCTGGCGTGAAGGTCGGCGTGTCAGGAGCGCCAGATCGGTCGGATGTGGGTCCTGGTGGCGCGCCCTCCTGCGATCGGCGCGGCCGGCGGCCGGGTAGGGTCTCGACCGGCCAGTCGGGCGAGCAGGGGACCGGCGGTCGGCGAGGGGGAGGACGCGTGCTGCACCTGAGGGTGATCGCTCCGCCGGAGCAGTCGGCGGACGTGATCGACCTGTTGGCGGCCGAGCCCGGCGTGACCCATCTGGTGGTGCAGCCCGGCGTCGCCCGGAAACCCGTGGGCGACCTCATTCAGTGCGACGTCGTCCGGGAGAGCGCCGACCGGGTGTTGCGGGAGTTGCAGCGGATTGGCGTGGACGCCACCGGCGGCATCGCGGCCGACGATGTGGAGTTGACCGTCTCCGCCGCGGCGGACAGGGCGGCGGAACGGGCACCGGGGAGCGGAGCGGACGCGGTGGTCTGGGACGAGATCGCCGCGAAGACCGGTGAGCAGACCGAACTTTCCGGCACCTACCTCGTGCTGATCGTGGTGGCCACCATGATCGCCGGCATCGGTGTGCTGTTGGACCAGCCGATCCTCATCGTCGGGGCGATGGTGGTCGGTCCGGAGTTCGGCCCGCTCGCCGCGCTCTGCGTGGCGCTGCTACGCCGCCGGTTCGACGTGATCGGCCGTTCGGTGCTGGCCCTGACTGTCGGTTTTGTCGCGGCCATGGCGGTCACCGTGCTGAGCACCTGGGCGCTGACCGCCGCCGATCTGGTCAGCCGGGAGATGCTGCTCGCCGAACGCCCGCTCACCAACTTCATCTGGCGACCGGACGCGTTGTCCTGGGTGATCGGTCTGCTTGCCGGGGTGGCCGGGATGCTCTCCCTGACGTCGAAGAAGTCCGGCAGCCTGGTCGGGGTGTTGATCTCGGTGACCACGGTGCCGGCCGCGGCGAACGTCGCAGTGGCCGCCGCCTACGGAGTGTGGGACGAGGCGGGCGGCTCGGCACTCCAACTGGTGATCAACCTGTGTGCGATCGTCCTGGCCGGGCTGCTCACCCTCGTGGTGCAGCAGGTCTGGTGGTGGTACCTGGCTCGCCGGGCCCGCCGTCCAGCAGTCGGGTGAGCAGCGTCCGCAACGGGATCGACTCTCCGTCGCGGCCACCCGCCCCGACGACCAACGGCGCCGGGCTCGGCTGCGGGTCGACACCGAAGATCCAGGCCCGCAGACCACCCGGCACGTTCAGCAGGTGGAAGCGGCCGGCCACGTCCACCGCCCGGGTCTCGGCCCGGTCGACGTACCACCCGGTCAGCCCGGTCCGGTAGCGACCACGGCCGTCGTAACCCCGGGCGACCAGGCGGGTGGGAGGCAGCCCGCGCCGGATCGCCTCGGCCACGAACCAGGCCACCAGCTCCGCCGCCTCGGACTGCTCGGCCGCCCGCCGCCGCGTCTCCGCGTCGGCGTGCGCCCGCACCGCCTGCCGCTGCTGGTCCCGCCACGTCCGACCGTCGGGCTCACTCACGACCTCAACGGTACGCGACAGGCCCATTCGAGTACGGTCCGCACTGCGCGCCGCGCGATCGCCGTCGGCGGCCGGCCCGTTCCGCCGTAGGGGCTGCCGCGGGCCGACCCGGGGGTGCGTCAGCTGTTCGCGGCGCGGACGCAAGCGCGTTGATCGCTGGGCCAGCGCCCACGCCCGCCCTCCCGCGTGTTGTCGTCCACGCTCACCGGTACGTCTCCCGCGAATCCGCGTCGACAGGTGCCCCAGCCGACCCCCACTGGCCGGCCGCAGCCCTCCACCGTCTGGCCGCCGGTCCACTCGAAAGACGGCCGCGACTGTCAATCTTGGACACTTTCCGTTACGCGCTAACGGAAAGTGTCCAAGATTCACCCGGAAGCGCGGCGCTCGGAAGCGCCGCCGGGAACGCCGCCGGGAACGCCGCCCGGGATGCCGCAGGCATCCCGGGCGCCGTCGTCAATTGGTCTGGTCAGGCAAGCCCGGCGCGGCGCAGGGCCTCCGCCATCGCGTCGTTGGCCGGAGCCGACCCGCCCTGCCGCTGCTGGCCGCCGCGACCGCCCTGGCCACCCTGCCCACCGCGACCGCCCTGCGAGCCGCGACCGATCTGCCCACCCTGGCCACCGCGACCGCTCTGCCCACCACGGTCGCCCTGCGCGCCGCGACCGCCCTGGCCGGCCTGTGCGCCCTGCCCGCCGCGACCGCCCTGGCCGCCCGGACCGCCCTGGCCGCCCGGACCGCGCTGGCCGCCGCGACCACCCGGTCCGCCGCGACCCTCCTGGCTGGTCCGGTCGCCCCGACCGGCGTCGGCACCTGGCTCGTCGTCCAGGCGCAGGGTCAGCGAGATGCGCTTACGGGGTACGTCCACGTCGAGCACCCGGACCTTGACCACGTCGCCGGACTTGACCACCTCGCGGGGGTCCTTCACGAAGGTCCGGGACATCGCCGAGACGTGCACCAGACCGTCCTGGTGCACCCCGACGTCGACGAACGCGCCGAACGCGGCCACGTTGGTGACCACTCCCTCCAGCACCATCCCCGACGTCAGGTCACTGATCTTCTCCACCCCCTCGACGAAGGTGGCGGTGCGGAACTCCGGGCGGGGGTCGCGGCCCGGCTTCTCCAGCTCGGCGAGGATGTCGGTGACGGTGGGCAGGCCGAACCGCTCGTCGACGAAGTCGGTGGCCCGCAGCCCGCGCAGGATCCCACTCTTGCCGATCACCGAGCGCAGGTCCTGCCCGGTGGTGGAGAGGATGCGGCGCACCACCGGGTACGCCTCGGGGTGCACGCTTGACGAGTCCAGCGGGTCGTCCCCGTCCGGGATGCGCAGGAAGCCGGCGCACTGCTCGAACGCCTTCGGCCCGAGCCGGGCCACCTTCTTCAGCGCGGTACGCGAGCGGAACGGGCCGTTGGCGTCCCGGTGCAGCACGATGTTCTCGGCCAGGCCGGCGCCGATCCCGGAGACCCGGGTGAGCAGGGGTGCGGAGGCGGTGTTGACGTCCACCCCGACCGCGTTGACGCAGTCTTCCACCACCGCGTCGAGCGACCGGGACAGCTTCACCTCGGACAGGTCGTGCTGGTACTGACCGACCCCGATCGAGCGCGGGTCGATCTTGACCAGCTCGGCGAGCGGGTCCTGGAGCCGCCGGGCGATGGAGACCGCGCCGCGCAGCGACACGTCCATCCCCGGCAGTTCCTGCGAGGCGTACGCGGAGGCGGAGTAGACCGACGCGCCGGCCTCGGAGACCATCACCTTGGTCAGGTTGAGCTGCGGGTGCCGGGCGATCAGGTCAGCGGCGAGCTTGTCGGTCTCGCGGGAGGCGGTGCCGTTGCCGATCGCGATCAGCTCCACCCCGTGCGCCCCGGCCAGTCGGGCGAGGGTCTCGACCGACGCGTCCCACTGCCGGCGCGGCTCGTGCGGGTAGATGGTGTCGGTGGCGACCACCTTGCCGGTGGCGTCCACCACTGCCACCTTCACCCCGGTCCGCAGGCCCGGGTCCAGGCCCATCGTGGGTCGGGTGCCGGCCGGCGCGGCGAGCAGCAGGTCCCGAAGGTTGGTGGCGAAGACCCGCACCGCCTCCTCCTCGGCCGCCTGCCACAGCCGCAATCGCAGGTCCGCGCCGAGGTGGATGAGGATTCGGGTACGCCACGCCCAGCGCACCGTGTCGGTCAGCCAACGGTCGGCCGGGCGGCCCGCGTCGGACACCCCGAACCGGCCGGCGATCGCCGCCTCGTACCGGCTGGGCCCGGTCGGTACGGCGTCCGCCTCGCCCGCCTCCTCCGGCTCCATCGTCAGGTCGAGCATGCCCTCCTTCTCGCCCCGGAACATCGCCAGGATCCGGTGCGAGGGCAGCTTCGGGTACGGCTCGGAGAAGTCGAAGTAGTCGGCGAACTTCGCGCCGGCGGTCTCCTGACCGTCGCGTACCCGGGAAACCAGCCGGCCCCGCGACCACATCTGCTCGCGCAGCGTGCCGATCAGGTCGGCGTCCTCCGCGAAGGTCTCGATGAGGATCGCCCGCGCGCCATCGAGCGCGGCGGCGGCGTCGGCGACGCCCTTCTCCTCGTCGACGAATGCGGCGGCGGTGGCCTTCGGGTCCTGGGTCGGGTCGGCAAGCAGCGTCTCGGCCAGCGGCGCGAGCCCGGCCTCGCGGGCGATCTGCGCCCGGGTCCGCCGCTTCGGCTTGTACGGAAGGTAGATGTCCTCCAGCCGGGCCTTCGAGTCGGCGGCCATGATCTGCGCTTCCAGGGCCTCGTCCAGCTTGCCCTGACCGCGGATCGACTCCAGCACCGCGGCCCGCCGCTCGTCCAACTCGCGCAGGTAACGCAGCCGCTCCTCCAGGGTGCGCAGCTGGGTGTCGTCGAGCAGGCCGGTGGCCTCCTTGCGGTAGCGGGCGATGAACGGCACGGTGGCGCCGCCGTCGAGCAGGTCCACGGCCGCCCGCACCTGACGCTCGGCCACGCCGAGCTCGTCGGCGATGCGCTGATGAACAGACTGGGTCACGATCTCGATCCGCCTTCGACTCGATCCGCCCTCAGAGAGCGGGTACGCCTGCATTGTGCCGGGCGGCCCCGACGGTTGTCGTCGCGCCCGGCCGGGATGACCCGGCGGCGCTCCCTCGCGGCCTGCGCTAGCGTGGCGATCATGGAATCTGTCGCGGAGCCGCGCGCCCGACGGCTCTTCGGCGGCAGCGCCCGGGCCCTCGGCGACCTCACGGCCAACCCGTTCCGCGCCGACCGGGACCGGATCGTCGGCTCGCCGTTCTTCGCCCGCCTCGGCGGTGTCACCCAGGTGATCAGCCCGGTCGGGTCCGGCCTGCTGGTGCACAACCGGCTCACGCACAGCCTCAAGGTCGCCCAGGTGGCCCGGTCCATCGCCGAGCGGCTGACCGCCGACGAGCGCTGGCGCGATCTGCTGGACAAGCTCGGCGGCTGCGATCCCGACGTGGTGGAGGCGGCCGCGCTCGCCCACGACCTCGGCCACCCACCGTTCGGGCACCTGGGGGAGCGGGTGCTGGACCGGCTGGCCCGTCAGCGTCTCGGCCTCTCCGACGGTTTCGAGGGCAACGCCCAGTCGTACCGGATCGTCACCAGCACCGAGATCCGCGGCGCCGCCACCACCGGCCTGGACCTCACCGCGGCGGTCCGTGCGGCGATGCTGAAGTACCCGTGGACCCGGCTGGACCACCCCGACCCGCACCCCCGCACCATGGACCCGCCGCCGCGCGGGGCCACCCCGCCGCCGGACGACCCGGAGAGCGGCTCGTCGAAGTTCGGCGCGTACCGGACCGAGGTGGACGACCTGCGGCAGGCCCGGGAGCCGTTCGCCGGCCGCATCCCGGACTGGCAGCAGACCGTGGAGGCGTCCGTGATGGACACCGCCGACGACATCGCGTACGCCATCCACGACGTGGAGGACTTCTACCGGGTCGGTGTGCTCCAGCAGGGTTCGGTCTCCGCGGAGCTGATGGCCTGGCAGCGCGAGAGCGGGCAGCTCCGGGCGATCACCGACGCGGCGCTGGCCACGGCCGCCCGGCGCCCCGGGGCGGCGATCGAACGGCTACGGCGGCAGCTGCACCGCAAGGACGCCTGGATCGCCGACGACGACGCGTTCGCCGCCGCCGTCGAGCACGTCCGCGAGGAGCTGGTGGACGGGCTGCTGGCGATGCCGTTCGACGGCTCGATCGAGGCCGAGCAGTACGTGGCGCGCTTCTCCGCCCGGTGGTCCACCCGTTTCGTCGAGGCGATCACCGTCGCCGACACGCCGTCGGTGCGCTCCGGGCACGTGCTGCTGGGCTGTGCGCAGTGGCACGAGGTGCAGGTGCTCAAGTTCGTCCACCATCGGTTCGTGCTGGCCCGCCCGGACCTGGCCCTGCACCAGCGCGGCCAGGCCCGCCTGCTGGGCACCCTGGTCGAGGCGCTCTGGGAGTGGCTGCTCGACCCGGAGGAGGAGTCCCGGCTGCCCCGCCGGCTGCACGACCTGGTCGAGTTGGCCGAGGCGGAGCTGCACCCGCGTACCCCGGACCGGATCGGTCGCGCCCGGGGGCGGGCCATCGTGGACTTCGTCGCGCAGCTCACCGACGGTCAGGCGGTGGCCATGCTGGACGCGCTCTCCGGTCGGTCCGGCGCGCTCTGGACCGACGCGTTCGTGCTCTGACCCTGCCGCTCCGACCGGTGACCTGGCCCAGGCCGCAGGCCGTTCTGCTCAGGCGATGGCCTGCCACCAGCCGTCGACCGCTGGTGGCTCGTCGACCACCACCCGCTCACCCGGCCGGGGCACGGCGAGCCGCACGTCGCGGGCCTTCGCCTCGGCCCAGAGCCGGTCGACGGGCTCGGACCAGTCGTGCAGGGCCAGGTTGAACGTCGCCCAGTGCACCGGCACGAACAACCCGCCGCGCAGGTCGAGGTGGGCGTCGACCGCCTCCTCCGGGAACATGTGGATCGTCGGCCAGGCCCGGTCGTACGCGCCGATCTGCATCAGCGTCACGTCGAACGGCCCGTGCTCGGCACCGATCTCCGCGTACCCGTCGAAGTAGCCCGAGTCGCCGGTGTAGAAGACCTTGCGACGCGCCCCGGCCACCACCCACGAACTCCAGAGGGTGCCGTCGCGGCGCAGCCCTCGACCGGAGAAGTGCTGGGCGGCGGTGGCGGTGATCTCCAGGCCGGCGACCCGGTGCGACTCGGACCAGTCCAGTTCGATGATCCGCTCGGCGGGTACGCCCCAGCGTTCCAGGTGCGCGCCCACGCCGAGCGGCACCAGAAACGGCGCGGACTGCACGACGAGCAGCGCCCGCACGGTGTGCATGTCGAGGTGGTCGTAGTGGTCGTGCGAGATCAGGATGGCGTCCAGCCGGGGCAGCTGGTCGAGGTGTATCGGTGGCTCGTGCAGCCGGCGCGGGCCGACCAACCCGGAGGGTGAGCACCTGTCGCTCCACACCGGGTCTAGCAGCACCCGCCGGCCCTCGATCTCGATCAACGTCGAGGCGTGGCCGTACCAGACGATGTTGAGCTCGTCGGCGGCCTGCGGCGCGTCGACGCTGGGGCGCAGCAGCGGCACCGGCGCGGTGGGACGCCGCTTCTGCTTACCGAAGATCAGCTCGCGCACCAGGTTGCGCCCCGGCTCGGCGACCATCGTGCGGGTGCCGGCCCGGTTGTGGAAGGTGCCCTCGCGGAACTGCGGCGAGCGGGCCGCCCGTTCGGCCCGCGCCCCGCTGAGCCGGCCACCCAGCGCCGCCGGCACATCCCGGGCGACCCAGGCCAGGCCGGCCAGCGCGGCCAGGCCAGCCGCGCCCCGCATCCGCCGCCCGAGTGACCGTTCGACGTCAGTGCTCTGCGCTCGTGCCATTGCCGTCCCTCCGACGTGTCCGCCCTACACGGTAGTCACCCGGACCGAGCCGCGCCTCGGCGGTCGCCACGCCGGGTCGGTCGCCGGCAGCGACGACCGACCCGGGACGAGGTGGGGAGCCTGCTCAGCCGCCGTTGCTGGGGCGTCGGGCGGTGATCCGGAACGTCTTGCCCACGCCCGCGATCCGGTCCACGGCGGCCAGGAGCTTCGGGCCCATGGCGGCCCGGGCCTGCACCGCCGGGTGGGTCGCGCCGAAGTCCTCCGGGTTGGCCTGCCCGTCGGCGAAGAGGGCGTAGGTGAGGACCGCCGCGCCAGAGCGGTCGAAGATCACACCGGCCTCGTGCCGGGCGTCGGCAAACCAGCCGGCCTTGGTGGCGATCCGGGCCCGCTCGTCGGAGGACATCGTGCGCCGGATGCCGTCGGTGAACGCCACCGGGGAGCGCAGGATGCCCAGCAGGTACGTCGTCGAGGCGGGGGAGAGCAGCGTGCCAGCGACGAGGGCGCGCAGCAGGTCGTGCGTCTCGCGGGGGGTGCTGGTGCCGAGGAAGAAGCGGTTCGGGTTGGCCACCGGCTGGACCTGGGTGTTCGGGAAGCCCTTGGCCACCAGGATGGAGTTGATCTCGGCGGCCGGGGCGACCAGGCCGCACAGCCGCACCGCCGTGTCGTCCGAGACGGTCAGCAGGTTGGCCAGCACGTGCCCGATGGTGACCATGCTCGGGTACGCGCCGTCCAGGCTGAAGATGCCGTCACCGCCCGGCACGACGATCGCCGCGCTCACCTCGACCTGCTGGTCCAGGGTGAGCAGCCCCCTGTCGACCTTGTCGAGCACCGCCGTGGCCACGGCGATCTTGTTGACGCTGTACGCCTCGATCCGCCGGTCCGCGTCAGCCTCCACCGCGACCACCGGCGCACCGGCGGGGTCGGCGACGCTGACGTACGCCTGCCAGTTGCCGCCGGCCGCGGTGCTGTGCTTGGTGAAGACGGAGGCGACCCGGAGGGCGGCCCGAGCGGGGGTTGTCGGTGCGGCCTCGGTGGCCTCGGCGGCGCTCGCCGGGGCGGCAGCGCCCAGCACTGTGCCAGCGGTGGCCACAGTGCCCAACCCGAGTGCGGTCCTGCGGTTCAATCGCATCGTGAATCGTCTCCCCGATCGTGGTGCGCCGGAGCGCTTGCCAGCCCACCACCCTAGGCGAGTTGATCGACGCACGATGCCCCCCGAACGTGTCCCGAACAGTTCCGAACAAGGTCAGACGAACCGTCGACGCAGTGCCGCGCCCACCGCGCCGACCGGTCCGAGCACCAGTTTCCGCAGGTCAGGCAGGTGACCGCCGCGTACCGCCTCGCCGACCGGGTTCGCGGTGAAGACCGAGCCGTCGTGCGCGGCGACTGAGCGTCCACTCAGGCCAGCCGCTCGCATCAGCGGCCCGACGAGGACGTCGTAGACCCCCGGCAGCACGGTGAAGCCGGCCCGCAGCACCACGTTGAGCCGGCCCACCGAGACCTCCCGGCGGGGCCGGTCGGCACAGTCCACGATGGCCCTGGCCACCCGCTGCGGGCTGGTGACCGGCGGCGGAGGTCGCCCGATCCGGCCCAGATAGTTGGCCGCCTGCTGGTAGACGGGAGTGTCCACACTGCCCGGGTTGACCAGGCACAGTCGGATCTCCGGGCTGTCGCGCAACTCCTGCTGCACCGTCCGGGCCAGACCCTGCAACCCCCACTTGCTCGCCACGTACGCGCCCATGTACGGCGCGGTGACGTGCCCCAGCACCGAACCGGTGACGATCACCGTCCCGGCGCCGGTGCCCCGGAAGTGCCGCAGCGCCACCCGTATCGAACCGGCGGCGCCGAGCAGGTCCGTCCGCACCACCTGGTCGAAGACCCGCCCGGGCAGCTCGTCGAAGCGACCGTAGGCCATCACCGCCGCCGTGTGCACCCACACGTCGACACGGCCGAAGCGGTCGAGCGCGGCCTCCGCGAGCGCGTCGAGCGCGTCCGGCTCGGTCACGTCGGTCGGCACGGTCAGCACGTCGACGTCGGAGCACTCCGCGCGTACCTCGGCCAGGGTCGTGGCGGCGCGGGCGGCGAGGACCAGGCGGTCGCCGCGCTCGGCGAACGCCCGGGCCGTCGCCCGGCCGATCCCGCTGCTCGCGCCGACGACCACGACCACCCGGCTCACCGCACTCTCGCACTCATGGTTCGAGGACGACCTTGATGCAGCCGTCCTCCTTCTTCTGGAACATCTCGTACGCCTGCGGCGCCCGGCCCAGCGGCAGCCGGTGGGTACGCAGGTCCTCCACGCCCAGCGGGTCGTCGTCGCCGGAGAGCAGCGGCAGGATCTCGTCGGTCCACCGACGCACGTGACACTGCCCCATCCGTAGCTGGACGCCCCGGTCGAACATCTCCATCAGCGGCATCGGGTCCGCCTCGCCGCCGTACACCCCGGAGACCGACACGGTGCCGCCACGACGAACCCCCTTGAGTGCGGCGTGCAGGACGGACAGCCGGTCGACGCCCGCGCGGTCGGTCATCGTCTGGGCCAGTTTGTCCGGCAGCAGCCCGACCGCGGCGTGGGCGAGCTTGCCCACCGGCGAACCGTGCGCCTCCATCCCGACCGCGTCGATCACCGCGTCCGGGCCCCGACCGTCGACCAGGTCGATCAACGCGCCCGGCACATCGGACAACTGGCTCACGTCGAGCACCTCGATGCCGTGCCGGCGGGCCAGCTCCAGCCGCTCCGGCACCAGATCCAACCCGATCACCCGGCCCGCGCCGAGGTGACGGCCGATCCGCGCGCAGAACTGCCCGACCGGGCCCAACCCGAAGACGGCCAGGGTGCCGCCCGGCGGGGTGTCCGCGTACTTCACCGCCTGCCAGGCGGTCGGCAGGATGTCGGACAGGTACAGGTAGCGCTCGTCGGCGCCGGTCTCCGGGATCTTGATCGGCCCGAAGTGGGCCTGCGGGACACGCAGGTACTCGGCCTGCCCGCCCGGCACCGAACCGTAGAGCGAGGTGTAGCCAAACAGGGCCGCACCCTTGCCCTCGCTGGTGACCTGGGTCGTCTCGCACTGCGCGTAGAGCTGGCGCGAACACATCCAGCAACTGCCGCAGGCGATGTTGAACGGCACCACCACCCGGTCACCCGGCTTGAGCCCGGTCACCTCCGACCCGACCTCCTCGACGATGCCCATCGGCTCGTGACCCAGGACGTCACCGGGCTTCAGGTACGGCCCGAGCACCTCGTACAGGTGCAGGTCGGAACCGCAGATCGCGGTCGAGGTGATCTTCACGATCGCGTCGGTCGGTTCCTCGATCCGAGGGTCCGGGACGTCCTCGACCCGTACGTCCCGCTTGCCCTGCCAGGTGAGCGCCTTCATGTCCCTCATCCCTTCGTACCGCCGTCTCGAAAGACTGCTACCCGGGCTCGGGCACTTGAACCGGCCGCCCGCCAGTTCCGCTGGTGCCTCGGGCTCCGCTCAGTGATCCACTCGCGTTCCTTGACGACGCGGTATCCGACGCCCCGTGACAGGCCGACTTCCTGAAACCCGAGTGGATCACGCGATCCGGGAGGGACCACCAGACCGGCCCACCACGAAGGCCGCCGTACCCCCGGGGAACGCGGGATACGGCGGCCTTGGTGGACGTCAGGAGCCGGGGGTGTTGTTGGCTCCCTTGGCGGTGGCCGCGAGGTAGTCGCGGTTGAGCCGGCCGATGGTGTTCAGCGGAATGCCCTTCGGGCAGGCCGGGGTGCACTCGCCGGCGTTGGTGCAGCCGCCGAAGCCGGCCTCGTCGTGTGCGTCGACCATGCCGATCACCCGGGTGTAGCGCTCGGGCTGGCCCTGCGGCAGCAGCGAGAGCTGGGTGAGCTTGGCGGCGGTGAAGAGCATGCCGGAGCCGTTCGGGCAGGCCGCGACGCAGGCGCCGCAGCCGATGCAGGCGGCCGACTCGAAGGCGGCGTCGGCGTTGGCCTTGGCCACCGGGGTGGAGTGGGCTTCGGGCGCGCTGCCGGTCGGCGCGGTGACGTACCCGCCGGCCGCGATGATCGTGTCGAAGGCGCTCCGGTTGACGACCAGGTCCTTGACGACCGGGAAGGCGCTGGCCCGCCACGGCTCGATGTCGATCGTCTCGCCGTCCTTGAACTGCCGCATGTGCAGTTGGCAGGCGGTGGTGCCGCGCTGCGGCCCGTGCGCGTCACCGTTGATCATCAGGCCGCACATGCCGCAGATGCCCTCGCGGCAGTCGTGGTCGAACGCCACCGGGTCCTCGCCCGCGAGGATCAGCCGCTCGTTGAGCACGTCGAGCATCTCCAGGAACGACATGTCCGGAGACACGTCGTCGACCGGGTAGGTCACCATCCGGCCCTTGTCCTCGGGGCCCTTCTGGCGCCAGATGCGCAGGGTCAGGTTCACTTGTAGCTCCGCTGCGTGGGGTGGACGTACTCGAATGTCAGGTCTTCCTTGTGCAGCACCGAGGGTTCGCCGTCGGCGGTGAACTCCCAGGCCGCCACGTACGCGAACTTCTCGTCGTCGCGCTGCGCCTCACCGTCGGGGGTCTGGTGCTCGGCCCGGAAGTGGCCGCCGCAGGACTCCTCGCGGTGCAGGGCGTCGATGCACATCAGCTCGGCCAGCTCGAAGAAGTCGGCGACCCGGCCGGCCTTCTCCAGCGACTGGTTGAGTTCCTCGCCGGTGCCGGACACCTTGACCCGCTGCCAGAACGCCTCGCGCAGGTCGCGGATCTCGCCGATCGCCTTGCGCAGCCCGGCCTCGCTGCGCTCCATGCCGCAGTGTTCCCACATGATCTGGCCCAGCTCGCGGTGGAACGAGTCGACGGTCCGGTCGCCGTCGACCGCCAGCAGCCGCCGGATCCGGTCCTCGACGTCGGTGCGCGCCTCGATCGCCGCCGGGTGGCTGGCGTCGACCTTGTCCAACCCGCCGGAGGCCAGGTAGTTGGCGATGGTGGTGGGCAGCACGAAGTAGCCGTCGGCGAGGCCCTGCATCAGCGCCGAGGCGCCGAGCCGGTTCGCGCCGTGGTCGGAGAAGTTCGCCTCACCGATCACGAACAGGCCGGGGATGTTCGACTGGAGGTCGTAGTCGACCCACAGGCCGCCCATCGTGTAGTGCACGGCGGGGTAGATCCGCATCGGCACCTCGTACGGGTCCTCGCCGGTGATCCGCTCGTACATCTCGAAGAGGTTGCCGTACTTGGCCTCGATGGCCTTGCGGCCCAGCCGGTTGATCGCGTCGGCGAAGTCGAGGTAGACGCCGAGCTTGGTCGGGCCGACGCCCCGGCCCTCGTCGCACACGTTCTTGGCGGCGCGGGAGGCGATGTCGCGGGGGACCAGGTTGCCGAAGGAGGGGTAGATCCGCTCCAGGTAGTAGTCCCGCTCGTCCTCCGGAATGTCCTTCGGGCTGCGGTCGTCGCCCTTGGCCTTCGGCACCCAGACCCGGCCGTCGTTGCGCAGCGACTCGCTCATCAGGGTCAGCTTCGACTGGTGGTCGCCGGAGACTGGGATGCAGGTGGGGTGGATCTGCGTGTAGCAGGGGTTGGCGAAGTACGCGCCCTTGCGGTGTGCCCGCCAGGTGGCGGTGACGTTGCAGCCCTTGGCGTTGGTGGAGAGGTAGAAGACGTTGCCGTAGCCGCCGGAGGCGAGCACGACGGCGTCGGCCATCTCGGTGCTGATCTCGCCGGTGACCATGTCCCGGACGACGATGCCGCGGGCCTTGCCGTCGACGAGGACCAGCTCCAGCATCTCGTGCCGGGTGTTCATCTCCACGTTGCCCAGGCCGATCTGCCGTTCGAGGGCCTGGTACGCGCCGAGCAGGAGCTGCTGGCCCGTCTGGCCCCGGGCGTAGAAGGTGCGCTGCACCTGGGCGCCACCGAAGGAGCGGGTGTCCAGCAGGCCGCCGTACTCGCGGGCGAACGGCACGCCCTGGGCCACGCACTGGTCGATGATGTTGACGGACACCTCGGCGAGTCGGTGCACGTTCGACTCCCGGGAGCGGAAGTCGCCGCCCTTGACGGTGTCGTAGAACAGCCGGTGCACGGAGTCGCCGTCGTTGCGGTAGTTCTTCGCCGCGTTGATGCCGCCCTGGGCCGCGATGGAGTGCGCGCGGCGCGGGCTGTCCTGGTAGCAGTAGGACTTGACGTGGTAGCCCTGCTCGGCGAGGGTCGCGGCGGCGGAGCCGCCGGCCAGGCCGGTGCCGACCACGATCACCGTCATCTTGCGGCGGTTGGCGGGGTTGACCAGCTTGGCCTCGAAGCGCCGCGTCTCCCAGCGCTTCTCGACCGGGCCGGCGGGTGCCTTGGTGTCGGCGATCGGGTCGCCCTCGGTGAAGAGATCCATGTCAGGACACCAATCCGGTGAGTACGGCGAACGGGACCACCAGGTATCCGGCGCAGAGCAGCACGGCGAAGACCAGGGCCGCGGCACGTGCCCGGCGCTCGCCGCGCGGTGTCTGCTGGCCGAGGCTGCGGAACGCGCTGAACGCGCCGTGGCGCAGGTGGAAGCCCACCGTGACGATGGCGAGCGTGTAGAAGAGCGTGACGTACCAGCGCTCCGGGGCGAAGTCGGCGACGACGTTGCCGTACGGCTTGCTCTCGTTGCCGACCGGGTTCAGCGTGCCGGTGGTCAGGTCCAGCAGGTGGTAGATCACGAAGAGCAGGATGATCACTCCACCCCAGCGCATCGTGCGGGCCGCGTAGCTGCCGTTGACCTTCTTGCGGTGGGCGTACTTGACCGGGCGGGCGGCGCGGGCACGCCGGGCCAGCACGGTGGCGGCCACGATGTGGGCGACGACCGCCACCACAAGCACGGTGCGCAGGATCCACAGGAACCAGACGCCGGGCAGCAGCGGCTTGCCGATGTCGCGCAGCCAGTGCGCGTAGTGGTCGAACGAGGTCTCCCCCGTGAACACCTTCAGGTTTCCGAGCATGTGCGCGATCAGGAACAGGACCAGCGCAATACCCGTCACCGCCATGACGGCCTTGAGGCCGACGTTCGAGCGGATGGGCGACCGAGTTTTCGTGATTACCACAGGACCGACGCTAGGAGCACTTCGATCAGTCGTCCAATGCATCAAACTCGCAGTGTTGATAGCCGTAAGCTATGTAGATGCAGCTCCATCAGCTCCGGTACTTCGTTGCGGTGGCCGAAGTACGACATTTCACCCAAGCCGCCGACATCGTGGGCATCACTCAGCCTTCTCTCAGTAAGCAAATTCACGCTCTGGAGGCCGACCTCGGGGCACCGCTGTTCGAGCGGGTAAGGGGCAACATCGCACTCACCGCGGCGGGGGAGGTGCTGCTGCCGTTGGCCACCCGGATCCTCGCCGACGTGGAGACCGCGACCCGCGAGGTCCAGGAGCTGGTCGGGCTGCGCCGGGGCCGCGTCCGCCTCGGCGCCACCCCCAGCCTGGCCACCTCGCTCGCCCCGCCGGTGCTGCGCCGGTTCCGCGACGCGCACCCCACCATCGACCTGCGCGTCGAGGAGGGCGGCTCCCAGGACCTGGTCCGTGACCTGCTCCGCGGCGACCTCGACCTGGCCCTGATCATCATGCCGGCGCAGGGGGCCGACCCGGGGCTGCGGGTCGACCCGATCCTGCGGGAGAGCCTGGTGGTGGCCTCGGTCGGGGAGGTGCCGACCGCGTCCACCACAGGCGAGCTGCACATCACCGACCTGCGGAACCAGCCGATGGTGATGTTCCGGGAGGGGTACGACCTGCGGGACGCCACCATCCAGGCGTGTCGGGCGGCGGGCTTCGAACCCACCTTCGCGGTGGACGGCGGCGAGATGGACGCGGTGCTCAGCTTCGTCGAGGCGGGGCTCGGCATCGCGTTGCTGCCGGGCATCGTGCTGGCCCGCCGGCCGGGCGTACGGATCACCCCGCTGGCGCCGCCCGGAGTGCGGCGGACCATCGCGGTGGCCCGCCGCCGCGACGTCGTACCCACCCACGCCGGTCGGGAGCTGCGGCGCATCCTGCTCGACTACGTCCAGTCGGCGATCGACCTCGGCGAACTGCCTCCCGGCGTCGAGCCATTGACCTGACCCCCGAGCCCGCCCCGCCGGCCGCCGCTACCGGGCGGCAGCGACCAGGCCCGGCCGCGCCGACCTCAGCGGCCCTCGGCGTCGTCCATCGCGCGGTAGATCCGCTGCTCGGAGACGGGGTACGGGGTGCCCAGCGCCTGGGCGAAGACGTTCACCCGCAGCTCCTCGATCATCCAACGGATCTGTCGGACGGACGTCTCCTGCCGGCGGGCGGGCGGCAGGTTGGCGAGCAGGTCGGCGTACTCCTTCTGCACCACCGCGATCCGATCCTGCTGTTGGCGGTCGCGCTGCGGGTTGCCGCCGAGGCGGTCCATGCGCCGTTCGATGGCGGTGAGGTAGCGCAGCAGGTCGGGCAGGCGCGCGTACCCGGTCTCGGTGATGAACCCGGCGTGCACCAGCCCGGCGAGCTGGCTGCGGATGTCGGCGAGCGCCGCCACCACGGCCAGGTTGCGGGTCGCGCCGAGGCGCTGCTCGACCGCGTACGCGGCGGCGAGGACCCTGCGGACCCGGTCCATCACCTCCACCACGGTGTCGACCAGATCGGCGCGGACCTTCTCGCGCAGGGCGGCGAACCCGTCGGCGGTCCACGCCGGCCCGCCGGCCGCGCCGATCAGCCGGTCGATGGCCGCGCCCGCCGCGTCCTCGATCAGGTCCTGTACGCCGCCGTGCGGGTTGCGGCTCAACGCCAGCTTCGCCTCGTTGTCCAGCCGCCCCTGCAGGAACCTCGCCGGGGACGGCACGGTGAGCCGCAGCAGCCGGCGGGTGCCGGCCCAGTGCGCCGCCTCCGCCTCGGCGGGGGAGTCGAACACCCTCACCCCGACCGCGGCGCCCTCGTCGACGAGCGCCGGGTACGCGGTGACCGCGTAGCCGGCCCGGACCTGCTCGATGGTGCGGGGAAGATCGCCGACGCTCCACTCGCGCAGCCCGGTGCGGGCCACCTCCGGCGCGGCGGCCGCCACCACCTGGCGTACCTCCTGGCGGAGTTGGCGTTGCAGGGCGGGCAGGTCCTTGCCCTCCGCGACCGGCTTCTCGTCGTCGCCGAGGACCCGGAACGTCACCCGCAGGTGCGCCGGCAGCTTGCCCGGCTCCCAGGCGTCGCGGGGCACCGTCACCCCGGTCATCCGACGTAGCTGCCGGGTGAGCGCGTCGAGCAGCGACTCCTCGCCGGGGGTGATCGCCGCCAGCGCCGCCCGGGCAAAGTCCGGTACCGGAACGAAGTTGCGGCGGATCGCCTTGGGCAGCGAGCGCATCAGCGCGATCACCGTCTCCTCGCGCAGCCCCGGCACCTGCCAGTCGAAGCTCTCCGCAGGCACCTGGTTGAGCAGCGGCAACGGGATGTCGACGGTGACGCCGTCGTCGGGTGTGCCCGGCTCGAAGCGGTAGGTCAGCGGGAGGCGCACCCCGTGGGCCTGCCACTCGTCCGGGTAGTCGTCCTCGTCCACCCCCGGCCGGCCGTCGTTGACCAGCAGGTCGCGGGTGAAGGTGAGCAGGTCGGGTTGCTCGCGGCGGGTCTTCTTCCACCAGCTGTCGAAGTGCCGACCGGAGGAGACGTCGGCCGGGATCCGTTGGTCGTAGAAGCCGAAGATGGTCTCGTCGTCGACCAGGATGTCCCGGCGTCGGGCCCGGCTCTCCAACTCCTCGATGTCGGTGAGCAGCCGCTTGTTGTCCGCCCAGAACTGGTGGTGGGTCTGCCAGTCGCCCTCGACGAGGGCGTGCCGGATGAACAGCTCCCGGCTCAGCGTCGGATCGATCCGTCCGAAGTTGACCTTGCGGGAGCTGACCAGCGGAACGCCGTACAGGGTGACCTTCTCGTAGGCCATCACCGCGGCCTGCTTCTTCTCCCAGTGCGGCTCGCTGTAGCTGCGCTTGACCAGGTGCTGCGCGAGCGGCTCGACCCACTCCGGCTCGACCCGACCGGCGATGCGTCCCCACAGCCGGGAGGTCTCCACCAGCTCGGCGGCCATCACCCAGCGCGGCGGCTTCTTGAACAGCGCCGACCCGGGGAAGACCGCGAACTTCGCGCCCCGCGCCCCCAGGTACTCATGTTTCTGGGCGTCCTTCAGGCCGATGTGCGACAGCAGGCCGGGCAGCAGCGACTGGTGCACCTTCGGGGTGTCGATCTCCTCCGGCAGGTCCGCGCCACCACGGCGGCCCCGGCCGGCGTCCGCGTCGTCCGCGGTGTCGCGCGCCGGCCGCCCACCACGCCGGTCACCCTCGGCCGGGGTACGCAGGACCTGCCGCAGTTGGCTGACGATGTCCTGCCACTCGCGGATCCGCAGGTAGTTCAGGTACTCCGCCTTGCACATCCGGCGGAACGCGCTGGAGGACAACTCCCGCTGCTGCTCGCGCAGGTAGCGCCACAGGTTGAGGTAGGCGACGAAGTCGGATTCCTTGTCGGCGAACCGGGCGTGCGCCTGGTCGGCCTGGGCCTGCTTCTCCGCCGGCCGCTCCCGGGGGTCCTGGATGGAGAGCGCGGCGGCGATCACCAGCACCTCGGTGGCGCAGCCGTTGCGTTCGCCCTCGACCACCATCCGGGCCAGGCGCGGGTCGACGGGTAGCTGGGCCAACCGTCGGCCGAGCGCGGTGAGCCGCTTCGCGGGGTCGACCTCGGTCGGGTTCAACGCGCCCAACTCGTGCAGCAGGTTGACGCCGTCGGTGATGTTGCGCTTGTCGGGTGGATCGATGAACGGGAACGCGGCCAGGTCGCCGAGCCCGATCGACGTCATCTGGAGGATGACCGACGCCAGGTTGGTGCGCAGGACCTCCGGGTCGGTGAACTCGGGCCGGGAGGTGAAGTCCTGCTCGTCGTAGAGCCGGATGCAGATGCCGTCCGAGGTACGGCCACAGCGACCCTTGCGCTGGTTGGCCGACGCCTGCGAGACCGGCTCGATCGGCAGCCGCTGCACCTTGAGCCGGCTGGAGTAGCGGGAGATGCGGGCGGTGCCCGGGTCCACCACGTACTTGATGCCGGGCACCGTCAGCGAGGTCTCCGCGACGTTCGTGGCGAGCACCACCCGGCGCGCGGAGTGCGCGGCGAAGACGCGGTGCTGCTCGGCGCTGGAGAGTCGCGCGTACAGCGGCAGGATCTCGGTGCCGAGCAGCGAGCGCTTCTTCTGCACCAGCTTGCCCAGCGCGTCGGCGGTGTCCCGGATCTCCCGTTCGCCGCTGAGGAAGACCAGGATGTCGCCGGGCCCTTCGGCGGCCAGCTCCTCGACGGCGTCACCGATCGCCTGGATCTGGTCGCGGACGTTCTCCTCGTCGCCGTCGCCGTCCTCCTCGCCCTCGGCCAGCTCGACGAGGGGCCGGTACCGCACCTCGACCGGGTAGGTCCGACCCGAGACCTCGACGATCGGCGCCGGAATGCCCTCGGCGTCAGCGAAGTGCCGGGCGAACCTGTCCGTCTCGATCGTCGCCGAGGTGATGACCACCTTGAGGTCGGGTCGTCGGGGCAGCAGCTCCCGCAGGTAGCCGAGGATGAAGTCGATGTTGAGACTGCGCTCGTGCGCCTCGTCGATGATCAGCGTGTCGTACTGGCGCAGCATCCGGTCGGTCTGCAACTCGGCGAGCAGGATGCCGTCGGTCATCAGCTTCACCAGGCTGCGGTCGCTCACCTGGTCGGTGAAGCGCACCTTGTAGCCGACCACGTCACCCAGCTCGGTGCCCAGCTCGTCGGCGATCCGGTCGGCCACCGTCCGGGCGGCCAACCGCCGGGGCTGGGTGTGCCCGATCAGGCCGTGCACCCCGCGCCCCAACTCCAGGCAGATCTTGGGGATCTGGGTGGTCTTGCCGGAACCGGTCTCGCCCGCCACGATCACCACCTGGTGGTCGCGGATGGCGGCGGCGATGTCGTCCTTGCGCTCACTGACCGGCAGACCCACCGGGTACGTGATCACGGGCACCGCGGCCTGACGGGCGGCGAGCCGCTGCTCGGCCCGGACCAGGTCGGCGGTGATCTCGGTGAGCGCCGCCTCCCGACGCTGCGGGTCGCGCAGCTTGCGGGCACCGTCCAGCCGCCGCTGGAGCCGGCGCTGGTCGCGGAACATCAGAGGTGTGAGGCGGCGGTGCAACTCGCGAACGGGGTCGGACGCGACGGAGGCGGTTGGATTCTGCATGTCGTGCCCAAGGATAGGCAGCCCGGCGTCGCGCCGCCCCTGGGTTACCGAGCGGCCGGCTCCGGCGAGGCCACCTCCCGTCCCGGGACGGCCAGGAGCGGGACCTAGAGTTGGCGGCCGACGTCGAGCGTTGGGGGAGCCGTGCTGGAGATGCGTGACACCGACCGCGCCCTGGTGCAGGCCGCCACGGCGGTCTCCAAGCTGCGCTGCCGCAGCCCGCACCACACCGTCGCGTCGGCGGCCCGGACGGCGGACGGCCGCGTCTTCACCGGAGTGAACGTCGAGCACGTCACCGGCGGAGCCTGCGCCGACCTGGTCGTGGTCGGCACGGCCGCCACGCAGGGTGTCACCGCGCTGGAGACGATCGTCACGGTCGCCGACCGGGGTCGCGAGGTCGTCGCACCCTGTGCCGGCTGCCGGCAGGTGCTGCGGGACCTCTTTCCGCTGCTGCGGGTGATCGTCGGCCCGATGGACGCGCTGCGGGTGGTCCCGCTCGGGGAGTTGCCGGCGGAGGCCGGGAGCGGCTCGGCCGGCTGACCGGTCGCGGCGTCAGTCCCCGGCGGCGGCCTCGAGCATCGACTGCGGCACCGGGACGCTCCCGAACCGCAGGTTGCCCTCCGGCAGCAGCCACGTCGTGACCCGCGCGACCAGGCGACCAGCCCGTACGGCGGGGTCGTTGGCGAAGAGTGTGCGCGCCTCGTCCGGGGCGATGGACAGCACCACGAAGCCCCGCAGGTGCTCGTCGTCGGGATGCAGGAACGGCCCGGCCGCGAGGACCAGGCCCTGCTGCACGAGGCCCGCCTGGTGCGCCAGGTGCGCGTCCTGCAACCGGTCGATCGCGTCCTGCGGCAGCTCCGGTGGGGCCGGCGCTCGGGTGAACAGGACGACCGTGTGCTGGTCGAATCGCATGTTCCTACCCTATGACCCGAATGTCCCTCTTCTGGGTGTCATCGGCTAGCTGTCCGCCCTGCGACCGTCCGCGAATCTCATTCTCGTATGAGGTCCGGAACGATGAGGGGGTGCGGCATGGTCACCAGACGTCGGCTGCTCGCGGCGGGTGCCACCGGCGGCGCGGTGGCGCTGATCCCGGCGGGCTGGGCGGCGTCGGGCCGGGCGCTCGCCGCGGCGGCGCTGAACGCCCAGGACATCCCGAAGTACGTCACCGCGCTGCGGATCCTCCCGGCCATGCCGACGGTGGCCACCGATCCGGACCGCGACACGTACGAGATCGCGGTACGACAGTTTCGCCAGCAGATCCTGCCGCCGTCGTGGCCGCGTACCACCGTGTGGGGTTACGGCTCCACCGCCCACCCCGGCAGCTTCGGCTACCCGGCGCCCACCATCATGGCCCGGGTGGACCGCCCGGTGCGGGTGACCTGGGTCAACCAGCTCGTCGACGACCGGGGCGACTACCTGCCGCACCTGTTGCCGGTGGACCCCACCCTGCACTGGGCCAACCCGGGCGGTGGCATCGAGCACCGGGACCACCATGGGCAGTGGGACGGCAGCCCGCAGGGGTACGGCGGCCCGGTGCCCCAGGTCGTCCATCTGCACGGTGCGCACAGCACCCAGGACAGCGACGGACACTCCGAGGCGTGGTACCTGCCGGCGGCCCGGAACCTGCCGCCCGACTTCGCCGTGGCCGGCAGCGCGTACCGCGAGTTCCGGTCCCGGTTCGCCGACCGGTGCGGGCTGCGCTGGGCGCCGGGCTCGGCCACCTTCGAGTACGCCAACGACCAGCGGCCGTGCACCCTCTGGTACCACGACCACGCGCTCGGGCTCACCCGGGAGAACGTCTACGTCGGGCCGGCCGGGTTCTACCTGCTCGACGGTGGGGACGAACTGCCCGAGGGGGTGCTGCCCGGCCCGGCACCGACCCGCGACGATCCGCCGAACGCCTCGTACCACGACATCCCGCTGATGATCCAGGATCGCAGCTTCACCGCCGACGGCGAGCTGCGCTACCCGACCCGGTACTCCGGTCGCGCCGACGGGCCACCGACCTGGGTGCCCGGGTTCTCCGGCTCCGCGATGGTGGTCAACGGCCGCACCTGGCCCTCGTTGACGGTCCAGCGCCGGCGCTACCGGTTCCGGCTGCTCAATGCCTGCAACAGCCGGTTCCTGCTGCTCAGCGTGGTCGCGAACGCCACCGCCCGCCCAGCCCGGCCGGTGCTGCCGGTCTGGCAGATCGGCAGCGACGGCGGCCTCCTGCCGGAGCCGGTGCCGCACGAACGGGTGGCACTCGGCCCCGCCCAGCGGGTCGACGCGATCGTCGACTTCACCAACGTCCCGGTCGGCACCGAGCTGTACCTCGTCAACGAAGGTCCGGACGGGATGTACAGCGGCGGCCGGCCCGGGGTGGACTTCGACCCCGCCGACCCGCACACCACCGGGCAGGTGCTGCGCTTCGTGGTCACCGACGCGGCCGGCGCCGACCCGAGCGTCCCACCGGAGCAGTTGCGGCTGCCGTCGCACCCGCGGCTCGGGTCGGCTCAGCGGGTACGCCGGCTGTCGCTCAACGAGCGGCGGTCCGGCAGCTCGACGGTCATGCTGCTCGGCGTCCTCGACGAGCGTGGTCGGGGTCTGCCCCTGCGCTGGAGCGACCCGGTGACCGAGCAGCCCACCCTTGGCGACACCGAGGTGTGGGAGGTGCGCAACTTCACCCACCACGTGCACCCGGTCCACCTGCACCAGGTCCAGTTCGAGCTGCTCGGCCGGGGGCGTTCGGGCCGGTCGCTGCCGGGCCCACAGGACCGGGGGTGGATGGACACGGTGCTCGCGTACCCGGGGGAGGTGACCCGGATCAAGGCGCGGTTCGACCTGCCGGGTCGGTACGCCTGGCACTGCCACCTGCTGGAGCACGAGGACAACGAGATGATGCGACCACTGAACGTGCTGCCGCGCGGCGGAGCGGCGGCGGGGGACGGTGGCGCGGCGGGTGGGCCGGCGGAGCCTGGTACGGCATCGACGGACGCCGGTTAGCCCTCTTTCCGCAGCTCGGCTAAGGTTAGGCGAACCTAAGCCAGAACGTGCAGGAGACTCGTGACCACCCTCGCCACCCGGCCGACCCCGGCCCGCAACCGGTCCGGCACGCGTACCGGCCGCCGGGTGGCCGTCACAATCGGGGCCGCGCTGGTGCTGCTGCTCACCGTGCTGGCCAGCTTCGCGCTCGGCAGCCGGTCACTCGGCGTCGGCCAGGTCTGGCACGCGCTCGTCGCGCCCGACGGCGGCGACGCCAGCACCATCGTCCGTGAGCTGCGGATGCCACGGACCGCGCTCGGCCTCGCCGTCGGGCTCGCACTCGCCGTGGCGGGGGTGCTGTTCCAGGCGCTCACCCGCAATCCCCTCGCCGAGCCGCGCATCCTGGGCATCAGCGCGGGCGCGTCGTTCGGCGTGGTGCTCGCGATCTCCGTCTTCGGCGTCGGCACGCTCGCCGGGTACGTCTGGTTCGGCATCGCCGGAGCGCTGATCGCCGGGCTGCTGGTCTTCGCCATCGCCACCCGCGCCCGCGACGGCGCCAGCCCGGTCACCCTCGCGCTCGTCGGCGCGGCGCTCGACGCCAGTCTCGCCTCCGGGGTGTACGCGCTGCTCAGCATCGACGCCCGCACCTTCGAGGAGTACCGCTTCTGGGTGGTCGGCGGCCTTGCCGGCCGGGACCTGTCGGTCGCCGCGCAGGTGCTTCCCTTCGTCCTCACCGGCCTGGTGCTTGCTGCCCTGGTGGCCCGAGGGCTGGACGCGCTTGCCCTCGGCGACGACGTGGCCCGTGGCCTCGGCCACCGGATCGGCCTGGTCCGCCTCGGCGGCGGCCTCGCCGCCGTACTGCTGACCGGCGCCGCGGTGGCCGCCGCCGGACCCGTCGCGTTCGTCGGGTTGGCCGTTCCGCACCTGGCGCGCGCCCTGGTCGGCGCCGACCACCGCTGGACCCTCGCCGTCTCCGCACTGCTCGGGCCGGCCCTGCTGCTCGCCGCCGACATCGTCGGTCGGCTCGTCGCCCCGCCCGGCGAGATCCCGGCCGGGGTCGTCACCGCCCTGATCGGCGCGCCACTGCTGGCCGTGCTGGTCCGCCGTGCCCGGGTGGTGACCGCGTGACCACCACCCAGCGCCCCCCAGGCCCCTCCGGCTCGATCGGGGCGTCCGGCCTGGCTGGGCTCGCCGAGCCGGCTGGGCATGCCCGGCTCGCGGGGCGCTCGCTGCTGCGGATCGGCCCGGTCAGCCTGCTGATCCGCCGTCGCGCGGTGCTGGTGGCCACCGCGCTGATCGTGCTGCTCCTGCTTGCCGTCGTGCTCAGCCTCTCGCTCGGCACCCCGTACGTCGCCCCGGCCGATGTGCTGCGCGCCCTCTCCGGCGCCGGCACCCCGTACGACCTCGTGGTCCTTGACCTTCGGCTGCCGCGGGTCGTGCTCGCGGCCGTGGCCGGCGCGGCCTTCGGCGTGGCCGGCACGCTGATCCAGAGCGTGGCCCGCAACCCGCTCGCCAGCCCGGACGTCATCGGCATCACCCAGGGCGCCGGCCTCGCCGCGACCGTGGCCCTGACCAGCGGAATGGCCGCGGTGCTCGTCGCGCCCACCGCGCTTGTCGGAGGGCTGCTCGCGGCGGTGCTGCTGTTCGCCCTCGGGGCCCGGCACGGGCTGGCCGCGCAGCGGTTCGTGCTCGCCGGGGTGGCGGTCGCGTTCGGTTTCCGGGCGCTCACCGAGGTCGTCATGCTCACCGCCGACCCGATCGACGGGTTGCGCGCGCAGATCTGGCTGATCGGCACCCTGGCCGGCAAGGGCTGGACCGAGGCCGCCTGGATCGCCGGCACCCTCGTGGTGCTGCTGCCGGTGCTGGCCTGGGCCGGCTGGGCGTTGAACAGCACCGCCCTGGACGACGACACCGCCCGTGGTGTCGGGCTGCGCCCGGTGGCCCGCCGGATCGGCCTCGCCGGCACCGGCGTCCTCGTCGCCGCGATGGTCACCGCGCAGGTCGGCGCGGTCGACTTCGTGGCCCTGGTCGCCCCGCAGGTGGCCCGCCGCCTGGTACGCGCCGAACGACCACCGCTGGTCTGCGCGGCGCTGCTCGGCGCACTGCTGCTGGTGCTGGCCGACCTCGCCGGCCGACGGCTGTTCGCACCCACCCAACTGCCCGCCGGTGTGCTGACCGCCGCGATCGGCGGCCCGTACCTGATCTTCCTGCTGCTGCGCGGCCGGCGGCGGTCGTCGTGACGCCTCAAGGAGTGGTGTGATGCTCTCCACCCGCGATCTGGTCGCCGGCTACGACGAGCGCACCGTGCTCGACGGGCTCGACCTCGACCTGCCCACCGACGCGTTCACCGTGATCGTCGGACCCAACGCGTGCGGCAAGTCCACCCTGCTGCGCACGATGGCCCGGCTGCTCACCCCCCGTCGAGGCACCGTCCTGCTGGACGGCAGCGCCATCCGCGACCTGCCCACCCGGGAGGTGGCCCGCCGCCTCGGCGTCCTACCGCAGAGCCCACTGGTGCCCGAGGGCGTCACGGTGGCCGACCTGGTCGGGCGCGGCCGACAGCCGTACCAACGGTGGTGGCGGCAGTGGTCGACGGAGGACGGCGCGGCGGTCGACCAGGCGATGGCCCTCGCCGACGTCACCGACCTGGCCGACCGGCCGGTCGACAGCCTCTCCGGCGGCCAGCGGCAACGGGTGTGGATCGCCATGACACTCGCCCAGGACACCGACGCCCTGCTGCTGGACGAGCCGACCACCTTCCTCGACCTGGCCCACCAGGTGGAGGTGCTGGACCTCCTGCACCGGCTGCGCTCCGAGCGGGGCCGCACCGTGGTCGCCGTGCTGCACGACCTCAACCAGGCCGCCCGCTACGCCGACCACCTGGTCGCCATGCGCGCCGGCGCCGTGGTCGCCGCCGGACCGCCCCGGGAGATCCTCACCGCCGACCTGGTCCGCGACGTCTTCGGCCTGGCCTGCGTGGTCGTGCCCTGCCCGGTGACCGGCGCCCCGCTGGTGGTGCCCGCGTACACCGGCGGCACCTCCGCCCCGCCCGCCGCCGGCGCGGCCGGTCCCGCCGCCGCGTCCGCGGGCGCGGCTGGTTCGGTCGGCGTTCCCGCCGACGGGCCTGGTCCGGTCGGCGCGTCCGCGGGCGCGGGTGACCCCTCTTCGTCGACGGCGTCCGTACCGGACGCTCGACCCGCCACCGGCGACGCGGCCAACCCGCTCGCCGGCTCGCACCCCTCGAAAGGACTCTGATGCGTCGTCTCGTCGCCGCTCTCGCCGCGGCCGTCGCCCTCGGTGCCGGACTCACCGCCTGCGGTGAGAGCGACCCGGTCGCCGGCTCCACCACCGGGGAGACCCGGGAGATCACCCACGCCATGGGCACCACGAAGGTCCCGGCCGAGCCCAAGCGCGTCGTCGTCCTCGACACCGACAAGATCGACACGGCGCTCTCGCTGGGCATCACCCCGATCGGCGCCGCCACCGCCGGCGAGGCGAAGAGCTGGCCGACGTACTTCGGCGCGGACAAGCTCGCCACCATCAAGGAGGTCGGGGTGCTCACCGAGCCCGACCTGGAGGCGATCAACGCGCTGAAGCCGGACCTGATCCTCGGCAGCAAGTTCCGTCAGGAAAAGTTCTACGACGAGCTGGCCGCCATCGCGCCCACCGTGTTCACCGACAAGGTGGGCATCACCTGGAAGGAGAACCTCCTCCTCGACGGCAAGGCGCTCGGCCGCGAGCAGCAGGCCAAGGATCTGCTCGCCACGTACGAGAAGCGGGCCAAGGACTTCGGCGCGACGCTCGGCGACGCCGCCGCCCGCAAGGTCTCCATCGTGCGGTTCCTGCCCGGCAACATCCGGGTCTACGGCCCGGACTCGTTCTCCGGCATCGTCATCGGCGACACCGGCCTGGGCCGCCCCGAGCGTCAACTGCTCGCCAACAAGGAGGACAAGCGCTTCGACCTGGTCAGCCCCGAGCGGATCAACGAGGTCGACGGCGACGTCATCTTCGTGACCGCGTACGGCGACAAGGCCGCCGCCGAGCAGACCAAGGTCGCCGGCGGAACGCTGTGGAAGGGCCTCGGCGCGGTGAAGGCCGGCAAGGCGTACCCCGTCTCCGACGAGGTCTGGATGACCGGCATCGGTGTCGGCGCCGCCAACAAGATCCTCGACGACCTGACCAAGTACCTCCCCGCCGCCTGACAAACCGGCCCCTCCGCGCACGGCCCCGCCCCCCAGGCGCGCCGCGCCGACTTCCAAGATCCGCGCAAGTTCGGTGAAAGTGCTGCCTCACGCGCCCTCGAGGCAGCAAAATCCCTGATATTGCGCGGATCTTGGGGCGTCCCGGTCCGGGTCCCGGTCCCGGTCCCGGTCCGGGTCCCGGTCCCGGTCCCGGTCCGGGTCCCGGTCCCGGTCCCGGTCCCGGTCCGGGTCCCGGTCCGGGTGCGAGCCTGAGCCTGGGTGCGAGCCCGGGTCCGGGTGCGAGCCTGAGCCTGGGTGCGAGCCCGGGTCCGGGTGCGAGCCTGAGCCTGGGTGCGAGCCCGGGTCCGGGCCGAGCACGGGTCTGCTCGGTGTGGGTTCGGGGGCTGAGTCAGCGGGAGCGGGACCGGAGGGCTTGACGTAGTTCGGCGAGGAAGCCGTCGAAGTCCTCGCGGAACCGCTTCGAGGTGACGTGCAGGACGATCCAGTCCTCACCGAGCAGACGGTTGAGGCGGCGTCGGTCTCGGTGGAACTGCTCGGGATCGTCATGCCACATCCCGTCGTACTCGACCGCGACCTTGAGGTGCGGCCACGCCAGATCAAGGCGGGCCACAAAGCTCCCATCTCGCTCGACCACGAATTGAGTCACGGGCATCGGCACTCCGGCGAGGACTATCCGGACACGGAGCCGGGACTCCGGGATCGACTCCGCGCCCGCGTCGGCCAGTTCAGCCACCCGTACCATTCGTTTCCACCCCCGTTTGCCAATTTCCGCTCGAGAGTCGGCGCGCAGTTGGGGGAGCGCCACCAACTGTTGGTGGGCGAGACGATCCACGACGGCCACTGCGTCCTCCGTTGGTAACCACTGGGCCAGGTCCCAACAGGTGCGCGCCGGCGTGGTCAGCGGGATGCCCTGACGTATCGCAACGTCCCCCGCAGTGATCGTGCCGGTGTGCACGACGAGGCCCGAGACCGGCCCGAACCGCTGCCCTGCGGGCACGAGCACATCGATGGGCTCGTGCTCGGCGACCGACACGGCGCCATAGAGCGCGGCCGCACTGCGACCGGCGACCGCTACGCCCGGCGGCAGAACCCACCGCGCGGCAGCGGCACATCGAGTGCGGTGGGTGATCGCCAGCCGGGTATCGGCGTAGACATCCCGGAACAGCGGACGCCACGCCGCGCTGCGTAACTCTGCCCGGGTCAGCAGGCCTTCGGCAATGACGTGGGAGCCGCGAAAGAGGCGTCCCTGCAGCTTTGTTGGCCGTCGCGGGGAAATAGGCATGACAAATACGATGACCGGCGTTCGCATTCGCCCGCAGTCCCTGTGGATAACCCCGGACCAGGGCCGAACGCCAAGATCCGCGCAACTTCGCTGTTCTTGCTGCCTCCTCGCGTCGCGAGACAGCAGCATCCCCGAGGTTGCGCGGATCTTGGGCGGTCGGAACACGGTGGACGGATGGGCGGCGCGAGAGGTGGGCGCGTAAGAGGTGGATGGGCTTGTGGGGTGCTGAGGGCCGGGGTGGTGGGGTGCTGAGGGCTGGGGTCGTGGGGTGCTCAGGGCCGGGGCCTTCAGGTGCTGAGGGCCGGAATCGTGGGGTGCTGAGGGATCAGGGCGTTGGGCGTGGAACCGGGGCGCGTGGAGCGTTGGGCGCGCGAGGGGTGGGGACGTAGGAGTGAAGGAGTGGGAATCGGAGGGCGTGGAAGGTGGAGGGCGTGGGCGGTGGAGGGCGTGGGGAGAAGGGTTAGGCGGCAGTGGACCAGATGGCGCGGAAGGCGGCGGCTTCGCCGGAGAGCCATCGTTCGATCTGGTCGGGCTTGGCGTCGGAGGGCATGTGGTGGGCCTGGCCGCGACGGACGTCGACCAGGACCGGCTCGGCGTGCGGGAGCACCGCGTCCATGTGTCGGGCCATCAGGTGCAGGGTGGCGAGCACCGACTCCTCGCTCGGCGGGGCCTCGTCGAAGTGCAGGCGGACCGCTTCGGCGCGGCCGTCGGCGTGGCGTACCCCGAAGTGGGGGTTGATCTTGACGGGTAGGTCGCCGAGCATGGCCAGGGCGTCGCGGGTCTGGGCGAGATCGAGCGCGGCCGGCTCGCCGAGGGAGTGCAGCCAGGTCGTGGCGCCGGGGACGAGTGCCTGGTAGAGCGGGCGCCAGCGGGGCTTGACGATGTCGACGACCCCGGCCAGGTGGGTGCCGCCGGTGTGGAAGGCGATGTCGGCCTTGAGCGCCTTGACGAACTGGCCGTGCGGGTTGAAGCCGGACCGGCTGGCGCGTTGCTTGCGCAGCCCTCCGACGAAGGTTGCCTTGGTGGGGCCGGTGCGGTCGACGTAGCGGGTGAAACCGAGCAGTGTGGCGTAGGGGGTGAGGGGCGTGGAGGCGGGCGCGGTCACGGGCGTCCTCCCAGGTCAGGAACTTGATTAGTACATACATTCTAATCGACGGGTCTGACATTGCCCAGCGAAGTTGACAGAGTGTGCCGCCTCCTGGGAACCGGACGAATCGTCCGGCTGGACGCGTGTCGTGGGCCACCGCCGGTGGTCGACGCCGATAGCATCTGCGCGGGCTCACCGATCGGTCCCGCCCCGGAATCGATGCGAGGCAGCGGGCAGCAGGGCTTCGCGCCGGCCGAGTCGTCCACCCTGGCTCACCTCATTGCGGGAGCAACCATGATCAATATCCGATCGTGGCCACGAGGGGCGCTCGCCGCTCTCGGGGCGGTTGTGGTCGGCCTCGCCGGGACGCTTGTCCTCATGACTCCGGCGAACGCGGATCCTTCGAACTTCAGCGTCAATCACGAGGTCAGGTGTCTGGCCGACGGCACCTACCAGATCCGGTGGACCGTCCTTGCCGAGGAGCAGTCGACCGACGCGACGCGATACCGGTTCGTCAAGGTGGAGGTGTATCCGCCCGACAGCACCATCGACCCCATCGCGGCCAGCCCCGAGGGCGTCTTCCCGCACTCGGTGGGCGAGCCGGTGGTCGGCAGCCAGACGTTGCCCGGCACCACCACCTTCGCTGACCTGGCCGTGTGGGTGCAGTGGGACGACGGCTACTACGAGACGTCCGGCTTCGCCGGTGGCGTCCCACTCGACGGCAGGTGCGGGCAGCCTCCTACCGATCCGACGGCCACCTTCCAGTCCCGGTGCGACGGCAGCGTGCTTGTCGACCTGGCGAACCCGCCCGCGGGGCGGACGGTCGACCTGGTGGTGAAGACCGTCCCCGGGGGCTTTACGCGAACCATCTCCCTGGCCCCGGGAGAGTCCGTGAAGGGTATCGAGGTGCCCAGGGGATCCGATGTTCTCTCGGTTACGGTCGTGGGAGAGCGGGAGGCGTTCGCCGTGTACTCCTGGGTCGCCGATCCGGGTCACTGCATCGTCCCGGACATCCGTGCCCGCTCGACCTGCGACGAGTTCGTCATCGCGGTGTCGGCTCCGAACGTCGGCTGGAACCTGTTCGTCACCTTCGATCCCAATCGTGGCCCGGAGCAGCGGCGGACCATCGAGAGCGGCGCCACCGTCGACGTCTCCTTCCCGGCCGTCGCGGGGCTGGCTGTCACACTCCGGTCGGACGAGTTCGACCCGCAGCTCAGCCACCTGAATGGTCCGTACCGGTGGGAGCGGCCAGCGGGCTGCGCCGACGGCGGGGGCGGCGGCCTCCCGGTGACCGGCCAGTCGACAGGTGGCGTGGTCGCGGGTGCCGGCCTGCTGCTGGGCGTCGGTGCGATCCTGTTCGTCCTGGCCCGTCGTCGACGGATCTGGTTCACCGTCTGACTTTCGCAGGCGGGCCTCGCGGGGGCGGCGGGCTGATCAGAGGAACAGCCGCGCGGGGACGGGCAACTCCCTGTTTCGCGTTCGCAATGCTGCGAACTTTGCCCGACTTGTGGAGCTATTGTGCCTTGTGGTCATTGATGAGGCGGCCAGGGTCATCCCTGGCAGGGGTACGGCGGCGAGGACCGTCCAGTTCGCCGACCCCACCGCTGACCGGGACCGCTACCTGGACCTGCTGCGGACGATCGCGCTCGTCCGCGTCGTGCTCTACCACGTGACCGGATGGATCTGGCTGAGCCTGCTGGTGCCGGCCATGGGTCTGATGTTCGGCATCGCCGGTTCGCTGATGGCGGCGTCACTGGACCGGCACGGTCTGTCGGCCGTGCTCCGGCGGATGCGCCGGCTGCTGCTGCCGTTCTGGGCGTTCGGCGCGATCACCCTGGCGGTGCTCTCCGTCGGCTGGCGGCCGAGCGGTGTGACCGGCTGGGCTGAACTGCTCTGGTGGGTCGTACCCCTGCGGGTGCCGCCGGTGGGTGGGCAGCCCTGGGCCTGGGCGTTCCACATCGGCCTCTGGTACGTCGTGACCTACCTGTGGTTGGTGCTGTGCTCCCCGGTCCTGCTGCGGCTGTTCCGCCGCTGGCCGTGGCCAAGCCTCGGTGTCGCCACCGCGCTACCCGTGGGGATGCACCTCGCAGGTGTGCACACCGGCTACTTCGTCGCCGCCTACCTGTCCTGCTGGCTGCTGGGCTTCGCCCACCGCGACCGGCTGCTGCACCGCGTCCCGTGGCGCTGGTACGGCCTACTCGTCGCCGCCCTCGCCGGGACGGGTGGAACGTGGGTCGTGACAGCCATGGTGACCGGCCGGGCCGCCGACCTGAACCACGTCGCGGGTGGCACCACGCTGTGGTCGATGGCGTTCGTCGCCGTGCTGCTGAGAGCAGAGCCCCGCCTCGTCGGCCGGGTGTCGCTGGGCCGCACGCTCCAGGTGGTCAACGCCCGGGCGGTCACCATCTACCTGTGGCACATCCCGGCCAGCCTCGGGATGTTCCTGCTGCTCGCGCCGGTGCTCCCGTACACCTCGGTGGCCTCGATCGCGCTGCGGCTGACCGGGGTGTGCCTACTGACCGCCGGAGCGGTGCTGCTGTTCGGCTGGATCGAGGACGTGGCTGCCCGGCGTACCCCGACACTGTTCGGGCCATGGCCGGCCGGCAGCCGGCGGGCACACCGGGCGAGACACCTCAGAGCTGGCCGACGTCGGTGATCCGCACGACCGCCGCGCCGACCTCGTCCGAGGCCACCAGGTCGATCTCGGCGCTGATGCCCCAGTCGTGGTCGCCGTCCGGGTCGTCGAAGATCTGCCGTACGGTCCACCGCTCGCGGCCCTGCTCGATCATCAGCAGCGCCGGGCCGCGGGCGTCCGGCCCGACCCCGATCGAGTCGTACGCCTCGAAGTACGGACCCAGGGCGTCGGCCCACGCGTCGTAGTCCCAGCCGTTCTCGGCGTCCAACTCGGCGAGCAGGTCCCAGCGGCGCAGCGCAGCCAGCTCGACGCGCCGGAACAGCGCGTTGCGCACCAGCACCCGGAACGCCCGCGCGTTGCGGGTCACCGCCGGCGGCCGATCCGTCAGGGCGGCGTGTGCCTGGGCCACCTCGGCCACGTCGGACGGGTTGCGCAGCCGCTCCCACTCGTCGATGAGGCTGGAGTCGACCTGACGGACCAACTCGCCCAACCACTCGATGAGGTCGATCAGTTCCTCGGTCTTGGCGTCCTCGGGCACGGTCTGGCGCAGCGTCTTGTACGCGTCGGCAAGGTAGCGCAGGACGAGGCCCTCCGAGCGGGTCAGCCCGTAGAACTGCACGTACTCGGTGAAGGTCATGGCCCGCTCGTACATGTCGCGGACGACGGCCTTGGGGGAGAGTTCGTGGTCGGCGACCCACGGGTGGCCCTGCCGGTACATCTCGTACGCGGCCTCCAGCAGCTCGGCCAGGGGCTTCGGGTGGGTCACCTCGTCGAGCAGTTCGAGGCGGGCCTCGTACTCGATGCCCTCGGCCTTCATCGCGGCGACCGCCTCGCCGCGCGCCTTGAACTGCTGCGCGGACAGGATCTGCCGGGGGTTGTCGAGGATCGACTCGATGACGCTCAGCACGTCGAGCGCGTACGACGGGGACTCGGCGTCGAGCAGCTCGATGGCGGCGAGCGCGAGCGGGGACAGCGGCTGGTTGAGGGCGAAGTCGAGCTGGAGGTCGACGGTGAGCCGGATCCGTCGGCCGGTCTCGTCCGGCTCGGGCAGCTCCTCGACGACCCCGCCGGCCCGCAGCGCCCGGTAGATGGCGATGGCCCGGCGGATGTGCCGGCGCTGCGCGGCGGGCTCCTCGTGGTTGTCGGTGAGCAGGTGCCGCATCGCGGTGAACGCGTCCCCGGGCCGACCGATGACGTTGAGCAGCATCGAGTGGCTGACCTGGAAGCTGGAGGTGAGCGGCTCCGGCTCGGCGTCGACGAGTCGGTCGAAGGTGGGCTGACCCCAGCCGATGGAACCCTCCGGCGGCTTCTTGCGGACCACCTTGCGCCGCTTCTTCGGGTCGTCGCCGGCCTTGGCGAGGGCCTTCTCGTTGTCGATGACGTGCTCGGGAGCCTGCACGACGACCCGGCCGATGGTGTCGTAGCCGGCCCGGCCGGCCCGCCCGGCGATCTGGTGGAACTCCCGGTTCTTGAGCAGCCGGGTCCGCACCCCGTCGTACTTGGACAGGCCGGTGAAGAGCACGGTGCGGATCGGCACGTTGATGCCGACGCCGAGGGTGTCGGTGCCACAGATGACCTTGAGCAGGCCGGCCTGGGCGAGGGTCTCCACCAGGCGGCGGTACTTGGGCAGCATGCCGGCGTGGTGTACGCCGATGCCGTGCCGGACCAGCCGGGACAGCGTCTTGCCGAAGCCGGCGGTGAACCGGAAACCACCGATCGCCTCGGCGATCATGTCCTTCTCGGCGCGGGTGGCGACGTTGACGCTGGTCAGCGCCTGGGCTCGCTCGAGCGCGGCGGCCTGGGTGAAGTGCACCACGTACACCGGGGCCTGCTTGGTCTCCAGCAGCTCCTCGAGTGTCTCGTGCAGCGGCGTCATCGCGTACGAGAAGATGAGCGGGACCGGCCGCTCGGCCGAGCGCACGACGGCGGTCGGCCGGCCGTTGCGCCGGGTCAGGTCGTCGACGAAGCGGGTGGTGTCCCCCAGGGTGGCGGACATCAGGATGAACTGGGCCTGCGGCAGCTCGATGATCGGCACCTGCCACGCCCAGCCCCGGTCGGGCTCGGCGTAGAAGTGGAACTCGTCCATGATCACCTGGCCGACGTCGGCCTTCGCGCCCTCGCGAAGCGCCAGGTTGGCCAGGATCTCCGCCGTGCAGCAGATGATCGGGGCGTCCGCGTTGACGCTCGCGTCGCCGGTCAGCATGCCGACGTTCTCGGCGCCGAAGACCTCGCAGAGCGCGAAGAACTTCTCCGACACCAACGCCTTGATCGGCGCGGTGTAGAAGGTCGTCCGGCTGTCGGCGAGGGCCGCGAAGTGCGCGGCGATCGCCACCAGGCTCTTACCCGAGCCGGTGGGCGTGTTCATGATCAGGTTGGCGCCGGAGACGATCTCGATGACCGCCTCCTCCTGATGGGGGTAGAGGTCGAGGCCGCGCTCCTTCGCCCAGCCGGCGAACGCGTCGAAGAGGGTGTCGGGGTCGGCGCTTGTCGGCAGCGCGGCGGTGAGCGTCATAGCCTGTCCATGGTGCCTGGATCATGCCCCGAGACGCCAACCGGGCCCGCACCGGATCCCGCCCGGACGCCCCGGGCGCCCGCCGCGTTCCGGGGCGCGTCGTCGGTCACCGTCGCCGGTACAGCAGGTCGGCGACCGGCCGACC
This sequence comes from Micromonospora sp. NPDC048835, assembly GCF_040649995.1. Classification (NCBI taxonomy): domain Bacteria; kingdom Bacillati; phylum Actinomycetota; class Actinomycetes; order Micromonosporales; family Micromonosporaceae; genus Micromonospora; species Micromonospora sp. NPDC048835. The sequence goes on along the minus strand of NZ_JBEZGM010000004.1, from coordinate 145,659 downwards.
GGCCGTGATCGCCCGCCGCTCGAACTTCGTCACCGGCCGGTGCGCCGGACGCGGCGCGAAGCCGCCGTACGTGTCCACCAACTCCGGGTCCGCCTCCAGGGTCTCCCGCATCGCCTCGGCGTACTCGGCCCAGTCGGTCGCGCAGTGCAGCACGCCGCCGGGCCGCAGCCGGGACCGCAGCAGCGCCACGTGCGTCGGCTGGATGATCCGCCGCTTGTGGTGCCGGGACTTCGGCCACGGGTCCGGAAAGAAGACGTGTACGGCATCCAGTGAGCCCTCGGGCAAGCCGCTGACCAGGGACAACGCGTCGCCCTGCGCCACCCGTACGTTGCTCAGGCCGCCGCGGTCCACCAGGTCGAGCAGGTTGGCGATTCCCGGCGTGTGCACCTCGACCGCCAGATAATCTCGATCCGGGTCGGCGGCAGCCATCGCGGCGGTGCTGTCGCCCATGCCCGAGCCGATCTCCAGCACCACCGGCGCCCGGCGACCGAACAGGTCGGCCAGGTCGACGGGCACGACAGGTCCGTCCGGCACGTCCAGGCCGTACGCGGGCCAGAGCCGGCTCAGCGCGTCGGTCTGCCGGTCGCTCATCCGACCCCGGCGGGGGTGGAACGTGCGGATCGTCCGGCTCGCGGGCGGGACGGCGGGGTCATGGTCGGTGGCGGTCACAGCGACCCGAGCGTACGCGACTCCGCCGGCGGATCGGATGTGATGTGCGACCGGAAATGAGAGGATCCAACTGGTACGGCAGGTCGGCTGAACCGCTGCCCGACCCGGGCCGCACGGCGTCGGAAGGGGGCATCGTGACAGTGACCCGCCGCCTCGTGGCCCTGTCGCTGGTGACCGTGTTCGCCGGCCCGCTGCTGGCCGCGCCCGCCCTCGCCGCCGCGCCGGAGCGGGCTGTCGCCGTTGCGCCCGGGCCGCAGCCGGAGGGCCCGCCAGGTGGCGCGCCTCAGCCGACGCCGCCGGTGGACATCTTCGTCGAGGTGAGCCCCAGCACCGTGCAGCCCGGGTACCTGGTCGGCATCCGGGCGAGCTGTCGGGACAACTCGGTGGGCGCCACAGTCGTCTCCGACGCCTTCGGGGCGGTCGGCGTGCAACCGCAGCGCGGGGTGCTCACCGCCGCGCCGATGGTGCGCGAGCGCACCCGCCCCGGCAACTACCGGGTCAAGCTGGAGTGCCGCGACGGCGAGACCGCATCGACGATGCTCCAGGTGGTCAAGAAGGTTCCCGTCCAACCCAGCCGTGGTCCGGCGACCGGCTTCGGTGGGAGCAGCGGCGGGATGACCGGCAGGCTGCTGCTGCCCGTCGGCGCGGCGCTGACCATCACCGGGCTTGTCGTCGCCGTGCTGGCGCTGCGTCGCCCCCGAGCAGCCGTGCGTCGCTGAGGCCGCCATGGAGATCTTCCGCCCCACACCGCCGCCGGCCGGTTCACGCCAGCCGTTCGCCGGCCGTCCCGCGTCGCCGCCCGGTGGTGTGCGCCAGCCGTTCGCCGGCCGTCCCGCGTCGCCGCCTGACGAGGTACGGCTGCCCGTGGACGACGATTGGCCGGACGACGACCGCCGGCCGGAACCGCAGCGCCTGCCGGATCCCGACCGGCTACCGGACCCCGACCGGCTACGGGATCCCGACCGACCGTCGGTGGCTGCCCGTCCGCCGACCGCCGTCGCACCCCGGCGTAGTCGTCCGTCCGGCCGCAGCCCCTGGTCCGTACCCCTGGCCGTGGTCTTGGTGTTGGCCGGGGTCTTCGCCACGGGGGCCGGGCTGGGCCGCTCGGTCGGTCCCCTCGACTTCGCCCCGGCCGGCGGCGACCGACCAGCCCGCAGTGAGTCTGTCGGGTTGTCGGCCAGCCGGCCGGTGCGCCTCAGCGTCCCGGCGATCAAGGTGGCCGCGCCGGTGGCGCCCGTCGGGCAGGCACGGGACGGCTCGATCGCCGTGCCGCCGTTGGAGAAGCACAACGAGACCGGCTGGTACGACCGTGGGCCCACCCCCGGCGAGCCCGGCCCAGCGGTGATCGTCGGGCATGTGGACACGAAGACCGGCCCGTCGGTCTTCTACGACCTGGGCAAGCTCAAGCCCGGCGACCTGGTCGAGGTGGCCCGGGCGGACGAGTCGGTGGTGGTGTTCCGGGTGGACACCGTCGAGCACTTCCCGAAGGACCAGTTGCCCGCCGAGCGGATCTACGGCCACGACGGCCCACCGGGGCTGCGGTTGATCACCTGCGGTGGGCAGTTCATCGGGGGTCGCACCGGCTACGCGGACAACGTCATCGCCTTCGCCACCCTGAAGAGTTCCCGCACGTCCTGACCGGCGGTTGCGGCGCTTGATCCACTCGCCTTCCCGGAAACCGGGGTAACCACGTCACCCGGACACCCCGACGTCAATGAACCCGAGTGGATCAAGCGCTGGGTAGCCGGCACCGGCGGGTGGAGGTCGACGGCATCGGCCTCGGCCTCGTCCTGCTGGTAGTCCACCGTCGCGGCGGCGCGGAACTCCGCACAGATCGCGTGCGCCGTGGCGGGGTCGCTGAACTGCTCGACGTACGCCGCCCGTACCTCGGCCGGGAAGGCGTCCTTGACCTCGGGCCAGGTGTCGAGCATGAAGTCGACGAGCACCGCGGGTGCTGCCTCGATGAACCGCTCGGGCACCGGCTCCGGTGCCGCCAGGAAGGACCAGACCCAGTAGGAGAGGCTGAACGCCCGGTCCGCGCGGTTGTAGACGTCGCCGATGGGAACCACGTCCATGACGGCCAACCGGGTGACGGCGTCCGGTTCGTCAAGCGCGAGACGGTACGCGCAACGGGCCCCACGATCGTGGCCGACGAGCCGGAACTGCTCGTAACCCATGCTGCGCATCACCTCGACCTGGTCGCGGGCGATGGCGCGCATGCCGTACGGCTCGTGATCCGACGTGCTGGGCGGGGTGCCGCTGTCGCCCCAACCGCGCAGGTCGGTGGCGACGACCGTGTACTTCTCGGCGAGCCGTGGCGCGACCTTGTGCCACATGAGGTGCGTCTCGGGGATTCCGTGCAGCAGCAGAACGGGTGGCCCGCTGCCACCTCGGCGGCCGTGGATCGTCGCGCCACGCGTCTCGATGTCGAACACGTCGAAGCCGTCGAACATCGCCAGAATCCCCCCGCAGCTTGGGATGCGCCCCGGGCGAACGGCGTGGCAGGGCGCCTGGTGGCCGGCTACCGCTCAGGCCGTTTCGACGCTATCAACTCCCGCTTGACCTCAACCGGCGTTCAAGTCCTAGCGTCGCTGAGAAGACACGTCGAGGCGGCTCTGAGCCGTCGACTGCGCCTGATCGGAGACACACGTGCGCGCGATCCAGGTCTCTTCGTACGGGGGTCCGGAGGTTCTGACCTCGGTGGACCTGCCCGATCCGCAGGCCGGGGAGGGTGAGGTCGTTGTTCGGGCCGAGGCCGTGGACACGATCTACGTGGAAACCCAGATCCGCGGTGGCTGGGGTGAGAGGTTCGGCGTCATCCCGCCGTACGTGCCGGGCGGCGCAGCGGCCGGAACGGTCGTCTCCACCGGGCCGGACGTCTCTGCGTCCTGGCTGGGCCGCCGGGTCGTCGCGGGTGCCGGGACGCGGGGTTCGTACGCCGAACTGGTTCGGGCCAGCGTCGACCGGTTGGTGCCGGTCCCCGACGGCCTGGGCCTGCGGGAAGCGGCCGCTCTCGCGCACGACGGCGTGACCGCCATGGGCATCATCGACGGCCTCGGCGTCAAGCCTGGCGACCGGGTGCTGATCCTGGGGGCCGCGGGCGGCATGGGAACGCTGCTCGTTCAGCTCGCCCACGGTCTCGGTGCGCAGGTCGTGGGCGCGGCCCGTGGCGCGGACAAGCTCACACTGGTACGACGGCTCGGCGCGGACGCTGTCGTCGACTACGCCGGAGAGGGGTGGGCCGACGCGGTGCGCGAAGCCCTAGGTGGTCTGCCCGTCGATGTGCTGCTGGACGGTGTCGGGGGAGACCTGGGCGGGGACGCCTTCCACCTGGTGGCCGACGGCGGGCGGGTCTCGACCCATGGGGCGGCGAGTGGCACCTTCGCCACGGTGGACCTGGGAGGCGCGCGAGCGCGCGGCATCGACGTACACGGCATCGCGGACGTCCAGTTCGAGGCGACGGAGATGGTGCGGCTCGCGAGCCGGGCCCTGACCGGGACGGTGGAGGGGCGGATGCGCCCGGTGATCGCACGCGAGTATCCGCTGTCCCGCGCGGCTGACGCTCACCGCGCGATGGAGGCGCGCTCGATCCCGGGCAAGGCCCTGCTCATTCCGTGAGGCGGGTCGCGGACCGCTGTGGTGACCCTCGGCGCCCGGCTAGGGCTGGGGGACGTGCAGCGCCACCTCGAACTCCAGCAGGCTGGCTCCGGTGGAGACCGGCGGGCGGGGCTTGTCGCCGGGTGCGGTGGCGTGGGCGGCGCGGGACGGGCCGGCGGCCCACGCCTGGAACGCTTCTTCGCTCTCCCACCTGGTGTAGACGAAGTAGCGGGTCTCGCCGGCCACCGGGCGGAGCAGTTCGAAGCCGAGGAAGCCGGGGGAGTTCTCCACCGCGCCGGCCCGAGCGGCGAACCGCTTCTCCAACTCCGCGCCGCCACCGGGTGGGACGTCGATTGCGTTGATCTTCACGACTGCCATCTGCCCACCCTAGCCACTCAGAACGTCTCGACCGCGGGCACCAGGTCCGCGTCGACCACGATCGGCGCGTGGTCGGAGGGGCCTTTGCCCTTGCGGGCTTCGCGGTCCACGTACGCGGCGCGGACCGCTCGGGCGAACGGCGCGGACGCGTACACCAGATCGATTCTCATGCCCTTGTTCTGGTGGAACATGCCGGCTCGGTAGTCCCAGTAGGTGAAGGGGTGCGGGCCCTTCATCGGGGTGGGCACGACGTCGCTGAGGCCCAGGTCGCGCAGTGCCGCGAGGGCCGACCGCTCGGCCGGGGTGACGTGCGTGGAGTGGGTGAAGACCGCCGGGTCCCAGACGTCGGCGTCGGTCGGGGCGACGTTGAAGTCGCCGCTGACCGCAAGCGGAAGTCCGCCGGCCAGCTCGGTCTCCAGCGCGTCGCGCAGCGCCGCGAACCAGGCCAACTTGTACGCGTAGTGCGGGTCTTCCGGCGTCCGGCCGTTGGGCACGTACACCGACCAGACCCGCACCCCGTCGCAGGTGGCGGAGATGGCGCGGGCCTCCGGCTCGGGGAAGCCGGGCTCGTCGGTGAAGCCGACCCGGACGTCGTCCAGCCCGACCCGGGACAGGATGGCCACGCCGTTCCACCGGCCGTCGCTGTGGCTGGCCACCGTGTAGCCCAGTTCGCCCACCTCGGTGGCCGGGAAGGCACCGTCCGGGCACTTGGTCTCCTGCAGGCAGACGACGTCCGGCCCGGTGTCGGCCAGCCATTCGAGCAGCCGGGGGAGGCGGGCCTTCACCGAGTTGACGTTCCAGGTCGCCAGGCGCATGCCCCCAGCCTGCCGCATCCGCCCCCGCGACGCCGGGTCAGCTGCCCGGGGTGTCGCCGGGACGGGTCTGTTCGGCCAGGAAACGTTCCAGTTCGGCACCGAGTTCGTCGGCGGTGGGCAGCGGGCCGGCGTCCGGGGCGAGCAGGCTCTTCTCGCCCCGACCTCGGGCGAACGCGTCGTACTGCTCCTCCAGGGCCTGGACCAGGGCGGCGGCGTCGTCGGTCTGGGCGACCTGTCGGTCGATCTCCACCCGGACCACCTCGGCGGCCGAGCGCAGTCCGTCGCCGGGCAGCAGCAGCCCGGTGCTGCGCGACACCGAGGCGAGGAGCACCTCGGCGGCGGCCGGGTACTCGGTCTGCGCCACGTAGTGCGGCACGTGGGCCGCGAAGCCCAGCGCGTCGCGGCCCTGCTCGCCGAGGCGGAACTCCAACAGGTGACCGACGCTGCCGGGCACCTGGACGCGTTGCAGCCAGGGCTCGTAACCGCTGATCAGCTCGGGGCGGGTGGCGTGCGCGGTCACCCCGGTCGGTCGGGTGTGCGGGACCGCCATCGGGATCGAGTTGAGCCCCACGGTGAGCCGCACGTCCAACCGCGCGGCGAGCCCGGCGATGGCGGCCACGAAACGTTCCCACTGCAGGTCCGGCTCGGGGCCGGTGAGCAGCAGGAAGGGGGTCTCGTCGTCGTCCTGCAGCAGGTGCAGCTCCAGCTTGGGCGCGTCGACGCTCTCCCAGTGGTCCTCGACGAAGGTCATCACCGGTCGTCGAGATCGGTAGTCGAAGAGCTGGTCGACGTCGAAGGTGGCGATCGGCCGACCCTCCAGCGAGGTGAGTAGCTGCTCACGCGCCAGTCGGCTGGCGTTTCCGGCGTCCACGAACCCGGTGAGGGCCTGGATCAGGACCGGCTGCCCGAGGTCGGGCAGATCGTCGGTGAGCTGGTAGAGCTCGTGTGGGTCGAGCACCGGTGCGGACCTCCCTGAAATGTGCCTGCGGGGTGCCGTCGCGACGGAGGGCACCCGTTCGGGCAACGTACCCGCCATCCTGCTGCATTCCTGCGTCGGGCGATCCGTTGGCCGGGTCGTGGGCGTGACCGGACCAATCGTCTCTTTACGCCACCAGGTCGAGCCTGTCGACTGATCGGTCGAGGGCGGTTAGGCCCAAAAGCCGAGTTTGTCGATCATGTCAGGCTCGACGGTCCGATGTCCGGGCCTGCGCCGGTCCGTGCCGGTCCGCGTGCGAAGCCAGCTTCATCCGGTACGCGAGGTACGTTCCCTGGGTGCAGCGACCCGCCCGGGTCGTCCACCAGCACCAGCCCGATCTGTGTCGATCACCACGTGATCACCGTGCGTGATCGGGGTTCTGGCCTGCCTAGCCTCGGTTGATGCGTGACGACGGCACCCTCGACGACCCGTACGCCCCGAGCAACCCCACTACCGATACGGAGGGTGGCACCTCAGCCGAACGGACAACCGCCGCGAGCCGGCTCCGGGCGTACGCCCGGGACCTGACCGGTCGACGCCGGGCGCAGGTGGCCCTCGCTACCGGTGTGGTGTGCTGCCTCGGGCTGGCGGCCACCGCCCAGGTGCGCAACGAGGACGCCGACGCGGCGACCCGGGTCGCCTCGCCCTCCACCTCGGAGATGGCGCAGCGCGCCGAGCAGCAGCGCGCCTCCCGGTCCCTCGACCGGACGGCCGCCCCGAGCGCGTCCGCCACGGCGACCCCGGCCGACCCGGACACCACCGCGCCGGCCCGCAAGGCCAAGCCGGTTCGCCCGACCCGCCCGGCTCCCGTCGCCGGCCTGGACCGGGCCCAGATGGAGAACGCCGAGGCGATCGTCCGTACCGGCCGCGAGATGGGGGTGCCCCGCCGCGGGCTGGTGATCGCGGTGGCCACCGCCATGCAGGAGAGCAATCTCTACAACGTCGCAAGCGGTGTGCTGCCCGAGTCGCAGGACTACCCGCACCAGGGCGTCGGCTGGGACCATGACTCGGTCGGGTTGTTCCAGCAGCGTTCCAGCAGCGGCTGGGGCCCGGTGGGCCGGCTGATGGACCCGGAGTTCGCCACCCGGCAGTTCCTCAGCGCGCTGGAGCAGGTGCCCGGCTGGCAGCAGATGCGGCTCACCGACGCCGCTCAGGCGGTGCAGGTCTCCGCGTACCCCGACCATTACCAGCAGCACGAGTGGCGGGCCACCCGGGTCGTCGACGCCATCGTGCCGGCGGGGCGGTAACGTACCGACCACTGTGGACGGTCAGGGTTGAGGCTGTCGCATCCCGGGTACATGTGTTGCGGGTTCGAGGTACACATGAGTCTGGGACCACCGACAGGAGGACGCCATGTCACTGATGCAGCGGATCACCACGTTCCTGAGATCGCCGAAGGGGCAGCAGCTGGTCGAGCGCGGCCGTCGCGAGATGGCCAAGCCGGCCAACCAGCAGAAGCTGAAGGGGTTGGCGGCCAGGCTGTCCAACCGCCGCCGCTGACCGCTCCATCGGCCGCCCTGTCCACCGTTTCCACCCCTGGGGAGACCTGGTGACCGACACTCCGCCCGTCGGCGGTCAGCCCGCCGTGCCGACTCCTCAGCCGCCCGTCGACCTGCCGCCCGTCAACCTGCCGGCGGCACCGGTGGACGCCCCGGAGGGCCCGCCGGCCCGTCTCTGGGACCGGATGCGTGACGACCCGCAGTACGCGCCGGAGCACCTCTCCCTGGAGGCGGTGCGCCGCCTCGGGCCGGAAGCCGCGCAGTGGGTCGCTCGCGCCCGGGCCGAGCAACCCGGAATCTCCGCTGACGCCCTGGCCGACCAGGCGGCCCGCAAGTTCGTCAACCTGGCCCGGCTCTCCGGGGCGGTCTCCGGCGCGGCCGGGTTGCCCGGGGCCGTGATCGACGTCGGCGTGCTGGCCTGGACCCAGGCGCGGATGGTGCTGCACATCGCCGCCGCGTACGACGTCGACCCGCTGCACGGCGATCGGGCCACCGACCTGCTGGTGCTCCAGCGGGTGCACAAGGTCGCCGAGAGTGCCCGGTTGGCGCTCGGCGTGGCCGCCGGCCGGGAGCGCGCCGACGCGCTCTTCGGTCTGGGCGGCCAGCGTCCACTCGGTCGGGTCATGCTGCAACTCAGTGTCCGGCTGGCCCAGATGGCCGGCGTCCGGGCCGCGAAGCGGATGGTCGCCAAGATCGTCCCCGGTGCGGCAATCGTGCTTGGCACCTGGGCCAACTCGTCGGCCACAAAGGATCTCGCCAAACGGTCCCGGGCCCTCTACCAGGCCCGTGGCAGCGCAGTCCCGGAGCCGCGCCAGCCCTGACCTGCGGCCCGTGTCGTCAGCTGGCCAGGCCGGAGGAGCGCCAGGTCACCTCGGCGATCCGGCCCTGGCCGGTGGCGTTGGGGTGGAACCAGTCCAACGGGTTGAGCAGGTCCAGGGTGAACCGGACCCTGTGCAACGCGCCGCCGTCGTGCCGGCACCGTGATCCGTACGCCCGGCAGGCCGCCTTCAACTCGGCGTTGTACGCGTCGATCCGGTCCCGAACGGCGGCCCGGCGTGCCTTGTCGGCGGGCGCGGTCGAGGTCGCCTCGGCCAGCAGGGCCGGGCAGATGCCTCGCCGCCACGCGCGGGTCACCCGAGGGTCGTCGTGCCCGACCTCCCAGAGCCGGTACAGGTCGGGGATGCTCACCACCAGCACCCGGGCCTTCGGCCGACCGGTCCGCAGGACCCGCAGGCCCCGGTCTACGTCGCCCCGGAACTGCGCCACCGGAGTCATCGCGTCCACCCCGCCCCGGCAGACGTCGTTGGCCCCGATCAGGACGGTGATGTAGTCGGCGCGGTCGCGTACCGCAGCCTGGGCCTGACCGGCGAGAGCGTCCGCGCGGGCGCCGGGACGGGCATGGTTGTACGTTCGGCCCCGGATCGCCGAACTCTGTTCGAGTAGCCGCCGGTAGTGGCTCTGCACCCGCAGCCCGTCCCCGGTCGACCAGGAGTTCCGCTCGCACGAGGTGAGCACCAGACAGGACGCGAAGCCGGTGCTGATCGAGTCACCGAGGGCGGCGATGCCGCCGGGCCCGCTCGACGGCGGGGCGCTCGTGGTGGGGCGGGGGTCCGCGGAGTTGCCGCCCTCGCAGGCCAGCGCCACCAGCGCCGCGAGACAGGCCAGGGCGGCGACCCAGCGTCGAGGCATGACGTCTCCCGTTCCCGCAGCACAGAGCGACAGCGCGGTAACTCTATGCGCAGGACGGGGCTTGTCGGGAAGTTGCTGTCGGGTATGCGGCAGAGTGCCGACACCGAAGCCGTCGAGATGCTATGCGTCCCGCCACGGGGCCCGCTGGCCGTGCAGCCACCAGTGCAACGCCCTGGTGATCCGGGGCAGCACCAGGTACGTCATCAGCGGGGTCAGGCAGAGGGTCATCAGCAGCACCCGGGCCGCCAGCGGCACCGCGTCCAGGAAGCGGCTCGTGAGCAGGGTGGCGGTCAGGCTCAGCGGAAAGAACGCCAACCAGATGGTCACCGCCTGCTTCCAGCGGGGCGGCGACGCGGGCGGGGCCGGCTCCACCGGGTCCACCGAGTGCTCCAGCGGCCTGTCGAACCACCCCTCGATCCCGGTACGCCGCTCGACCCGGGTGTGCTCGACGATGCCCTGCGCCGAGCTGAGCCACCAGTGCCGCTGCGGCGACTCCTCCCACCGGCGCAGCGTCTCGGCGTCGGCGAAGCGGTAGAGCATGTGCCACTCCGGCGAACCGGGGCCGCTCTGCACCCAACCGGCCCCGAGGAAACCGGGGAACGCCTCGGCCAGCGCGGTGCCGGCCCGCATCCAGGCCACCATCTCGCTGGCCCGGCCGGGGTCGACCCGGCGGGCGATGGAGACGGTCACCGGCACGGCGAGGGTCATCGACATGCGCCCATCCTGCGGTCGACGGGGGCCGCAGCGCGAACGGATGTGCCGGAGCACACCGGCGCGTGCGGCTGTGCAGGCGGGCGGTACTGCTTAATCCGGCCGATCGGGGGTAGGTCGGTGGGTATGACGAGATCGCAGCCCCGGCGCGCCCGTGGCACGGTCGGCCACGCGAACAGCGCGTTGAACCTCCGGCTCACCCTTGCCGGGTTCGGGCTGGTGATCATGGCGCTCTTCGCGGTGCTGGCGTTCTGGGCCGGCATCGCCTGGCTCGGCGTGGTCTGCGCGATCTTCGCCGTGGTCGCCGTGGTCGACCTGGTCGTGATCCAGCGTCGCCGCGCCGCCCGCCGCCGCGAGGAGCCGGGCGTACGACACTCGTTGTTCGAGTGACAGGAGGACGGAATGCCCCACATCGCCACCACCAACCCCGCCACCGGACAGGTGCTCAAGACGTATGAGGCGATGTCCACCGAGCAACTCGACGATGCCATCGAGCGCGCCGACCTCGCCTTCCACCAGCTCCGGGAGACGACAGTCGACAAGCGCGCCCAGTGGATGAACGCCGCGGCCGACCTGCTTGACGCCGAACGCGACGAGATCGCCCGCATCATGACCACGGAGATGGGCAAGACGTACGTGGCGGCGCAGGCCGAGGTGACCAAGTGCGGCACCGCCGCCCGCTTCTACGCCGACAAGGCCCCCGCCTTCCTCGCCGACGAGCCGGCCGACGCGCCCGCCGTGAAGGCGACCCGGGCGTTCGTCCGCTACCAGCCGATCGGCGTGGTGCTCGCGGTGATGCCGTGGAACTTCCCGCTCTGGCAGGTGATGCGCTTCGCCGCCCCGGCGCTGATGGCCGGTAACACCGGCCTGCTCAAGCACGCCTCGAACGTGCCGCAGACCGCGCTGCTGCTGGAGGACGTGTTCCGGCGGGCCGGCTTCCCCGAGGGGGCCTTCACCACGGTGCTCGTCGGCTCCGACGCCGTCGACCACATCCTCAGCGACCCCCGCGTACGCGCCGCGACGCTCACCGGCAGTGAGCCCGCCGGTCGGTCCATCGCGCAGATCGCCGGGCGGGAGCTGAAGAAGACAGTCCTGGAACTCGGCGGCAGCGACCCGTTCGTGGTGATGCCGTCGGCCGACGTGGACCGGGCCGCCGAGGTGGCCACCACCGCCCGCTGCCAGAACAACGGCCAGTCCTGCATCGCCGCGAAGCGGTTCATCGTGCACACCGACGTGTTCGACGCCTTCGCGGAGAAGTTCGCCGCGAACATGGCCGCGCTGCGCGTCGGCGACCCGATGGACCCGAACACCGACGTCGGGCCACTCGCCAGCGAGCGGGGCCGCGACGAGGTGCACGCCCAGGTGCGCGACGCGGTGGACAACGGCGCGACAGTGCTCTGCGGCGGCGAACCGCCGACCGGCGACGGCTGGTTCTACCCGCCGACGGTGGTCACCGACCTCACCCCGCAGATGCGGATGTGGTCCGAGGAGGTCTTCGGCCCGGTCGCCGGCCTGTTCCGGGTCTCGTCGTACGAGGAGGCGATCGAGGTCGCCAACGGCACCAGCTTCGGGCTGGGCTCGAACGCCTGGACCCGGGACCCGGCCGAGCAGGAGCGCTTCGCCACCGACCTGGACGCCGGCAACGTCTTCGTCAACGGGATGACCACCTCCTACCCGGAGTTGCCGTTCGGCGGTGTGAAGAACTCCGGTTACGGGCGGGAGTTGTCGGCACTGGGCATGCGGGAGTTCTGCAACACCAAGACGGTCTGGGTGGGCGAGGGCGCCGCCTCCGCCGGTGCGGGGGCACACGCCGAGTAGCACGCATCACCGGACGCCGTCGTGGGTAGGAGGTGTGCCCATGACGTCGTTCGGCTTCCACGCCTCCCATGAGCAGATCGGTCCGCGCGCCCTGTTGGAGGCGGTGATGCACGCCGAGCGGGCCGGCTTCGACGCCGCCATGTGCTCCGACCACTTCTCCCCGTGGAGCGCCCGGCAGGGCGAGTCCGGCTTCGCCTGGTCCTGGTTGGGCTCGGCGTTGCAGGCCACCGGCATGCCGTTCGGGGTGGTCAACGCGCCCGGCCAGCGGTACCACCCGGCGATCATCGCGCAGGCGATCGGCACCCTCGGCGCGATGTACCCGGGCCGGTTCTGGGCGGCCCTGGGCACCGGCGAGGCAAGCAACGAGCACATCACCGGCGACCCGTGGCCGCGCAAGGACGTCCGTGCCGCCCGGCTGCGTGAGTGCGTGGACGTGATCCGGGCCCTGCTGGCCGGCGAGGAGGTCAGCCACGACGGCCTGGTCCGGGTGGACCGCGCCAAGCTGTGGACCCGCCCCGAGCAGCCACCCGCGCTGGTCGGCGCCGCCGTCAGCGTGGCCACCGCCCGGTGGTGCGCCGAGTGGGCGGACGGGTTGATCACCGTGAACGCCCCGGTGGCCCACCTGCGCGAGATGATCGACGCCTACCGGGACGCGGGCGGGCGTGGGCCGCTGCACCTGCAGGTGCACGTCTCCTGGGCGCCGGAGCAGGCAGCGGCCGAGGCCCTCGCGTACGACCAGTGGCGCAGCAACGTCTTCGCCCCGCCGGTCTGCTGGGACCTGGAGACCGTCGAACACTTCGACGTGGTCTCCGCCGACGTGCCGGCGCGGCGGGTCGCCGAGGTGGTGAACGTGTCGGCGGACCTGGGCCGGCACGTCGGCTGGCTGGAGGAGTACGCGCAGCTCGGCTTCGACCAGATCGCCCTGCACCACGTCGGGCAGGAACAGCGCGGCTTCATCGACGCGTTCGGCGCGGAGGTGCTGCCGAAGCTGCGCCCGGGCGGCTGATCGGGGTCGAACAGGGCTACCCCTAGGCTCGTACCCCATGGAAAGCCTGTTTCCGGTCGTCGTCTTCCTGGCGATCGCCACCCTGGGCGCCGCGCTGGCCCGTCGGCTCGGTCTGCTCGCGCCGATCGTGCTCGTCGTCTTCGGCCTGGCGCTCTCGTACGTGCCGGGTTTCCCGCAGGTGCACCTCGAACCGGAGTTGGTGCTGGTCGGCATTCTGCCGCCGCTGCTCTACGTGGCTGCGCTGGAGACCTCGGTGCCGGCGTTCAAGACCAACATCCGGCCGATCCTGCTGCTCGCGGTCGGCCTGGTGTTGTTCACCGCGTTCGTGGTCGGGTTGGTGCTGCACCTGCTGCTGCCGCAGCTACCGTTCGCGATCTGCCTGGCCCTCGGCGCGGTGGTCGCCCCGCCGGACGCGGTGGCCGCCACGGCCGTCGCCCGCCGGGTCGGCCTGCCCCGCCAGGTCGTCACCATCCTGGAGGGCGAGAGCCTGGTCAACGACGCCACCGCGCTGGTGCTGCTGCGGGTCGCGACGATGGCCACCGTCGGCTCGGCGGTCGGCGCCGACCGGATCGCCATCGAGGTGCTGCGCTCCACCGGCGGTGGCATCCTGATCGGGGCGCTCGGGGCGGTGGTGTTCGGCTTCCTGCACCGGCGGATCAGTGACCCGCTGCTCGACAACGCGCTGTCGTTGATCATCCCGTTCGCGGTGGTGTTCACCGCCGAGCACCTGCACGCCTCCGGTGTGGTCGCGGTGGTGGTCACCGGGCTGGTGCTCGGGCACAAGTTGCCGCAGCTGCTGTCGGCGGCGTCCCGGTTGCAGATCGGCGCGTTCTGGCGGCTGGTCCGCTTCCTCCTGGAGGGCCTGGTCTTCCTGCTTGTCGGTCTGCAACTGCGGGAGGTGCTGCACGACCTCGACGAGCCGGTCGGCTCGCTCATCCTGATCACCTTCGCGGTGCTCGCCACCGTCTTCCTGACCCGGTTCGTCTGGCTCTTCCCCGCCACCTACCTGGCCCGGCTGGTCCCCCGGGTCCGCCGCCGTGACGCCCGCCCGTCACCGAAGTTCCCGATCATCATCGGCTGGGCCGGCATGCGGGGCGTGGTGACCTTGGCCGCCGCGCTGGCCCTGCCGCTGACCCTGGCCGACGACGAGCCGTACCCCCGGGCGTTGTTCATCTGGCTGGCCTTCGCCGTGATCGTCTTCACCCTGGTCGGCCAGGGCGCCACCCTGCCGCTCGTCGCCCGGCGGCTGAAGCTGCCGGCGGACGACCCGGTACAGGACGCGCTCTCCGCGGCCGCCGTGCAGCAGCAGGCCAGCAAGGCCGCCCAGGACCGCCTCGACGAGTTGGCCGACAGCGCCCCGGACGCGGTGGTGGACAGGCTGCGCCGGGCGGTGGGCGACCGCACCAACATGGCGTGGGAACGCCTCGGCGGCGACGAGCGGGAGACCCCCTCGCAGGCGTACGGTCGGCTGCGACAGGAGATGATCGACGCCGAGCGGGACGTGTTCCGGGCGGCCCGAGACTCCGGTCGGATCCCCGAGGAAGTACTGGTACAGGCCTACCGTGACCTGGACCTGGAAGAGTCGTTGCTGCGAGAGGTTGAGAAGTGAGCTGTCAGCACCTGACCGAGGCCGGCGCCGCCGAGCCGCGTACCCCCGACGAGTGCGCGGACTGCGTCGCCATCGGCGACACCTACTGGGTGCACCTGCGCACCTGCCTGAGCTGCGGGCAGGTCGGCTGCTGTGACTCGTCGCCGAACCAGCACGCGAGCAAGCACTTCGCGTCCACCGGCCACCCGGTGATCCGCTCGGCGCAGCCGGGCGAAGCCTGGCGCTGGTGCTTCGTCGACGAGGAGATCGGCTGACGGTCAGCCCGGGTGCGGTGACCGGTCAGTGCGGTCAGTGCGGTCGGCGCGGTCAGTGCGGTCGCTGCGGTCGGCGTGGTCGCCGCAGTCAGCGCGTTTGGCGTGGTTGCCGCGTTTGGCGTGGGCGGCCAGGGCCCGTCGGGTGAGCGGCGGCACGGCGAGGCCGGTGAGCGCGAGCGACCCCGCCAGCGCCAGCCAGCCGACCGGGCCGCCGTCGATGATCAACCAGGTGAGCAGGGCCGGGCCGGCCGCACGGACCAGCCCGGCGAGCAGTCCGTCGACCCCCTGGTAGGCGCCGAGGGCGTCCGGGGCGGCGAGGTCGTAGGCCAGCGCCGCCCCTGCCCCGGCGTGCCACAGGTCGCCCAGGGTGTAGATCACCGTCGCCCCCAGCAGCAGGCCGACCGCCACCGCGGTGGGCACCACAGCGGTGGCGGCCCAGAGCAGCATCCCGGCCGCCAGCACCAGCCCGGCCCGGCGCATCGTCGTCGCCGCCGGCACCGCGTGCCGCGCGCTCCCGCTGAGCCGTACGGCGAGCAGCACGGTGAGCAGCGTGTTGACCAGCAGGAGGGCGGAGACCGTCACCAGAGGCACATCGGTGTGCGCCACCACCCACAGTGGCAGCACCAGCGTCAGCACCACCTGGTGCACGGAGAGCACCGCCGAGGCTCCCACGACCGCGAGGAACGGCCCGTCGCGCAACGCCCGACCGGCTCTCTGGCGCAGGGGGCGCCGGGCCGGCGGGTACGCCGGGAGTCGCATGATCAGCGCCGCCGACACCAGATAGGTCGCGACGTTGCCGACCACCAGCAGCCGGTACGCCCACCCGGTGTCCGCCACCAGCGCGAACGCGGCCAGCCCCGAACCGAGCGCCACGCCCAGGTTGGCCACCGCGCGCAGGGTGGCGAAGGCGTGCACCCGGCCCTCGGGGCCGCCCACCGCCGCGACCAGCGCGGCGCGGACGGCGAGGTTGCCGGAGATCAGCAGAGCATCCAGGCTGGCCACCAGCAGAAAGACCGGGAAAGAGCCGACCAGCAGGTACGCGGCGGCGACAACCGCCTGCGCCAGTTGCAGGCCGGCGCGCAGCCCCCGGGGGTCACGGCGGTCCGCCAGCCCGCCGAGCGGCACGCTGGCAGTGAGCCCGATCAGGCCGGCGACAGTGAGCCCGAGCCCCACCTCGGTCGGGGTCAGCCCCACCGTGCGGGTGAGGAAGAGCGCCGCGCCCGTCACCCACAGCCCGGTGCCGACCGTGTTGGCGAGGGTGGCCAGCGACAGAGTGCGCAGCCGACCGGGCGGCGGCAGCGGCGAGAGCGACCGCCTGCGGCCGTCAACCCGCGCCGTGGTGCCCACCCCTCGACCGCAGGGCCAACGGATGCATGTCGATGCCCCGCCGGACGGGGCCTCCGTCACAGCCGGTCTGCGGATCGCGCCGATCCCGGCTCGGTCGGTCTGAGTCGGGCCGGTGGTGGGTCATGTCCGTAGGTGGTACCGGTTGCGGCGGGGGAGCTGCTCGGGGTCGAGCCAGGCCGGTGGGATGAAGTCCGGGTGCCCGTCAGCGCCGAGCCGTACGCTCCAGTCGCTGCCGTGCACGTGTCGGTGGTGGTGGCCGCAGAGCAGCACCGCGTTGGCCAGGCTGGTGTCGCCGCCGTCAGCCCAGTGCCGGATGTGGTGGGCGTCGCACCAGCGCGGTGGGCGGTCGCAGCCGGGGAAGGCGCAGCCCCGATCACGCAGCACCAGGGCCCGGCGTAGCGGGCCGGTGATGAGCCGGCGTTGCCTGCCCACATCGAGTGTCTGACCGGCGGCGCCGAAAACGGCGGGCAGGATCGCCGCGTCGCAGGCGAGGCGGCGGACCGTCTCCGGGGTGAGGTGCAGGCCCGTGTCGAGAGCGCCGGCGTCAAGCCGTTGGCTCAGCGTCTCGAAGCTGGTGGTGACGACGAGTTGGGCGGGGTCGCCGCCGCGCTCGGGTAACTCACCGGTGCGCAGGGCGAGCCGGCAGAGATCGGCGAGCGCATCATGGCGGCGTTGCCCGGGAGAACGCGGGTCGTCCGGACCGGACGGTGCGGTCAGCGGGTCGATCGCGGCGCGCAGCAGGCCGGCCGTCTCACCGTCGAGGATGCCGGACAGACGTAGTCGGCCGTCCCGCAGCTCAGACAGGGTGACATGACGGTCTCGGCAGGCGCGGCGGCTCTCAGCCTCCAGTGCGGCCCTGGCCGCGGCTTCACCCACCTCGGGAGCGACGTGGTCGAGGATGCGGGTGCTCAGCTTGCGCAGCAGGGTCGGCTCGAACTGCCGGGCCCAATCGACCAGGACGCCGACCGCCTTCTGGGCCGCCTCGCTGCCAGCGGCCGTGTGCACCGCGCTGACCGTGTCGCCGATGACCCGGACCTGCTCCACGTCCACCACTCCGCCGGCCAGCGCGTCCCGTACACCG
This sequence comes from Micromonospora sp. NPDC048835, assembly GCF_040649995.1. Lineage (NCBI taxonomy): Bacteria > Bacillati > Actinomycetota > Actinomycetes > Micromonosporales > Micromonosporaceae > Micromonospora > Micromonospora sp. NPDC048835. The sequence continues at coordinate 128,210 of NZ_JBEZGM010000004.1, read as the reverse complement.
GCCGGGGCGGTTTCGAGCGTCACGGCCAGCTCGACCAGGCGGCGGGCCGCGCCAACCCCGAGGCGCAGCCGGTCGCGCAGCCACACCTCCGTCGAGGAGGCGCCCTGCGCGGTCGCGGTGCCTCGACCGTCCAGCTCCCGGACGAGGGCCAGCTTGACCGCGGCCAGGCGTTGCTCGAGCCGGTGCGCGGCGTCGAGTGCCGCGACGAGGTCGTGCTCCGGAAGCGCCCATGACGGCGTGTCGAGGCAGTCGGCGACCGCGCCCTCCGCCTGCGCCAACGCCTCCAACATGGACCAACAATAGAACAGGTGTACGACAGTTCAGGGATCGATCGGTGGCGCAGGCTCGGCTGCTTCGAGCGGTGGCAGCGCCTGGTGAGGCGAACCTGGACGAGGAGCCTTCGTCGCTGCCCGCGCGTGCCACCGGACCGCCGAGCACCGGCTCGGGGACCGCGCGGCGTACGTCGTCCTGCGCCACCCGGCTCAGCGGCTTGTGGCGTCGACGAGACGTTCGGTGGCGAGGCAGGAGACGAGGCAGCGTTCCTTGGCGTCACCGCTCAGCCTGGCGGTCCAGTCGGTGAGGCCGCCGTCGCCGATCTCCAGGCTGCCACCCCGGACGGTTATCCGCAGGGCGCACCCCGTGTAGTAGCCACGACCGCGCGACCGCTCCGGTTCGTCCACAAGCGGCACCACGCCTGCGTCCAGTGCCGGCCGGACGGTGTCGGCGAGCCGCCCGCCGTCCGTCGCCTGCCCGCGCAGCGTGGGGCGGTCCTGAGGGGGCGGACGTCTATGCTCCGCCGAGGGCTGGACCACGACGGGGGACAAACATGATCAGAGCGGTGTTCTTCGATGTCGGCGGGACCATTCTCGACGAGTCCCGCGAGTTTGCTGCCTGGGCCGACTGGTTCGGCGTGCCCCGGCACACCCTGTCGGCGGTGTTCGGTGCGGTGGTCGCGCGTGGGCTGGACTACCAGGAGACGTTCCGGGTCTTCCGGCCCGACTTCGACCTCGCGGTGGAGTTGGCGCGGCGGGCGGCTGCCGGCCAGCCGGAGTCGTTCGCCGCCGAGGACCTCTACCCGGACGCGCGAGGGTGCCTGAGGGCCTTGAAGGAGCAGGGCCTGTTCGTGGGCCTGGCCGGTAACCAGCCAGCCCACGCGGAGGCGACCCTGCGCGCTCTCGACCTCCCCGTGGACCTGATCGGCACGTCGCACGGCTGGGGCGTGGCGAAGCCGGCACCGGCGTTCTTCGAGCGGGTCGTCGAGGCTGGCGGGGGCGTCGCGTCGACGATCCTGTACGTCGGTGACCGGCCCGACAACGACGTACGCCCGGCGCTGGCGGCTGGCATGAAGACGTGCCTGATCCGCCGTGGGCCGTGGGGGCACATTCTCGACCCCTCCACGGTGGCCGGGCGGTGCCAGTTCCGGATCGACTCGCTCGACGAACTCCCCGGCCTGGTCGCGAAGCACAACGCGGCCGGCGGTTGACCCGCCGGCCGCGTGCTGGTGCGGTCCTGGTGGCCGCCTTCCCCGGCGGCCACCAGGACGTCGGTCAGGTCAGCGAGCAGGCTGCCCCGTTGACGGTGACCAGGCCGGGGTTCGGGTTGGCACCGCCGGCCGTCGTCGCGTTGAAGCCGAACGTCACCGTGCCGCCGGGTGCGATCTTGGCGTTGTGCGACTCGTTGCGTGCGGTCACCGTCGCACCGGACTGGGTGACCTTCGCGAGCCACGCCTCGCGTACCCGCTGGTCGCCGGTGAACGCGAAGCGCACGCTCCAGCCGTTGACTGCCGTCGTGCCCGTGTTGCGGACGGTCAACTGCGCGGTGAACCCGGTGCCACCGTGCCAGGCGCCGTAGTTGGCGTACTGCACCGAGCAGGTGGTGGCCGGCACCGCGCCCGAGTCACCCTGGTCGGCCAGGAACGAGGCGATCCAGGCCAGCGCCGAGTTCCAGTTGATCGCCACCTCGTTCGTCGAGTACGAGTTGATGTCGTCGACGTAGCAGAACATCGGCTTGCAGCCGGCCAGCAGCTGCGCCACGAACGGGTCCTGGAGGGCCGCGTTCGGGCCACCGGCGATGGAGCCGGCCGGCGGCCGGGGCATGCTCGGGTCGAGCTGGTGGCCGAAGATGCGGCTGTGCTGGTTCTGCGCGGCGTGCTCGCCCCACCCGGTGACGTAGGAGATGTTCAGCGCGTTGCGACCGAGGATGTAGTCCATCGCCTGCACGGCACCGTCGCGGTAGACCGGGTTGCGGGTCAGGTCGAAGGCGGTGGCCAGCACCACGGCGTTGTTGATGACGTTGCCGTTGCCGCCCCAGAAGTAGCTGTTGGCGTCACCGGGCATCGGCAGCCCGTACGCCTGCCGGCGCAGCTCGGCGAGGTACGTGTCGGCGGCCGTGGTGACCGAGGCGCGAACCCGGGCCAGGTCGGCGGCGGGCAGACCGTTCGGCACGGTGGCCAGGTCGAGACGGCCCAACGCGGCGACGCTCTGCCAGCTGAAGCCAAGCGTGTCGAACACGTTCCCGGTGTGGTGCGGGGAGGCGGTCAGGTCGGTCAGGTAGGTCTGCGCTCCGGTGGTCAGGTACAGCTCGGCCGCCGCCCAGTAGAACTCGTCGGTGACGTTGCCGTCGTCGTACGCGCCGCCGCCGGTGCCGTCGGTCGGGCTGGCGTACACCGCCGGGTGTGCCTTGGCCGCAGCGTAGGCCGTCTTCGCGGCAGTGCCGCAGCGGGTCGCGAACGCCGCGTCGTAGGGGGCGAAGAGCCGGGCGCACTGGGCGGCGGTGGCGGCCATGTTGAGGGTGGCCGCGGTCGACGGCGGGTGCAGCTCGCGTAGCTGCGGGTCGTCCTGCGGTGCCAGCGGCAGACCGGTCCAGTTCTGATCGTGGATCTTGTGGTGGACCATGCCGGCGAGCGGCTTGCCGGCCGGCACCTGCATGCGCAGCAGGAACTCCAGCTCCCAACGGGCCTCGTCGAGGATGTCCGGTACGGCGTTGCCGCGCTCGGGCACCCGCAGCGTGCTGTCGGCGAGCGCGGCACCGCCGGCCGCGGTGGCCGCCGTCTTGGTGCGCTCGAAGGTGTTCAGTAGCTGGTAGGTGGCGATGCCGCCGTTGACGACGTACTTGCCGTGGTCGCCGGCGTCGTACCAGCCGCCGCGCACGTCGAGGGAGTAGTCGCAGACACCCGGCTGGCAGGGGACGCTGGTGTCGCCCTTGTTGGGCGCGACGCCGAGGTGACCGGCGGGGCGGGCGTACTCGTCGCCGATCAGGTCACCGTCGATGGCGATGCCGCTGCGCTGGGCGTAGAAGAACTGCAGCGAGTCCGAGCGCAGTTGGTTGTAGAGGGTGCCGGAGATGTCGAACGGGTGGCTGGTCTCGCCGTCCACCGTGAGCGTGAGCCCGGCGCCGGGGGTGCGGTAGCTGGAGAAGTCGACGCTGTGCACGTTCTGCCCGGAGGCCGCGTCGACACCGCGAGCCGTGGTGGTGCCACTGGCCACGACGGAGCCGCCGGCGCTGCGCAGTTGCCAGGGCAGCGCCGCGGTGGCCTCGGTGACGACTGTGGCGTTCTTCGGGCCGCCCGGAAGGTAGCCGACCTGGTTGACGCGCACCCGCGGGCCGGTGTCCGGCACGTACGGCTCGGGTGGCTCGCCCCCGCGCAGCGAGACGTCGTCCAGGCAGATGGTCTGCGCCTGGGCGGCACCGCCGACCTGGAAGATCAGTTGGGCGTTGGGGTTGTCGTCCGGAACGGTGAAGGTCTGCTCGACCCGCTGCAGGGTGCTGGTCGCGGTGGCGTCCACGGCCGCGTACGTGGTGTACGGGGCGCTGCCGAGCTGCAACACGGCTTTCACCGCGGCGCCGGGAGTGGCGGAGACGTCGAAGCCGAGGGTGTATTCGGCACCGGCGATCAGCGGCACGCCGTCCTGGCCGATGCCGGCGTCCCACGGGTTGGCCAACCCGCCGGCGACCGTGGTGCAGAGCTGGCCGTCGGTGACCGCGAGCGCGCCGGTGCCGAAGGAGAACCAGGGGCTCACCCCGTCGCTGAAGTCGCCGTTGTCGATCTGCTCGGGAGCGTCCGGTGGTGGGTCGGCGTGGGCCGCACCGGCGCCCCCGACAGTGAGGGCCAGAGTGGTCGCCGCAGCCAACAGGAGGCGGCGTCGGGATGACGTCACGGGGAGTCCTTCCGGGACGGGAACGGGACGGTGGTGGCGACAAGAAAGCTGGGAGCGCTCCCAGTATCGGCTCGATGTTTCCAGCGTCGGTAGGCGATGTCAATTGATCTGGTTGGATGGTTTGTGGCGTTCGACGAGGGCGGTCGGCGCGGCGGGCGTACCGATCCGGGGCGTCACCAGGACGTGAGATTGGCCGCGCCACGCGCCGTCGTCCTGATCTCCTAGAGACAACTGCGCCCCTCGCCTGGCAGGCTGCCTCCCATGACCCTGAAGCTGCGTTCCGTGGGAACGAGCGACCGTGGGCTGATCCGCAGCGGAAACCAGGACGCCCTGCACGCCGGCACCTGGCTCGTCGCCGTCGCCGACGGTATGGGCGGGATGGCCGCCGGCGACCTGGCCAGCGCCCTCACCATCGACGCGGTCGCCCCACTGGACGTGGAGACACCCGAGGACGCCCTGGTCGCCGCGCTCGAAGGTGGCATCGCGCTGGCCACCTCCCGGATCCGAGCGGCGGTCGCCGAGGATCCCGAGCGCCAGGGCATGGGCACCACGCTGACCGCCCTGCTCTTCGCGCGTACCGGCAGCTGCCTGGCCCTCGCCCACGTCGGCGACTCCCGGGCCTACCTGTTCCGCGAGGGCGTGCTCAAACAGGTCACCCGGGACGACACGTTCGTCCAGATGCTCGTGGACCAGGGCGTGATCACCCCGGACCAGGCCAGCAGCCATCCGCGCCGCGCCGTGGTCACCCAGGCGTTGCAGGGCGACGAGGTCTCCCCGTCGTACGCGACGATGGTGCCCCGCGCCGGCGACCGCTGGCTGCTGTGCAGCGACGGGCTCTCCAACGTGGTCCGCCCGGACACCCTCACCGAGGTGCTCAGCGGCCACCCGGACCGGGACGCCTGCGCCGGCAAGCTGATCGACCTGGCCCTGCACGCCGGCGCACCGGACAATGTCACTGTCGTGGTGGCCGACATCGTCGAGGAGTAGGCCGGCGCTCAGCGTCTACGTGGCGTGACGCGCCGGGTGGGTGTCGCCGTTCCCGGGTCCTCCGGCCACGGATGCCGGGGGTAACGCCCGCGCAGCTCGGAGCGGACCTGCGGATAACCGGTACGCCAGAACGACGCCAGGTCGGCGGTGACCGCCACCGGCCGGCCGGCGGGGGAGAGCAGGTGCAGCAGCACCGGCACCCGGCCGTCGGCGATGCGGGGGGCCGCCGGCCAGCCGAACGTCTCCTGGAGCTTCACGGCGAGCACCGGCGCGCCCGGGTCGGCGTAGTCCAGCCGGACCCGGGAGCCACTCGGCACCTCGATCCGCTCCGGGGCCAACTCGTCGAGGCGGCCGGCCTGCGCCCAGGGCAGCAGCCGCCGCAGCGCCGACGGCACGTCCACCCGCGCCAGGTCGGCCCGGCGGCGCGCGGCGGCCAGCTCCGGGCCGAGCCAGCTCGGCGCGGCGTCGAGCAACGAGTCGTCGTCGACCTGCGGCCATGGGTCGCCCAGGTGCTGCCGGAGGAACGCGAGCCGCTCGCGCAGCGCCCGCGCCGCCGGCGTCCAGGGCAGCAGGCCCAGCCCGTCGTGCCGCAGGCCGGTCAGCAGCGCGGCGGCCAGCTCCGCCCGGTCCGGCCGGTCCAGCCGCCGCTGGACCAGCTCGATCGCGCCCAGCCGGGTCACCTCCCGGGCCACCACGTCCCCGTCGGACCAGCCGACCTCGCGGTTCGTGCGCAGCAACGGACCGGCCGCCTCCCGCGCGGTCGCCTCGTCCACCGGGGAGGCCCGGCGGATGCGGGCCGACGGCGCGCCGGGGGTGCGGTCCGCGACCGCCACCGCCAGCCAGTCGGACCCGGCCAGCCCTGAGCCGGCCGTCAGCTCCGCGGCGGTCCCGCCGGTCATCAGGTACGCCGAACCGCCCGGCCGCCGCACCCGGGCCAACCGCTCCGGGTACGCCAGACCGACGAGCAGCCCGGCGGCGAGGTCGTCGCTCAGCCCAGTCGTGCCGGTGCGGCCGGTGGCGTCGGCGCGTCCCGTCGGCGGGTCGCCGGCGGGCAGCGCGGCGCGCAGCCGGCGTACCTCGGTGCGCCAGCGGGCGGTCGCGCCCGCGTCCACGCCGGTGCGCAGCCGACGCCAGCCGGCGACCAGATCGTCGCCGGGGCCGGCGGCGCTCTCCTCGGCGAGCAGGGCGACCACCTCGGCGGCCCGGTCGGCGCCGACCCGACCGGCGCCGTCGAGCAGCGCCCGGGCCAGCCGGGGGTGCGCCCCGGCGGCGGCGATCGACCGCCCTCGCGCGGTGATCCGACCGTCGGCGTCGATCGCGCCCAGGGTCTCCAGGGTGTCCCGGGCGACCGTCATCGCGGCGGCCGGCGGCGCGTCGGGCAGCGCGAGCCCGATGCCGTCGGGTCGGCCCCAGGCGGCCAGCTCCAGCGCGAAGCCGGTCAGGTCGGCGGTGGCGATCTCCGGTTCGGCGCGGGCGGGCAGCCGCTGGTGGGTGGCCTCCGACCAGCAGCGGTAGACGTACCCGGGGCCCTCCCGGCCGGCCCGGCCAGCGCGCTGGGTCGCGGCGGCGCGGGAGACCGGCACGGTGACAAGCGCGCCAAGCCCTCGGGCCAGGTCGATCCGGGGCACCCGGGAGAGCCCGGCGTCCACCACGATCCGCACGCCCGGCACGGTCAGGCTGGTCTCGGCCAGCGCGGTGGCGAGCACCACCCGTCGTCGGTCCGCGCGACGCAGCGCGGCATCCTGCTCGGTGCCGCGTTGCCGGCCGTGCAGCGGCAGCAGCGCCACCGCGTCCCGCAGGTCGGTCAGTCGGGCGGTGACCGCCGCGATCTCGCCGGCCCCGGGAAGGAAGACGAGTACGTCGCCGTCGTGCTCGCGCAGCGCCCGCCGGACGGTGCTCGCCACATGGTCGAGCAGGGCCCGGTCCACCGGGCCGGCCCCGGGCGGGGCGATCGGGCGCGCCGGGGGCACCCAGATCCGCTCCACCGGGTGCAACGCCGAGTCGGCCTGCACCACCGGTGCCGGGGTGGGCCCGCCCAGCAGCGCGGCGAACCGGTCGGTGTCCGGGGTGGCCGACATCGCCAGCAGCCACAGGTCCGGCCGGAGGGTGGCGCGCGCCTCCACGGTGAAGGCCAGCGCGAGGTCGGCGTCGAGTTGGCGTTCGTGGCATTCGTCGAGCAGCACGGCGCCGGTGCCGGGCAGCTCCGGGTCGTGGTGCAGCCGGCGGACCAGCAGGCCGGTGGTGACCACCTCGATCCGGGTGGCCGGGCCGACCCGGCGCTCGCCGCGTACCGCGTAGCCGACCCGCTCACCGACCCGCTCGCCGAGCAGCTCGGCCATCCGCCTGGCGGCGGCACGAGCCGCCACCCGTCGGGGTTGGGCGATCACCACCCGACCGGTCACCCGGTCGGCCACGGCCAGCGGCGCGAGGGTGGTCTTGCCGGTGCCGGGCGGGGCCACCAGCACGCCGGTGCCGGCCGCGTCGAGCGCCGCGACCAGCGCCGGCAGCACCGGACGGACCGGCAGGTCGAGGGTTACGTCGGAGAGCACGGCCCAGTCTCGCACCGGGGTTCGGGCGTCAGGAGCGACGGACCCTCATCCGCGCCACTACGCAGCGCGGTCAACCTGTCACGTTCTCGTGACAACGCGGACACGGCAGGAGGGCCGGGTCCACGGACCCGGCCCTCCTGCCGTGAACTGCTCAGTACGTGCCGTCGAGCTGACCGCGCAGCTTGGTCAGCGCCCGGGTCAGCAGCCGCGAGACGTGCATCTGCGAGACACCGATCTGGTCGGCGATCTGCGACTGGGTCAGGTTGCCGTAGAAGCGCAGCGTGAGGATCTTCTGCTCGCGCTCGTCGAGGGTGGCAAGCGCCGGGCCGAGGGCGACCCGCAGCTCCGCCAGCTCGAACTCGTTGTCCTCGCCGCCGAGCATGTCGCCCAGCTCGGTGGCGCGCTCGCCGTCGCCGGTCGGGGTGGACAGCGACACGGCGTTGTACGCCCGGGCGCCCTCCAGGCCCTCCAGGACCTCTTCCTCGGTGAGCTTGAGGTGCGCGGCGATGTCGGCGACCGTCGGCGAGCGGCCGAGGGTCTGCAGGAGCGAGCTGTTGGCGTCGGAGATGGCCAGCCGCAGCTCCTGGAGCCGGCGGGGCACCCGGATGTCCCAGGTGCGGTCCCGGAAGTGCCGCTTGAGCTCACCGATGATGGTGGGAATCGCGTAGCCGGCGAAGTCGACGCCGCGCGACGGGTCGAACTTGTCGATGGCCTTGATCAGACCGATCGCGGCGGTCTGCGCCAGGTCGTCGTTCGGCTCGCCGCGCCCGCTGTAGCGGTGGGCCAGGTGGTTGGCGAGCGGCAGCCAGGCCTCGATCGCCCGGTCCCGCAGGGCGGCGCGCGAGGGGTGGGTGGCGGGCAGCGCCGCCATCGCGTTGAGCAGGTCGGCGGCGCTGTCGGTGAGAGCGCGCGGGTCGAGCTTGGTGGTGGCCTTGACGGGGGCACTCGACTGCTCGGTGATCGTTGGCGCGGTCATGGGTGGTCCTCCCTGCACCTCGTCCGCGGACAAAAAGGCGTGTCTCTTTGGTTTAGCTTTCAGTGGGCCGTTCGGGAGTCACCTTAACCTGATCGTCTCCCCGAAATCTAGCCGAAAGGTTGATGTACTTAAGGCGTGTTCAGCCACAAAAGGGGCAAAAGCCGCACAAGTTGGGGTGGCTGTGAGGATCCTTACCCCGATTTTCCGGCCGCACCCACTGTCCGGTCGGCCGGCTGGTCGGCCCGATCGGTTCCGGTGCCGCATCGACTGGTCAACACCAAACCCGACAACTCGGTAGCAGTGTCGACTATCCGTCGTTGTCCCACTGGCGGGACCGGCCGTAGCGTCGCGTGTACACACCCGGTTCGGAGGCACCGTGCTCGATCCAGCCGCTCCCCAGCTCGTCGTGAACAGCCGCACCCTCTACTTCAGCTGGCTGCCGGCGGACCCCGACGCGGTCGCGGCACTCGTCCCCCCGGGGCTCAACCCCCGCCCCGACCGGCAGGTGTTCCTCAACCAGTACGTCGTCGACGACGAGACGCAGACCTCCGGCTTCGGCGCGTACTCGCTGACCTACCTCGGCGTCTCGCTCCTCGGCGTCGACGCGCCCGGCGGCCTCAACCCGGGTGGCTGGTGGACGCACTACGTGGCCTCCAGCCGGCGGGTGCGTGATTACGCGGTGGCCCGCGGCGCCCCGGTGCTGGCCGGCCGCACCAGGATCGAGGTGACAGGCGAGGACCTGCTCTCCGAGACGGAGATCGACGGCACGCCGTTGATCCGGGCGCGGTGCCGGGTGGGGGAGACCGGGCACGTGATCAGCAGCGGGCACCACCGCTACTTCACCCGGCGCGACGGTCAGCTGCTCAGCTCGGCCTACCCGTTCGTCGCCGAGCCGGTCGCGCCGTTCGAGATCGAGTCGGTGGAGTTCCTCCAGCCCGGCCACCCGATGTACGCGCTGCGCCCGGCCAACCCGTTGACGATCGGCTTCGGCTACTACTCACCACGCTCGTCGTTCGCCTACCCCGGCGGGCTGCACGTGCACGCGGTCGCCACACCGGAGCCGGCCCGGCCACCTCACCAGGTGCCGGCCAACCTCGCCCGCAGCGGCCTGCCGTCCGGGTCGTAGACCAGCCGGTACACCGGCAGCGCCCAGGCCCGGGTGTACCACGGCAGACGCTCGGGGCGGTGCGGGCGCAGCCGTCCGGGCGGCCGTTGCCCGACCTGACCGTCGTCGTACCACCGCTGCAGCGCGTCGGCGGCGGCCGTGACGGCCGCGACGGCGTCCGCCGGCTCCAGCAGGTCCGCGTCGTCCGCGCCGCCCGGGTCACGGTCCAGGTGCTCGCGCCACAGCCGCAGTCGCAGGTCCCGGGCGAAGCTCCGCGCGCCGTCGCCGCGCCCGGCCGGGTCGGTGGGCGAGCGGTCGTCCGGGGTCTCGTCGAGCACGGCGCAGGACAACTCGCTGTCGTGCGTCCAGGACCGCCGGTTGAAGTTGTCGCTGCCCACGCTGGCCCAGACGTCGTCGACCACGCACACCTTCGCGTGCACGTAGACCGGGTCGCCGGCGTGGTTCTCCACGTCGAACACGTGCACCCGGTCCGGTGCGGCCCGCTCACAGAGCGACAGCGCCTGCTCGCGCCCGACCATGTTCGGCGGCAACGCCAGCTTGCCGTCCACGTCCGGGTGGCGGGGGACGACGGCGATCAGGTGCAGGTCCGGGTTGTCCCGCAACGCGTGCGCGAACAGGTCCGCGACCTCGGCCGACCAGAGGTACTGGTCCTCCAGGTAGATGAGCCGACGGGCGCGGCGTACCGCCTTGGTGTAACCGCGGGCCACGGTCCGCTCCCCGTCCGGAGCGAACGAGTAACGGGGGCGGACGGCCGGGTAGGTGCGCAGTACCTGGATCTGGTGCGGGCCGCAGGGTGGCGGGTCGGCCGGTTGCTCCGGCAGCGGGTCCGGGCGCAGGTCCGAGCCGCGCAGCCGGTCCCGCAGGTAGGCCATCGGGTTCTCCGAGTCCAGGGGCATCGGGTCGGTCCAGCGTTCCCGGAACAGGGTGTCCAGAGCGCCGACCACCGGGCCGCGCACCGCGAGCTGCACGTCGTGCCAGGGCGGGTTCGGGCCGTACCGGGCCGACATCTGCACCGGCTGCGGATCGCCGTGGTGGTCGGCGTCGTCGCGGCGGCTGTGGCACAGGTCGATCCCGCCGGCGAAGGCGATGTCCCGCTCGGGGGCGCCCAGGTGCCGTAGCACCACGAGCTTCTGGTGGTGCGAGCCGCCGCGCCGGACCCGCTGGTCGAGCAGCACCTCGCCACCGGCGGCCGAGATCGTCTCGCTGAGGTCGCGGTTCTCCGCCTCGCTGTACGCCAGCACGTCGAGGTGCGAGCGCCAGATCAGCCCCTTGACCACCACGCCGCGCTGGGCGGCCTGCGCGAAGAGTTGGGCGACCGTCGGACCGTCCGGGCGCAGCCGCTGGTCCGGGTCACCCCGCCAGTCGGTGAAGAACAGGTGGTCGCCGTGGCCCAGTGCCTCGACCTCGTCGACCAGCCGGTCGAAGTACGCGGCACCGTGAATCAACGGCTCGGCGAGGTTTCCCGTGGTCCAGACGGGTATCCCAGAGACCGGGTTGGCGCGTTCCTCAGCGGTGAGAAACCAGTCCTGCAACGGCACCGTCCAGCCCTCCTGGAGGTCGGCAACGTCCTCACGGTAGGACCCCCGACGCGGGTCCGCACGCCAGGCCGACGGACCAGTGACCTGGCCAACGCCATCGACAGTGACGCGACAACAGCCGAGGAGGCCACACCATGCCCCGCGACACGACGACTCCCCTGACCGAGAACCGCGAGCCGGCGGTGGAGAGCGAACGGGGGGCGCTGGTAGCGGTGTTGGTGATGGTGATCCTGGGAGTCGCCGGCATCTTCGCGGTCTCCTGAGGCGGCGCCGACGCCCCCGGGTGGGTCAGTCGGGGGCGTCGGCGCCGATCTCAGCGCTCGTGCGTGGTCAGGGGCGGGTGCCCTGGCCGCCGGTGTGCGGGAGCCGCTCGGTGGGGATCACGCCGAGGCGGCCGGCCTGGAAGTCCTCGAATGCCTTGAGCAGCTCGTCCCGGGTGTTCATCACGAACGGGCCGTACTGTGCCACCGGCTCCCGGATCGGCTGACCACCCATGATGTAGAGGTCGAGCGCCGGTGTGTTGCTGTCCTGCGCCGTGTCGGCGCCGAACCGCAGCGCGTCTCCCGGGCCGTGCACCGCGAGCTGGCCGGTACGCACCGGCCGCCGGTCGGTGCCGACCGTGCCGCGCCCGCCCAGCACGTACACCAGGGCGTTGAAGTCGGGCTGCCAGGGCAGGTCGACCTGGGCGCCCGGTTGCACGGTGACGTGGGTGATGGTGATCGGGGTGAAGGTCGAGCCCGGGCCGCGGTGCCCGGCGACCTCGCCGGCGATGACCCGGATCAGCGCGCCGCCGTCAGGCGTGGTGAGCAGCGCCGACTCCCGGCCACGGATGTCCTGGTAGCGGGGCGGGTTCATCTTGGCCGCTCGGGGCAGGTTGACCCACAGTTGGGTGCCGTGGAAGAGCCCGCCGCTCACCACCAGGTGCTCCGGCGGCGCCTCGATGTGCAGCAGGCCGCTGCCCGCCGTCATCCACTGGGTGTCGCCGTCGGTGATGGTGCCGCCGCCACCGTTCGAGTCCTGGTGGTCGAAGACGCCGTCGATGATGTACGTGACGGTCTCGAAGCCGCGGTGCGGGTGCCACGGGGTGCCCTTGGGCTCGCCCGGCGCGTAGTCGACCTCGCCCATCTGGTCGAGGTGGATGAACGGGTCCAGGTCGGCTGTCGACACGCCGGCGAAGGCGCGACGGACCGGGAAGCCCTCACCCTCGAAGCCGCTGGGCGCTGTGGTCACCGAGCGGACCGGGCGGATGGTGGCGGCCTCGTCGAGTCGGGGCAGGCGGGGCAGGACGAGGACGTTGTCGACGGTGATCGCGGGCATGTCGGAGGCTCCTAGCGTGAGGCGGGGGTGCTCGGGTTGGCCCGCGATGCCCGCAGGCGCTCGCCGAGCCGGTCGAAGACCCGGGTGAGGCAGGCGACCTCGGCGTCGTCGAGGTCGTCCATCAGGTGGGTGCGCACCGACGCCAGATGGTGAGGTGCGGCTTCCCGTAGCGCGAGCAGCCCGGCGGCGGTGAGGACCGCCTCGCTGCCGCGCCTGTCGTCCGGGCAGGGCTCCTTGCTGACCAGGCCACGACGCTGCATGGAGGAGACCTGGTAGGTGAGGCGGCTGGGCGAGAAGATCAGTCGGCTGGCCAGCTCACCCATCCGGAGCCGCTGCCCGCGTGCCTCGGAGAGCAGGACCAGCACGTGGTAGTCGGGGAAGCTGAGGTCGCTGTCGACCCGCAGATCCTCCTCCAACTGTGTGTAGAGACGCTGGCTGGCCTCGATGTAGGCACGCCAGGCGGCCTCTCGGGTGCTGTCCAGGCTCTCGGTCATGCCACGACGATAGCACTCTTTCAAAATTTAAATAACGTCGTTCGACGTTGTCTGGGTCACTCATTCGCACCCTGGCGGCCGGGATCGTGCAGCTTTGAAGAAAGTGCGCGCGAAAAGCGGCGGTGGGCGACTCTCGGGTTGTGCCAGACTCCGGCCTCGTGGAACACGTGGAACTCGCCGCCGCCGACCTGTTGCTGCGCCCCTGGCGAGACGAGGACGCACCGGCGGTGCGCGACGCCCTCCGCGACCCGGCGATCGCGCAGTGGAACCCGCAGGGCGGGGACCCGATCGACGATCGGGTCGCGCTGCTCTGGGTGCGCCGCCGCGCCGACTGGTCCACCGGCGGTCACGCCTCGATGGCGATCACCGCGGCGGTCGACGGCGAGCTGCTCGGCTCGGTGTCGTTGCACAACATCCGCGACGGCGACGCCTCCATCGGCTACTGGACGATGCCCGCGGCACGGGGGCGTCGGGTGGCGGTGCGCGCCGTCGTCCGGCTCACCGACTGGGCGTTCGCGGATCTCGGGCTGCACCGGGTGGAGTTGTGCCACGCGGTGGCGAACCCGGCGTCCTGCCGGGTGGCCGAGCGCGCAGGCTACCCGGCCGAGGGCACCCTGCGGGAGTCGTACCGCTACGGCGACGGCCGCCGCTACGACGAGCACCTGCACGCCCGCCTGGCCACCGACAGCTAGGGCCGGGGCTGTTCACGCCCCGGCCCCGCCGCTCGCCTCGACCCGTCACCCGGTGACCTTGCGGAGGAACGTCGCGAGGGCGCTGGTGACGCGGTCGATGCGCTCCGGCAGGGGCAGCGGCTCGGGCGCCGGGGGCCCGGCGTGCTTCTTGCCCCGCAGGTACAGCGAGCAGGCCAGGTCGGAGCAGAGGTAGGTGCCCACCGAGTCGCCCTGCCGCCCACTCGGGCCGGCCTTGGGGGCGGTCATCAACGAGACGCCTCCGCCCAGGTGGGTGGTCAGGCAGAACGAGCACATGCTGTGCCGTACGCGCCCGGTCTGGTGGGTCGCGGCCCGCAGCACCACCCCGGCCAGCCCGCCGTCGGTCTCGGCGACCAGGTAGGCCCGCTGCGGCGCGGACGGGTCCCGCCAGCCGAGAAAGTCGAGGTCGTCCCACGGGCGCATCTCAAGATCATTGGGTACGGCCAGCCGCTTCGCCTCGCCCCGACTGCAATTGACGAAGGACGCGCGGATGGCGGATTCGGTAACCTGTAGCATAGGTAGTAGCCTAGCCCTCCTAGGCAAGTGTTTATTAGGGATAGGTTGGGAGTGTGCTGCATGGCACGTGCCGGCGTGACCGCCGAACGCCTGACGCTGGCCGCGGCCGAACTGGCCGACGAGGTCGGCCTGGAAAACGTCACGATCGCCGCGCTCGCCCGACAGTTCGGGGTGAAGGACGCGAGCCTCTACTTCCACCTGAAGAACGCGCACGACCTGCGGGTCAGGATCGCCCTGCTGGCGCTGACCGAACTCGCCGACCGGGTCGCCGCCGCGCTCGCCGGTCGGGCTGGCAAGGACGCCCTGGTGGCCTTCGCCAACGCGTACCGCGACTACGCCCGAGAGCACCCGGGCCGCTACGCCGCCATGCAGATCGACCTCGACCCGGAGACCGCCGCCGCGAGCGCGGGCGTCCGGCACGCCGAGATGACCCGGGCGATCCTGCGCGGCTACCGGCTCTCCGAGCCCGACCAGACCGACGCGGTACGGATGATGCACAGCACGTTCCACGGGTTCGTGAGCCTGGAGCGGACCGGCGGGTTCCGGCACACCCCGCGCCCCACCGACGACTCGTGGTCACGCGCCCTGGACGCTCTCGACGCCGTCCTCGCCAACTGGCCGTCGCCCTGAAGCGTCGTGGCCAAGCGACACAGGCTCAGCGGTGAGCGGGCGGCGCTTTGCGGTCCGCTGCCGGAGCAGGACGAATCCCAGGCCCGCCAGGAACCAGGTGGCGAGGATGGCGAGGGGTGCCACGGTGTGTGCGCCGTCGAAGTAGCCGAAGTTGTTGACAGCCCGTACGGCCGCGCCCGGCGGGAGTTTCGCCGAGATGGCCTGCGCCCACGCCGGCAGGAGGTCGATCCCGATCGTCGCTCCGCTCGTCGCGTTGCCGATCGTGGTGAGGGTGAGGACGGCCAGGGCGATTCCGGCCGGGCCGAGCCAGGCCCCCAGGGCCTTCGTCGTGAAGGCGCTGGCGGCGGAGAGGAGGATGAGCGAGAGCGCGAGCAGCGGGAATGGGGCCGTCAGTGATCCGTAGATCGGGCCGGCGACGGTTGCCGCGATCACGCCGATCGCGACGGCGAAGCCGCCCATCGCGACGAGCCGGTGGCGGAGGCGGACCTTCGCGGTCGCCGCGGTGAGGCCCTGCGCGAGGACGAACGACGAGAGGGTGACGCCGAACACCACGTAGAAGGCGGACAACCCCCGGCTGTCGTAGGTGGCCAACGGAACGATGTCGTTCTCCTGGATGGTCGCCCCGGCCTTCTCGGCCAAGCCGGCCGCGAGCTGGCGCGCGGCTCCGCTCTCGCTGAGTCCGCTGGCGCCGGCGTAGTCGAGTGTCAGCGTGGTGGGGGAGGTCGCGCCGAGGACGGCGACGGCGTCGCCGTGTCGCACCATGGTCTCGCCGTCCGCGACGCTCGCGACCTCGGTGACTGCCACGGAACTGCCGAAACCGGCCTGTGCGGTGTCCGCCAGTCGCTCGCTGACCACGGCGATCGGCAGTCGGCTCGGCTGAGGGCTGCGTTGCAGTCCGACATAGACCGCGATGAACGCCGTGCCGATGATCAGCCCGGTGATGACGAGTGTGGCCCAGGCTCGGCGCTGGGTGGCGACCGGCGATGCCGCGTCGGTAGGTGGATCGGATGGGAACGTCATGAGCGCTTCCTCGGGTAGTGTGGTTTGAATGTCCAACCAAACGAACCGTAGCACCGACGGTTTGAAAACCAAACCGGAGCGGGACTCTCTCGCTGTGGCGCTCGACGCGGTCAACGACAGGTGGTCGCTGCACATCGTGCGGGCGCTCGCATTCGGGGCGTCCCGGTACACCGAGATCCTCCGGGCCGTCGGCGCACCGCGAGACGTCCTCGCCGCCCGGCTGCGCAAACTGGCTGAAACCGGCATTCTCCAAGCCCGCGACAGCGAGAACGGCAAGGTCGCGGGTTACGAACTCACCCAGAAGGGCAAGGACCTCGGGCAGGTGATCCTCGTGCTCAAGCGCTGGGGTGACACCTACAGCGAGGACGGCGTGCCCAGGGTCGACTTCATCCACGACGTCTGCGGCCAGGTCTTCGTCGCTGAGGTGCGCTGCCGGGCGTGTGGCAGGCCCGCCCGTTCCGGCGAGTTCTCATTCGATCAGGAGTCCCCGGCATGCTGACCGACCTGGAGTTGGCCGACTGGCGCGAGCGGGTGGCCCGGCTGTACCTGTCCGACGTCGACCTGGCCGGCTTCCGGGCCGGCCGCGACGACCTCTTCGCCACCCACCCACAGAGCCCGATCCCCCCAGCCGACCGGCCGGGCTTCACCGGCGTGCGGTACTTCCCGCCCAATCCCGAAGCCGTGGTCGAGGCGCCCCTGCGCCCGGCCGGCGGCGAGCTGCGCATCGACACCGGGGGGCCGGACGGCGTCGTCGCGTACCGGCGGGTGGCGGTGGCCGAGACACCCTGGGGGCCGCTGACCCTGTGGTGGATCGAGGCGTACGGGGGCGGGTTGTTCGTTCCGCTGCGCGACGGCACCTGCGGGCGGGAGAGCTACGGCGGAGGGCGGTACCTCACCGACACGGTGAAGGGCACCTTCGGCCGAGGCGTCGAGCTGCTGCCCGGTGACCGGGTCCGGCTGGACGCCAACTACCTCTACAACCCGAGCTGTGCCTACGACGACCGTTGGGCGTGCCCGCTGGCACCTCCGGAGAACCGGGTCGAGGTCGACATCCGCGCCGGCGAGCAGACGTACCCGCCCAACGGCCAGTGATCGGCCCGTCGGAGCAAACACCACGCCGTTGCGTTGCGGTCGGCGAGGCGCAAGGTCTCAGCGGGGGCAGCTCGGCTTCGTCGATCAAGGAGTTGTGGTGCCTGGTTGGGCAACCGGCGGGTGCTTTGTCACCCACCGCAACTCCTTGATCGACCCGATTCCCATGACGGCGCGCGGCTTGACCTCACGTCGCGTTCAACGCCTACCGTCGGTTTGCGTATCCGATCCCGTGAGGAGGGACGTCCGATGACGGTCAGCTGGGCGTACATCTACGAGCATCCGGGCAGCGACCCGATTGGCGACCGGGTCGTGCTGGATCGCGACGGCCAACGCACCTTTCTGGTGCCCGTGCCGGACCCGGCGGTGGCCCCCGCCGTCGCGGTTGACCTGTTGGCCGAGGGGGTCGCGCTGATCGAGCTCTGCGGCGGTTTCGCCCTGGCGGCGGCGGCACGGGTGGTCGAGGCCGTCGGCGGACGGGTTCCGGTCGGGCACGTCACATTCGCGGTGGACTCGGTACGCGGCGCGACACGCTACGGCGAGCTGTTCGAGGCCCAGCCCGACTGAACGACGCCACGGCCGCCCCGACACGCTGTCGGGACGGCCGGTCGGTCGTGGGTCAGCGGCCGTTCGCCGCCGAGCCGGGCGTCTGCATCCGGGCGAGCAGCTGTCGCGCCTGGTCGGCGAGCTGGGCGTCGACGGTCACCGCGTACTGGCCGGCGCGCAGTGAGCTGGCCGAGGTGAAGTCGCGTTGACCGCCCGTCATGGCGTGGGCGACCGCGCCGAACACCGCACCCCAGATCGCGCCGATGACCAGCCCGACCAGGATCACCGCCAGCCAGTTGCCGACGGTGAAGATGCCGAACAGCAGGCCGATGAAGAGCCCGAACCAGGCGCCGGTGCCGGCGCCCAGCAGGCCGGCGCGGCCGGTGGTCATCCGTCCGAGCACCGTCTCCACCAGGGTGAGGTTGGTGCCGACGATGGCGCTGTGCTCCACCGGGAAGCGGTTGTCGGCCAGGTAGTCGACGACCCGCTGCGCGGTCGGATAGTCCGGGTACGACCCGATCGTCACGGTCGGCGGGCCGCTCTCCGGCCCGTGGCCGTCCCCGGCCGGTGTCGACAGGTGGCCGGCCGGCCCGGACGGAAGCAGGTCGCCACCCTGTGTGCCGGTCCGCCAGGCGGCGGTCGGCCCCGAAGCTGACGTCATGAGCATCCTCCCTCGTCAGCTCCCCGCCTTCCCGTCCCTGCCGACAGCTAACGCGTGGCCCACCGCCGGGCTGGGCCGTGCATGGGTGTGGACTGCCCGGGTAGCCAGTCGGGTGGAGATCGGACAGATCAGCGACTACGGGTTCCTCGCCGACTGCCGCAGCGCGGCGCTCGTGGACGCCTCGGGCTCGGTGAACTGGTGGTGCCCGGGCCGGTTCGACGCCCCGTCGGTGTTCGGGCGGCTGCTCGACGACGATGCCGGGCACTGGTCGATCCAGCCCGAGGGCGACTACCGCGTCGAACGCTGCTACCTCGACGACACCCTGGTGCTGCGGACGGTCTTCCGCACCGCGCAGGGGGACGTCGCGCTCACCGACGCGCTCGCCTTCGAGCCCGGCTCGCGCGGTCACGACATCGGGCTGCGCTCGCCGCAGGTGCTGGCCCGCTCGGTGGAAGGGCTGTCGGGTTCGGTGCCGATGCGGGTGCACTACCGGCCGCGCTTCGAGTACGGCCGGACCATCGCCTACCTGATCGAGCGGGAGGACATGCTCGAAGCCATCGCCGGGGCCGCCCGACTCACCCTGCGTTGCAGCGAGCGGTTGACCGCCCGGGGCGGCGAGGCCACCGGGACGTTCACCGCCCGCGCCGGCACGAAACACACCTTCACCCTCGGGTACGCCCCGACCTACGACGCCCCGCTACCCGAGGTGCCGGACGCCGACCAGACCATCGCCGACACCGCCGCCGGCTGGCGCTCCTGGGTGGACGAGCACCCGTACGACGGGCTCTACGCCGAGCAGGTGCGGCGCAGCCGGCTGGTGGTGCAGGGCATGACGTACCGGCCCAGCGGTGCCGTGGTGGCCTCGGTGACCACCTCGCTGCCGGAGAAGCTCGGCGGCGACCGCAACTACGACTACCGCTACGTCTGGGTGCGTGACTTCAGCCTGACCCTGCGGGCACTGTGGCGGACGACGTGCCTGGACGAGGTGCAACGGCAGTTCGCCTGGTTGGGTCGGGCGATGGGCCGCGTCGACGACAGGCCGGTGCCCATCATGTACGGGGTGCTGGGGGAACGGGACCTCACCGAGCACCGCCTGGATCAGCTCGGCGGCTACCGGGACAGCCCGCCGGTGATAATCGGCAACGACGCGTGGCAGCAGCGGCAGACCGACATCTTCGGCGAGGCCATGGACGCCGCCTGGTTGATGCGCGACAAGCTGCAACCGTTCGACCCGGAGGTGCGGCACGTACTCCGGGTGCTCGCGGACCAGGCCGCGCGGGACTGGTCGTTGCCGGACGCGGGCATGTGGGAGGAGCGTGGCATCGAGCACCACCACGTCTCCTCGAAGGTGCAGTGCTGGGTCGCCCTGGACCGGGCGGTCCGCTTCGGTGACCTGCTGGGCGAGCCGCAGGACGTGGCCCGCTGGGCGGCCGCCCGCGACGCGGTGCGCGCGGAGGTCGTCGAGCGGGGCTGGAACGAGCGGCTCCAGGCGTACACCGGGAGTTTCGAATCCGACGACCTGGACGCCTCGGTGTTGGTGATGCCGCTTGTCGGCTTTCTGCGGGCCGACGACCCGCGGATGCTCTCGACGATCCGCGCGGTGGAGCAGCGGCTCTCCCACGACGGCCTGTTGCGGCGCTGGGACGGCGACCCGGCGGGTTTCCTCATCTGTTCGTTCTGGCTGGTCTGTTGCCTGGCGTTGGCCGGTGAACGGGACCGGGCGCACGAGTTGTTCCGGGGGTTGGCGGAGCGGGTCAACGACCTCGGCCTGTTCGCCGAGCAGATCGACCCGGTGACCGGGGAGCAGTTGGGCAACTTTCCCCAGGCGTTCTCGCACATCGGCCTGATCAACGCCGCAGGTGTGCTGACCGACGTGGAGCGGGACCCGACGTTGCGTCAGCGTGGGATGCCTCCGGCGTACTTCTCACCAGTGCGCCCGTAGGCCGGACTTTCGTGTAGATCGTGACAACTTTCTATCTGTGGGCGTGAAGTTCTATCGCACTCCAGTGAAAGACGTTAATGTCCGGGACACCTTGCGGTGCTCCTCCAGTCGGCGGGAGCGGCACCGAGATCCCCCGGACAGCTGGAGGTCTCGTGTCTCGCACACCGCGCCGACGTTTCGTCAGCGTCACCACCCTGCTCACCGTCCTGCTCACCCTCTGCCTCGTCCCGCAGGCCGTCGAACGCCCGGCCGCCGCCTCCCCGGCCCGGGCCGCCGCCCTCGCACCACCCGCCACCAACGGCTTCGAGAAGGTCGCCCTCGACGGTGGACTCTCCATGGGCGAGCCGATCGAACTGGCCGTCGCCCCCGACGGCAAGGTCTTCTACATCAACCGGGGCACCAGCAGCGCCGGTGGCCAGGTGCGCCTCTACAACCCGGCGACGAGGTCCACCACCGTGGCCCTGACCCTGGCGCTGGACGCCCGCTTCGAGGACGGCCTGATCGGCATCACCCTGCACCCGAGCTTCGCGAGCAACCGCTGGGTCTACCTCTTCTACTCGCCGAAGGTCACCCCGCTGGTCAACCGGATCAGCCGGTTCACCTTCGACCCGTCCACCCTCCTGCTCGACCCGGCCAGCGAGGACACGCTCATCGAGTGGCCCACCGACCGCGACCTGTGCTGCCACTCGGCCGGTTCGATGAGCTGGGACACCGCCGGCAACCTGTACTTCGCCGTCGGCGACAACACCAACTCCGGCGGCGACTCCGCCGGGATGGCCCCGATCGACGAGCGGACGACCCGCAATGCGCAGTACGACGCCCAACGCACCTCGGGCAACACCAACGACCTGCGCGGAAAAATCAACCGGATCCACCCGGAGAACGACGGCAGCTACACCGTCCCCGCCGGCAACCTCTTCGCCGCCGGCACCGCGCGGACCCGCCCGGAGATCTACGTGATGGGCGTGCGCAACCCGTACCGGATCTGGGTGGACCGCACGGCCAACAACACCCTCTACTGGGGTGAGGTCGGCCCGGACGCGGGCGCCGACCTCGCCAACCGCGGCCCGGCGGCGTACGACGAGTTCAACCGCGCCAGCGGGCCCGGCAACTACGGCTGGCCGTACTGCGGCGGCCCCAACGTCGCCTACAACGACTGGGACTTCGCCACCGCCACACCGCGCGGCTGGTTCCCCTGCGGCGGCTCGACCGGCCCGGTGAACAACTCACCCCGCAACACCGGCATCCAACAGCTCCCGCCGACGAAACCCGCACTGGTCTGGGAGCAGCACGGCGGCAGCGAGGACTGGCCGGCCCTGGACAACCCCGGCGGGTGCGGGTCGCCGAACCACGTCGAGGTCTACCACTACGACCCGAACCTCGTGTCGGACGTGAAGTGGCCGGCCTACTACGACAACAAGTGGCTGATCTCCGAGTACTGCCGCAACTGGATCAAGGAGGTCCAGTTCGACAACGGCAACCCCGCCACCGGCGCGCCGACCGTGATCGAGCCGGTGCTCGCCGGCATGAGGTTCGTCCACCCGATCGACTGGCAGTTCGGCCCGGACGGCTCGCTCTACCTGTTGGAGTACGGCAGCGGCTACTTCTCCGGTGCTGCCGACGCCGGCCTCTACAAAATCAACTACGTCCAGGCTGGTCGGTCGCCGGCGGCCAGGGCCACCGTCAACCGGGACAACGGCCTGGCCCCCCTCTCGGTGACCTTCTCCAGCGCCGGCAGTTCGGACCCGGACGGTGACCCGCTGACGTACGCCTGGGACTTCACCAACAACGGCAGCACCGACTCGACCGCCGCCAACCCGTCGTTCACGTACTCCGCGAACGGGACCTACAGCGCCCGGCTCACCGTCGACGACGGCACCGGCCGCAGCGCCACCACGGTGGTGTCGGTGGTGGTCGGCAACAACCGCCCCACGGTCAGCCTGACCGGCCTGCCCGCCGGCGGGCTCTTCGACTGGGGGCAGGACCTCGCGGTGGCCGCCACCGCAAGTGACCCGCAGGACGGCACGCCGGCCTGCTCGGCGGTGGTCGTCCGGGCCGCGCTCGGGCACCAGGAACACGCCCACGAGGAGGGGGAGGGGACCGGCTGCGGCGCGACCTTCAACACCGGCCCGGTGCACGCCGGACCCGACTCGGTGCTCTTCTTCGTCCTGCGCGGCAGCTACACCGACCGCGGCGCGACCGGCTCGGCCGCGCTCACCGGAGAACAGGAGATCGTCCTCTACCCGAAACAGTGGCAGGCCGAGCACCTCGTCCAGCTCAACGGCCCCAGGGTGATCGACCAGGCGGCCGCCGAGGGTGGCAAGCGGCTCGGTGACATCCAGAACGGCGAGAGCGTCCGACACCACGCGGTGAGCCTCAAGGGAATCACCGGCGTCCGGGCCCGGGTCTCCTCCGGCGGCCCCGGGGGCACCATCTCCTTCCGGTACGACTCACCGACCGGCACGGAGGTCGCCCGCATCGCGGTGCCGAACACCGGCGGCTGGGACAACTACTCCGAGCTGAGCGCCACGGTGACCAGGCCCGACGACGGCACCCACGACCTGTACCTCGTGATGACCGGCGGCAGCGGTGCGCTGCTCGACGTGGACAGCTACACCTTCACCGGGCCGGGCGTCGGCACCGGTGGGGCGCGCACCGGTGCGGTCAAGGCCCTCGGCAAGTGCGCGGACATCGCCTCCAGCCAGACCGCGAACGGCACCAGGGTGCAAACCTGGACCTGTAACGGCACCGCCGCGCAACGGTGGACCCTGCCCGGCGACGGCACCGTCCGGGGGCTCGCCAAGTGCCTGGACGTGAAGGCGAGCGGCACCACCGACGGCACGCCCGTGCAGCTCTACGACTGCAACGGCAGCGGGGCCCAACAGTGGGCCGCCCAGTCGGACGGCAGCCTGCGCAACCCCCAGTCCGGGCGTTGTCTGGACATCCCCAGCTCGGACCTCACCGACGGTCGGCAACTGCAGATCTGGACCTGCAACGGCACCGGGGCCCAACGCTGGACCCTCCCGTGACCGCCCCCTGACCGGCTCGGCACCCGTACCCGAGCGTCCCTGACGCACGGGTGCCGGGCGGCGGAGGCGGGGCCCGGCGGTCCACCCGCGTTCTCCCGGGTGGGCGGCCGGGACTCGGGGGACAATGCCGGGTATGCGGCTGGTGCTCACGGCGGACACCCACCTACCGAAGCGGGCCCGGGACCTACCCGGGCCCCTCTGGGCGGCCATCGAGGCGGCCGACGTGGTGGTGCACGCCGGCGACTGGGTGGACGAGACGCTGCTCGACGCCATGTCCGCGCGATCGCGCCGACTGGTCGGGGTGTACGGCAACAACGACGGCCCGGCGCTTCGCGCCCGGCTGCCGGAGGTGGCCCGGGTCCAGCTCGACGGTCTGCGGGTCGCGGTGGTGCACGAGACCGGGCCCCGGACCGGCCGTGAGAAGCGGTGCGCGGTGCGCTTCCCCGACGTCGACCTGCTGGTCTTCGGGCACTCGCACATCCCCTGGGACACCGAGGCGCCCGGTGGGCTGCGCCTGCTCAACCCCGGCTCACCCACCGACCGCCGCTCCCAACCCCACGCCACCTACCTCACCGCCGAGATCCACGAGGGCAGCCTGACCGAGGTGCACCTGCACCGACTACCCCGCCCCTGACCACAACCCTGCCCCCGCCTGCGCCCGCCCGCCCGCGCGCCCGGGCCCCCGCGCCCCTGCTCCCGCGATCTTGCACTTGCTGTCGTTGTTTTGCGCCTTGTACGCCTTTTGTCGCGACAGGAAGTGCAATATCGCGTGGAGAGGTGCGGGCGATGCTGTCTCGGTTGGCGGGACGGCTGTCAGTCGACCGGCACCGCCTCGCCGATCATGGAGTTGTGGTGGGCGACAATGCGGCCTGTAAACCACAAGTCAGGCACCACAACTCCATGATCGGCGGACCTGGGCGGCCCTGGCTCCGCGATCTTGCACTTCCTGTCCTGACACAAGGGACATACCCGTCCAGGCCGACGACAGAAAGCGCAAGATCGGCGCGGGCCTATCGCTCGAGACGCGTTGATCTACCACAAGGCCCGTTGTCCAACGCGGGCTGGTTCGGCGGCCAACAGCCCCGACGCAACAGCATCGGGGTGCGGGGTTACTGGCCTCGGCCGGTCTTGGCCTGGAGTTCGTCGATGCGCTTGGACGCCTCGGCCTTGGTCAGGTCGTGCGGGACGTCGGCGTGGGCCTCCCGGGCCAACGTACTCAGGTAGGACTCCTGCGCGGCGGTCGGCGGCTCGTCTCCGGTGACCCACTCGTCCGGGTCCTTGATCGCGGCGTTCTGGTCGGCCTGCTCGGTGCGGCGGTCCGTCATCATCATCACCCTCTCTTCGAACAGGTGTGCCAGTACCCCGATCGCGGGTGATTCATTCCCGGAGGCCGCCACCGGCGTTCGCCCGGAACGCCGCCACCTACGATCATCGGGTGACGGAGGATCGATCGGGTGTCGTGGTGGTCGGGGCGGGCATCGCCGGGGTGGCCTGTGCGGTCGAGTTGATCCGGGCCGGGGTGCCGGTGCAGGTCCGGGAGCGGGGTCACGTCCGCGGTGGCCGGATGGCGAGCAAGCGTTTCCAGGGCCGGCCCGCGGACATCGGCGCCGCCTACTTCACCGCCACCGACCCGGACTTCGCCGCGCTTGTCGCGCAGTGGTGCGCGGACGGGCTGGTCCGCGAGTGGACCGACACCTTCCAGGCGTACGACCGGAGCGGGACCCACGAGGTGACCGGGCCGATGCGGTTCGCCGCCCCGCGTGGGCTGCGTTCGGTGGTCGAGCACCTGGCCGGTGCGGTACCGGTGACCGTCGACCGGCTGGTGCTCACCGTCGAGCCCGGTCCGGTGGTGGACGGCGTGTCGTGTGCGGCGGTCGCGCTGGCCATGCCGGGCCCGCAGGCCGCCCTGCTGCTCGACCCAGCCCTGACCGACGCCACCCGGGTCGTACAGGCACAGCGGTGGTCGCCGTCGCTGGCCGCGGTGCTGCGCTTCCCGACCCGACGCTGGCCGGACTTCCGGGGCGCGTTCGTCAACGAGCATCCGGTCCTCAACCTCGTCTGCGACGACGGCGACAGGCGTGGTGACGGCGCACCGGTGCTTGTCGCGCACACCGTGCCGGAGTTCGCGGCCGGTCACCTCGCCCAACCCACCGGGGCCGGTCCGGCGATCGAGCAGGCCGTGCGCGACCTGCTCGGGCTGCCCGAGCAGGCCGTCGAGGTGCACGTGCACCGCTGGACGTACGCGAAGCCGACGAGCGATGCCGGCGGCGCCACTCACCACCTGGACGCCGACGGGATCGGCCTGGCCGGCGACGCGTTCGGCAAGCCCCGGGTGCAGAGCGCCTGGCGCTCCGGCCGGGACCTCGGCCGCGCGCTGGCCGCCCGGCTGGCCTGAGCGGGCGGCTGGTCAGGAGTGCACGGCCTGAGCGGGCGGCCGGTCAGGCGTGCCCGGCTGCCGCGACGGGGCGCGGGTCGGCGTCGCGCTCGGCCGGGTCGGAGGTTCGTTCGCCCTCCCGGTCGAGTAGTTGCATCACCGGGGTCGCCGTGATGCCGTGCACCACGACGGAGACGAGCACCACCAGCCCGACGGTCGCCCAGAGCAGTTCGGCCTGGGGGAAGTCGGCCTTGGTGGTGGCGTACGCGAGGTAGTAGAACGAGCCGACACCGCGGATGCCGAAGAACGAGATGACCCAGTGCTCGGCCGGGCGCCCTGGAGCGCCGCGCAGCGACAACCAGCCGATCAGCGGTCGTACCAGGAACACCAGCGCCAGCCCGACGGCGGCCGCCGGCCAGGTCAGCGGGCCCAGCAGGCCACCCACGATCGCGCCGCCGAGCAGCAGCAACAGGACCAGGGTGAGCAGCCGTTCGACCTGCTCGGCGAAGTCGTGCAGCACCGAGTGGAACTCGTGGGTCCGCTCGGCGGCCCGGATGGCCCGGGCGGCCACGAACACGGCCAGGAAGCCGTACCCGCCGGCCACCTCCACCAGCCCGTACGCCAGGAACGTGGCGGCCAGCGCGAGGAAGCCCTCGGCGTGCCGGGCCAACCGCAGCTCGCTCGGCGCGCGGAAGAACAGCTTGCCGAGCAGCCAGCCGATGAGCAGGCCACCGCCGACGCCGACGCCGACCTTCCAGAGCACGTCCACGGTGAACCACTCGGCCAGCCAGTCGCCCGGGGCGAGGCTCGTCGACGCGATGGCGATGGCGGCGTAGACGAACGGGAACGCCAGCCCGTCGTTGAGCCCGGCCTCGGAGGTCAGCGCGAAGCGGACCTCGTCCTCGGAATCCTCCACGTCGGTCGGCTCGCCGACCTGCACGTCGGCGGCGAGCACCGGGTCGGTCGGGGCCAGCGCGGCACCCAACAACAGCGCGGCGGCCGGCACCAGCCCCGCCCACCACCAGCCGAGCAGGGCCACCGCCGCGATGCACAGGGGCATCGCGATCGCCAACAGCCGCCAGGTGGACGACCACCGCCGCCAACTCAGCGGCCGGTCGATCTTGAGCCCGGCGCCCATCAGCGCGACGATCACTCCGATCTCGGTGAGGTGGGTGGCCAGCTCCGGGTGGGCCAGGGGGTCCGGTGAGGGCAGCCCGACCGGCAGCAGGAACACCACCATGCCGAGGGCGAGGAAGGCGATCGGCATGGACAGCGGGCGCTGCTCCAACACCCGGGGCAGGATGCCCGCCAGCAGAGCGCCCAGGCCCACCAGCGCGAACGCCACGTCTACCGGCTCCACGGCACCACCTTTCCGCCGCACCCGC
The DNA here is from genome assembly GCF_040649995.1 of Micromonospora sp. NPDC048835. NCBI lineage: Bacteria > Bacillati > Actinomycetota > Actinomycetes > Micromonosporales > Micromonosporaceae > Micromonospora > Micromonospora sp. NPDC048835. Next base: position 101,164 of record NZ_JBEZGM010000004.1, on the reverse strand, counting down.
AGGGTGCGGGCAGGTGGTGACAGTCCTTGCCCCGCAAGGGCTCCGGCTATGCGCGTACGCGGCGGTGGACCGAAGTGTTCCTTACCGGGGGTGGGTGAGCGGCGAGTCGGTAAGTTCGGTCAACAGGGCGGCCGGGTCCTCGTACACCGCCACGGCACCCGCACCGGCCAACTCGCCGCGGCTGGTGCCACCGCAGGTCAGGCCCACACACGGCATGTGCAGCGCCCCGGCCGCGACGACGTCCCACACCGAGTCGCCGACGAAGACCGCCCGCTCGGCGGCCAACCCGGACTGCTCCAGCGCGGCGACCAGGATGTCCGGTGCCGGCTTGCTCTGCTTAACGTCCTCCGCGGAGGTGACCGTGTCGATCACGTCATCGGCGGCGAGCGCCCGACGGAGCGCGGCCACCTCCGCTCCCGTGGCGGAGGTGGCGAGCACCACCCGCAACCCCCGCTCGGCGCAGGCGCGCAACAGGTCGGCCGCCCGGGGGAGCGGCGTGAGCCGTTCCCAGTACTCGGCGTAGAGGGTGTCGTGCGCGTCGCGCAGTTTCGAGTCCGCGTCGCGGTCCCGTTCCGGACCGAGGAGGTGGTCGAGGAGTTTGTCCGACCCCATCCCGATCGAGCGGTGCACCGTCGCCATCGGCACCGGCTGGTCGGTCTGCCGTAACGCCTCCCACCAGCTCACGGTGTGCAGGTACGTGGTGTCGACGAGGGTGCCGTCGACGTCGAAGAGCACTCCGGCTGGCCGGTCGGTGGCCATCGTGTCCTCCACACCGTTGCGGTGGTCTCAGGGGTGCGCGGCCGGCGGCGTGAGGATCTCGAACCACACCGTGGAGCCGCGCACCGACGGGTCGGTGCCCCAGGCGTCGCTGAGCTCCTCGATCAGGCCGAGGCCGCGCCCGCGACTGCTCAACGTGTCGGTACGGGCCCGGGTCACGGTGCCCCGGGTGCCGGAGTCCGCCACCGAGACGAGCAGCCGCTCGGCGCTCAGGTCGATCTCGACCCGGGCGGCCGTGCCGGCGTGCAGCAACGCGTTGGTGGTCAGCTCGCTGGTGCAGAGCACCGCCGCCCCGATCACCGACTCGGGCACCTGCCACTCGGTGAGCTGGCCGGTCAGCCAGTGTCGGACCCGGCTGGGCGCGGTCGGCTCCGCGGGCACCTCCATGCTCGCCGACCGGCTCGGCGTGAGCGCGTGCTCGACCGCAAGTACGGCCACGTCGTCCTCGGTGCCGCCCGGGACCGCGGCCGTGGCCACCGCGCAGAGCGCGCGCGGGTCGCCACTACCGGCCTTGGCGACGGCGTCGCTCAGGGTGGCCAGCCCGGCGCTCAGGCTCTGCCGGCGGCGCTCCACCACCCCGTCGCTGAACAGCAGCAGGGTGTCGCCGGGGCGGAACGGGACGATCGTGGTGCCCAGCCGACCGCCAAGCCCGAGCGGCGGTCCGGCCGGGACGTCGACGTACTCGGCGTGGAACCGGCCCTCCGGGCCACCGCGGCGGATCAGCGGCGCGGGGTGCCCGGCGCTGGACAGGGTCAGCTCCCGCCGCTCGGCGTCGATCACCCCGAACGCCACGGTGACGAACAGCTCGTGCGTGCTGGCCTCCGCGCCGAGGCTGGTCACCAGCCGGTCCAGGCCGGCCAGCACCGCGTCGGGCGCCGGGTCGGCCAGGGCCAGGGCGCGCAGCGCGGCGCGGACCTGCCCCATCCGCGCGGCGGCCTGCACGTCGTGCCCCGCGACGTCGCCGAGCACCACGCCGAGCGAGCCGTTGGGCAGCAGGAACGCGTCGTAGAAGTCGCCGCCGGCGGCATTGCCGTCCACGCCCGGGTCGTAGCGGGCTGCGATCCGCAACTGGGGCAGATCCGGTAGGTGCTCCGGCAACATGCTGCGTTGCAACAGCTGGGCCGTGCCGTGCTGGGTCTCGAACCGGCGGGCCCGCTCCGCGGCCTGGCCGATCAGCTCGGCCGAGGCGGCCAGCAGGGCCCGCTCGGCGGGGGACCAGGTGTGCGGGACCTGGTAGCCCACGGCCAGCCCACCACGGACCACCGAGGTGCCCAGGGGCAGGGCCGCCATCGCGCGGATCTTCTGGTCGTGGCGGTCCACCGCGGTGTCCCGCAGCGGCTGCCCGTCGCGGGTGAACGACGGGCCGCCGGAGCGCGCCGCCTGCACCAGGGGGGCCGACCAGTCCGCAGCCGCGCGCCGCCAGAGCGGGGGCAGCCGCTCGTCGGCCTCGTCAAGCAACTCGCCCCGGACCCGCCGCACCATGCGCCAGCCGCCGCCGCCCTCGTCGACCGCGAACGAGGCCTGGTCGGGGTCGAACGTGGTGATCGCGTACCGCAGTGCCACCCGGGCCACGTCGTCGAGGGTGAGGGTGCCGGCGAGCGCCGCGGCCACCTCGCTGAGGCTCTGCAACTGCTCGGTGACGTGGGTGGTCTCGGCCGCGACCGTCAAGACGCCCACGATCTGCCCGGCGCTGTCGCGCACCGGCGAGTAGCTCCGGGTGAAGACCGCCTGCTCCACCGTCGCGGAGTGCCCACGGACCAGCGGCAGGGTGGACTCCTTCTCCAGGAAGGGCACGCCCTGCCGATAGCAGCGCTCGATCACCGCACCGACGCCGGGCAGGGCCCAGATCTCGGCGAACACCTCCGCGGCCGGGCGACCGAAGGCGCTGGGGTGCTTGCTGCCCAGCAGGTCGGCGTAGCCGGCGTTGTAGAGCAGGACGAGGTCGTCGCCGTACGCCAGGGCCATCGGCATCGGCGCGGCGAGGATCAGCTCCACCACGGCCCGGAGGGCGACGTCCCAGTCGTCGGCCGGACCCAGAGGGCTGTCGGCCCAGTCGTGGGCGAGCACGCCGAGCCCCGGGCCGGACCCGGTGGGTGCGTCCGGGCCCGGAGTTGCTGGCGTGGGGACCCGCCCGACCGTTCCTGGCATGTCCGCAGCCTAGTCGGCCGACCGGAAAAGGCATCCGATCACTGCGGCGGGCCGTCGCCGCGTCCCTCGCCGTGGCCGTTCGCGCAGTTCAGGGGCCCTGGTTGCGAAAAACGCCGCGTGCTGCGCGGAGTGCCGGACCTGTTGCCGGGTATGCGCCCGGCGCAGTCCATGCGACAGGAGGGACATCATGCTGAAAACCCTCGCGGTCCGGCAGGCCGACATTGGCGATGCCATCGCCGACACCTGGAGGTCGGTGCTGCTCTTCATCCCGAAGGCAGTGGCCTTCATCGTCATCCTCGTGGTCGGCTGGCTGATCGCCAGAGCCGTCCTCAAGATCGTGGATACGGTGCTGGAACGGGTGCGTTTCGACCAGGCGGTCGAACGCGGTGGCATCAAACGGGCCCTGGAGAGGACGAAGTACGACGCCAGCGACATCCTGGCCAGACTGGCGTACTACGCCGTACTGCTGTTCACGCTGCAGTTCGCCTTCGGAGTCTGGGGGCCCAACGCGATCAGTGACCTGATCAGCGGCGTGGTGGCCTGGCTGCCGCGTGCGTTCATCGCGATCGTCATCGTGGTGGTGGCGGCCGCGATCGCCAACGCGGTGCGGGATCTGGTCACCGGCGCGTTGGGAGGGCTCTCGTACGGCAAGGTGCTGGCCGACCTGACGGCGATCTTCATCATCGCGCTGGGTGTGATCGCCGCCCTGAACCAGGTGGGTATCGCCACCACGGTGACCACTCCGGTGCTGATCGCGGTGCTCGCCACGGTGGCCGGCATCCTGATCGTCGGCGTCGGCGGTGGTCTCGTGAAGCCGATGCAGAACCGCTGGGACGGTTGGCTGCGTCGAGCGGCCGAGGAGGCCCGGGCGGTGCAGCAGCAACGTCAGGCCGCATCGGTCGGGCGTAGCGACGTGGAGCGGCAGATGGCCGACCGCGGGGGTGACCGCACCCAGGCCATGCCCCGGGTGGACGAAGCCCAGCAGTACCGCTCGTAGCGGGCGAACCGGTACGACGTGGGGAGGGTGTTCCGCGCACGACGCGGGATGCCCTCCTTCGCGTGTCAGTCCCGGTCGAGGGCCCGAGCCAGCGCACAGATCGCGAGCAGGCGGGTGAGCAGCCACTCCGGCTGGCTCCAGTCGACCGGCCCGCTGGGCGGCGCCCACCCGTGCTCGAGGGCGGCGGCGCGGACCCCCTCGGCGTAGCCGGCGAGCGTCGCTGAGGTCAGCGGCGTGTGGTCGCCGTCGAGGCTGTCCCGGACGGCCGCCGCGTGCTGGTCGACGAGGGCCAGCAGACCCGGTCGCGCGGCGGCGGCGGTGAGCCCGGCCGTGCCCACGGAGACGGTGAGGGCGGCCAGGGTGGACCGCGCCGAGTCGACGGCGGTACGGGAGGCGACCCGGGTGAACGGCACACGCATGGTGACCGAGGCTAACCGACGGGTGACGGTGTCGACCTCGGCCGCTCGGTGGATGTCGGCTGCGCCACTGGGGCGATCACCGCTGACCTGGGGGATTGATCCGGCACAGACGGGGCAGCAGGGAACCAGGCACCGACTGCGGCACACGGCACGGAGGCACGGATGGTACAGCGGGCGGACGGACCGGACGAGCGGCACCGGCGGCCGGACGGGGTCAGCGACGAGACGGTCGCCGCACTCGGCAAACTCAGCGAGGCGCTGGAGTGTGTGGAGCGGGCCCGGGGGCACCTCTACTCGATGCACCAGCTGGTCGGCCACGCCGACCTGATGCTCGACGACGCGGTGGAGCAGTTTCGTGCCGCCGGGCATCCGCATCTGGCCGAGCGGATCGGCACCGAGCTGCGCGGCCGCAACGTCATCGCCGGACGGTGGACGTTCCAGATCGTCGAGGACTTCGACGACGGTTACCACGCGCTCTTCCGGGAGGTGGACCAGCAGGCCCGCGACGAGTTGGTGGGCGGGCGGCGGCACCTCTACGAGGCGGAGATGAAGGAACGTCGTCGCAGCCGGGGCCGGCCGGGCCACGAGGCCCGGCCGGGCGGCGAAGGTTAGTCGCTTGTCGCGTCGGCCGGGCGTCGCCGGGCCGCGTCGTCAGCGATGATCACGGTAGCCACCATCAGCGCGACGCAGAGGCTGAACAGCCACGACTCGTCGGCGACGAGCCAGGCGGACACGGGTGCCTGGAGCGCGGCGAGCAGGAAGCCGAGCCAGGCGAGCCGGCGCTGACGCGTGGAGAGGATTCCGGAGCCTTGATGCATCCCGAAATTCTTACGCGAAACAGCCGGCTTGCCGTCGTCCGATCGGCCGATTCTGGATGAGCTGTCCGTTTTCTCGACCGTACGGACACGACTTCTTTGCGCGGCGGGCGATCGGCTGCCGACGGCGCTAGGGTGCCCCTGCGGCAAGATGGTGTCCCGTGTCCACCCCGCCCGCGCGCCCCCGCGCCATGCTGCTCCTGCTGGCCTACCTCGCGTTCGTCAGTCTCGGCCTCCCCGACGGCCTGCTCGGCGTCAGTTGGCTGTCGATCCGGGCCGATTTCGACGTACCCACCGAGGCGGTCGGATGGGTGCTCACCGCCGGCACCGTCGGCTATCTCACCTCGAGCGTGCTGGCCGGCTTCACGCTGGCCCGGGTCGGCGTGGGCGCCCTGCTCGCCGGCAGCACCCTGCTGGCCAGCCTGGCGTTGACCGGCTACTCGGTGAGCCCGGTGCTGGCGGTGCTTGTGGGTTGTGCGCTGGTGCTCGGGCTCGGCTCCGGCGCGGTGGACTCCGGGCTCAACGCGTACGCCGCCGGGGCTTTCGGACCCCGCCACATGAACTGGTTGCACGCCTTCTTCGGCCTGGGCGTGGCCATCGGCCCACTGATCATGACCGGCGTGTTGAGCGCCGGGCTCGCGTGGCGTTGGGGGTACGGCATCGTGGCCGCCGCCCAACTCGTCCTCGCCGCCGCGTTCGTGCTCACCGTGCGGGCCTGGCACCGCGGCGGCCCGGCCGGCAACGAGGCGGGCGACCCCGCCCAGGCCACGCCCGCCGCGCCGGCACCGACAGTCAAGGAGACGCTGCGACTGCCGGCGGTCTGGTCGGGGACGCTCGCCTTCGTCCTGTACGTGGCGATCGAGGTGTCCGCCGGGCTGTGGGCGTTTCTGCTGCTGACCGAGGGGCGTGGGCTCAGCGCGGCGCTGGCCGGCGGCGCCGTCTCCGCGTACTGGGGCAGCCTCTTCGTCGGCCGGGTCGTGCAGGGGCTGGTGGCCGAACGCCTGGGGGCGGGGCTGGTGCTGCGCGCCAGCCTGGCCGGGATGGCGGTCGGTGCGGCGCTGATCGCCGTACCCGGGCCGGCCGTCCTCGCGGTGCTCGGCCTGGTCGTGGTCGGTTTCGCCGCCGCACCGGTGTTTCCGCTGCTCACCCTCACCACCGCCGAGCGGGTCGGCGCGGCGCACGCGGACCGGGCCATCGGGTTGCAGATCGGCGCCGCCGGCATCGGTGCGGCGCTCGTCCCGGCCGGGCTGGGCGTGCTGATCGGCAACATTTCGGTGGAGGTGCTGGGCTCGGCCCTGTTGGTGCTCGCGCTGGCGCTGATCGCGCTCTACGAGTCGGGCGCGCGCCGACCCGGCGTCGGGTCCCCCGCGCCGGAGGTGCCCACCCAGCCCGGCAGCGGTCCTCAGACGTCCGGCCCGGTCCTGCCCGTGGTGGAGGGGCGGTAGGCGCGCTGGGGGTCGGTGGCCTCGCGGCTGTTGCCCTGGGCCGTCCCGTCCCGGTCCGACGCGGCCGGCCCGTGCCCGAAGGTGGCCTCCTCACCGGCGTCGTTACCCGTCACGTCGTCGGCCTGCCCGTCGAGGCTGGAGCCCGACACGGCACGCTCCAACTCCTCCAACGGAAGCCGTTCCTCGTCCCGCCACACCCTGATGTTGTCGTCGGTCATACCGTCAGCCGTACCCGGGCACGATGATCGCAAACGGACCCGGGCACGGCGATGGCCGCCGAAGCTCCGGCGGCCATCTCAACTTCACTGCTCGCGGTCACGGCTGCGGGCGGTCCACCTGCCCGCGCCAGGCGCCGGTCTCCTGACCACGCCGCTCGATGAAGGTCTTGAACCGCTCCAGGTCGCCCTTGGCCCGCCGGTCGACGATGCCGAGCTTGTCGCCGGCCTGCTCGACCACACCGTGCGGCTCGAACTCGAGTTGCAGGGTGACCCGGGTCTTGTCCTGGTCCAGTCGGTGGAAGGTGACCACACCGGCCTGCTGGGTGCCGTCGGTCGAGCGCCAGGCGACCCGCTCGTCGGGGAGCTGTTCGGTGATCTCCGCGTCGAACTCGCGCTTCACCCCGGCGATGTCCACAGTCCAGTGGGTCATCGTGTCGGAGAGCTGCCGGACCTCCTGCACACCCTCCATGAACTCGGGGAACTCCTCGAACTGCGTCCACTGGTCGTACGCGGTGCGTACGGGCACGGAAACGTCCACATGTTCGGTAACGCCACTCATCGGGGAACCTCCTTCAGTCGCCGGTGGATGGTCGGATCGGGGGCGATCCCTCTCACCAGCGAGTTGTCTCGTTCTTGTTGCCCAGCGCGGCCCACACCTCGGAGACCGTCTGGTAGACGGTGCCCTCGGGCAGCCGTTCCAGCGCCGCCACGATGTCGTCCGGCGCCTCGTTCTCGCGGGCGCTGGCGACGAGGACCAGACGGTCGCCCGGCAGCGCACTCATCGAGATGAACCGGCCGAGCCGACTGCGCTGCTCGACGTCCGTGGAGCTCATGCCCTGCGGGGTTCCGGTGCGCAGGTCGCCGGCCGGGGCGGTGGTCGTCTCCGGCTGGTCCTCGCCGGCCGGTTCCGGCACCCTCGACTCGTCGACCCGAGAGCCACCGGTCCCCGGCCCCTGTACGAGGCCGCTGACCTCCTGGCTCATCTGCTCGTCGATCCTCGGTCCGTGCTTGCTGTTGCCACGCTCCATGCCTTCTGCGCTACCCGGCACCCGGGCCGATAAACCGGCACCGGCCCTCGGTCCGGCGGCGGGCCGGACATCCGGGCCGGAAACGCCAGGCTCAGTCGTCGGCGGGCTTGCGCGGCGGCAGCACCGGGTCCTCCGGGTCCGGTTCGCCAGCCTGCAACCGCCGCCCGCGCTGCACCTCCGCGTTGATCTGCACACCGAGCATCAGTGCCGAGTTGGACAGGTAGAGCCACACCAGGAACGCGATGGCCGCCCCGAGGCTGCCGTAGGTGGTGTCGTACGAGCTGAAGTTGGCCACGTAGAGGCCGAAGCCGAAGGAGGCCGCCGCCCAGGAGACCAGGGCCACCGCGCCGCCCGGGGTGAGCCAGCGGAACCGGGGCTGACGTACGTTCGGCGCGATCCAGAACAGCAGGGACAGCAGCACCATCATGATCATGGCGAGGACCGGCCACTTCGCCACCCTCCACACCGTGCGGGCCAGACCGCCGGCGTTCACCAGGTCGCCGACCGCGTCGGTGACCGGCCCACTGACGATCAGGGCGAGGGCGACCACCGCGAGCAGCACCAGCGTGATCGCCGCCAGGCCGATCTGCAGCGGCCGGAGCTTCCAGACCGGGCGGCCCTCGGTCACCCCGTAGACGGCGTTCGACGCCCGGGTGAACGCGCCGATGAAGCCCGACGCGGACCAGAGCGCGCCGAGCAGGCCGAAGCTCAGCAGCAGCTTGGGATTGCTCTGGTCGAGCACCACGGTCTTGATCACCCCGACCACGCCGCCGTTCTCCGTCGTCAGCACCGACCCGGCGCCCACCTGGTCGGCCAGGTCGACCACCGTGTCCAGGGTCCGCTCCCCGTCGGAGACCAGACCGACGAGCGCCACCACCACGATGGCGGACGGAAAGAGCGCCAGGACGCCGTAGTAGGTGAGCGCGGCGGCCCAGTCGGAGCAGTTGTCGTTGACGAAGTTCTGCACACTGCGGACCAGCACGCCGCGCCAGGTCCGCCAGCTCAGCTGCCGCATCCGTCGGGGCACCGGAGTGCCCGGGGTGCCGTCGAGCGTCGTACCGGGGTCCGTGGTCGTCATGCCCGCTCCCTGCGCCCCGGCCGCCGGTTGACCGGTCGTCCGGTCTGGCCTGGACGCGGCGGTACCCGGACAGCGAAATCGACAAACCCCACCGCGCCCGGTCGGTGCCGCCAGGGTTTGCCGCCGCGCCCCGGGGGAAGTCTCTCAGTCACCCCGTCGACACGGAGGAGGACGAGATGCCCGGGCGCGAGGACCTGCCCAGCACGCTGCGACGCTCCCCGGAGAAGGCGCAACGCACCTGGGAGAAGACGCACGACTCGGCGGTCGAGACCTACGGCGAGGGAGAGCGGTCGCACCGCACCGCCTTCGCCGCGGTGAAGCACCAGTTCGAGAAGGTGGGCGACCACTGGGAGCCGAAGGGCCGCAAGGGCCCCAGCGACCAGCAGGCCGCCGGCGGCGGGCCGGAACGGCGGGCCCCCACCGCTGGCGGGGTGGACGCCAACGCCACCAAGGACCACCTGATGTCGGTGGCCCGCAAGCTCGACGTACCAGGCCGGTCCAGCATGACCAAACCGGAGCTGGTCACCGCCATCGAGAAGGCCAACGACCGCGCCACCCGCAAGGCTCGCGGCGACTGACCGCCGCCGCACCGGCGCACCACCGACGCGGTACGGGCGGACGCTCCACCCCTGCGTCCGCCCGTGCTGTTCTCACCACTGCCCGCCGCCCGGCGCCTCGATGTGCACCGCCTTCGTGGCGGTGAACTCGTCCAGCAACTCCGGGCCGTACCCGAAGCCCTGCCCGCTGGCCCGGCGCGGATGCGCGGCACCCCCCGGCGCACCCCCGAACACCGCGTTGACCTTCACCGTGCCCACCGGGAGTTCCCGCCAGGCCCGCTGCGCGTGGCTCATCGACCGCGTCAACACGGTGGCGGCCAGCCCGTACGGGGAGTCCGCCGCGCAGCGCAGCGCCTCGTCGAACGAGTCGACCACCACCACCGGGGCGACCGGCCCGAACGTCTCCTCCCGCACCAGCGGCATGTCGTGGCGGCACCGCGCAACGACGGTTGCCGGGTAGAACGCCCCCGGCCCGTCCGGCACCTCCCCGCCCACCAGCACCCGCGCGCCGTCCGCCACCGCGGCCGCCACCTGGCCGTGCACGTGGTCCCGGTGCCGCCGGTCGACGAGCGGACCCAGCTCGGTGCCCGGATCCCGGCCCGGCCCGACCCGCAGCGCCTCGGCACGTCGCACCAGGGCGGCCAGGAAGTCGTCGGCCACCTCCCGGTGCACGTAGAGCCGCTCCACCGCCACGCAGATCTGCCCGGCGTTCGCGAACGCGCCGAGCGCCGCCTGCTCCGCCGCCCACTCCGGGTCGACGCCCGCGTCCACGATCAACGGGTCGCTGCCGCCGTTCTCCAGCAGCACCTTCGCGCCGGTGCGGGCCGCGGCGGCGGCGATCGCCCGTCCGGTCGCGGTGGAGCCCACGTGCGCCACCACGTCGACCTCCTGCGCCGCAAGCGCCGCCCCCACCTCCGGGCCGCCGGTGAGCAGTGACAACACCCCGGCCGGAAACGCCTGGTCCAGTGCGCGGGCCAGCAGCCAACCCGTCGCCGGTGCCCGTTCGCTCGGCTTGTAGAGCACCACGTTGCCGGTCACCAGGGCCGCTCCGAGCAACCCGCAGGAGACCGCCACCGGGTCGTTCCAGGGGGTGATCGCCGCGACCACGCCACGTGGCTGCGGGGTGAGGAAGTCGAGCGCGTCGGCGTCGCCGTTGAGCGAGCGCCCGCCGCGCAACGGGGCCAGCTCCGCGTACTGTCGCAGCGTGCCGATGCCCGCCTCGACGCCGCCGCGGGCGTCCGCAAACGGCTTGCCCATCTCGGCGGTGACCGCCGCCGCCAGCTCCTCGGTGACCGCCGCCACCGCGTCCGCCGCCCGGTGCAGCGCCGCCGCCCGCTCGGCCGGCGCGGTCGCCGCCCACAGGGCCGCCGCGTTGCGGGCCGCCTGGGTCGCCTTGCCCACCTCGTCGGCGGTGGCCACCGGCACCGTACTCACCGGCGCGTCGTCCGCGGGATCACGCACGACCAGTTCGCCGCCGTCGCCGCCCGCACCCCACACCCCACCCACCAGCTGCGCAACCGTGTACATGCGGCGCTGGATGCCCCGGCCTCGGCAAGGCAAACGCGTTTCGCCCGGTTGCGGGCCGGGTAGGCGGATCCGATGACAACCACCGCCGCGCAGACCGCCGACGCCGTCGTGGTCGGGGCTGGACACAACGGCCTGGTGGCGGCGAACCTCCTGGCGGACGCCGGCTGGGACGTGGTGGTGCTGGAGGCGACCGCGGCGCCCGGCGGCGCGGTCCGCTCCGCCGAGGTCACCGCGCCGGGCTACCTGAGCGACCTCTACAGCTCCTTCTACCCCCTGGGGTACGCCTCACCGGTGCTTGGTGGCCTCGACCTCGGCCGGTACGGGCTGTCCTGGCGGCACGCCCCGGACGTCCTGGCCCACCTGCTGCCGGACGGTCGGGCCGCGGTGATCAACCGGGACCCGGACGTCACCGCCGCCTCACTCGAGCAGTTCGCACCCGGCGACGGCAAACGCTGGCTCAACGCCTACACCGACTGGGTCGAGGTGGCCGAGCCGATGCTCGACACGATCACCTCACCCTTCCCGCCGGTACGCGGCGGGCTGGGTCTGCTGCGCCGGCTGCGCGTCGCCGGCGCGCTGCGGCTGGGGCGGCGTCTGGTCGTGCCGGTACGGAAACTCGGCGGTGAACTCTTCGACGGCGAGGGCGGGCCGGCGCTGCTGGCCGGCTGCGCCCTGCACACCGACCTCTCCCCGGAGGAGGCCGGCTCCGGGGTGTACGGCTGGCTGCTGGCCATGCTCGGCCAGCAGATCGGGTGGCCGGTGCCCGACGGCGGCGCGCAGCAGATCACCACCGCGCTCGTCGATCGGCTACAGGGACGCGGCGGGGTGATCCTCTACGGCGCTCCGGTCGACCGGGTGCTCACCGCCCGAGGTCGGGCGATGGGGGTCCGCACCGCCGGCGGGGCACTGTGGCGGGCCCGGCGGGCGGTGCTCGCCGACGTGCCGGCACCCGCGCTCTACCTCGACCTCGTCGGCGCGGCCGCGCTGCCGTCCCGGCTGGTGGAGGACCTGGCGCACTTCAGGTGGGACGGCTCCACGCTGAAGGTGGACTGGGCGCTCTCCGCGCCGATGCCCTGGACCAACCGGCAGTTGGCCGGCGCCGGCACCGTCCACCTCGGCGCCGACCTGAACGGGCTCACCCACTACGCCAGCGAACTGGCCCGTGGCGAACTGCCCCGCGACCCGTTCCTGCTCGTCGGTCAGATGTCGGTCGCGGACCCGAGCCACTCCCCGCCGGGCACCGAGTCGCTCTGGTCGTACACCCACCTGCCGTTTCGGCGGAACTGGCGGGCCGAGGAGGTCGCCGGGCACGTACAGCGGATGGAGGACGTGCTCGAGGAGGCGGCCCCGGGCTTCCGCAACCTGATCGTGGGTCGACACGTGGCCGGGCCGGCCGACCTGGAGAAGGGCAACCCGAGCCTGGTCGGTGGCACGCTCGGCGGCGGGACCGCCGCCGCGTACCAACAGCTCTTCCTACGCCCGATTCCCGGCCTCGGGCGGGCCGACACCCCGGTGGACCGGCTCTTCCTGGCCAGCGCGTCGGCGCACCCCGGTGGCGGCGTGCACGGCGCACCGGGCGCGAACGCGGCCCGCGCGGCGCTCGCCCGCGACCGCGCCCTCACCGGCCGCGCCTACGCCGCCGCCATCGCCGCCGCCCACAAAGCCATCTACCCCGCCAACCGCCAACCGCCATCCCCCTGAGCCCTGGTGATCAAGAGCTTTGCGTCGGATTCTCCGGCGCTGGCGACGCAAACCTCTTGATCAACCCGGCGGGGTTCGGCGTGGGTGGGGTGGTTCAGCGGGTTATGTTGCGGTGCTTGCTGCGGAGGCGGAACGGCATCAGCGCGCTCTCCACCTTGGTCGCGGTGGTCATCTTGGAAGCGCCCTCGCGCCGCTCCTCGAAGCGGATCGGCACCTCCAGGATGGTGTGGCCCAGCTTGGTGGCGAGGTAGTGCATCTCCACCTGGAAGCTGTAGCCGTTGGACTGCACCCGCTCCAGGTCGATGTCGCGCAGGGCGTCGGCCCGCCAGATCTTGAAGCCGGCGGTGAGGTCGCGGATCCGTACCCGCAGCAGCGTGTGCACGTAGAGGTTGGCCCAGCCGCTGAGCGCCCGGCGGTAGAGCGGCCAGTTCTCGTCCAGTTCGCCGCCGGGCACGTACCGGGAGCCGATCACCACGCTGGCCTGGGTGGAGAGCAGCGCGCCGAGCATTCCCGGCAGCGCCTCCGGCGGGTGCGAGAGGTCGGCGTCCATCTGCGCCACGTACTCGGCGCCACCCTCGATCGCCCGGCTCATCCCGTCCACGTACGCCCGGCCGAGGCCCTCCTTGCCGGCGCGGTGCACGACCTCGACCCGGTCGGGGTTCTCGATGGCCAGCTTGTCGGCCACCTCACCGGTGCCGTCGGGGGAGTTGTCGTCGGCCACGAGGATGCGCAGCCCCGGCAGCGGCAGCGCGAGCAGTCGCTCGACAAGCGCCGGGAGGTTGCCCGCCTCGTTGTAGGTGGGCACGACGACGGTCAGGCGTGCGTCCCGCCACGGCGACGGCAACTGCACCGGCTTGATCATGTCGGTCATCCTCGGTTTGCGGACAAGAGTCATGGAAAGGGTATCCAGTTCCCGCATTCGCTCCGAGGGAGGCACCCCTCCCGGGCGTTGCGGGCCCTTGCCGCCCGTCGCCTACAGAGGCGAAAGCCCTGGTCAGGGGATTGCGAAGGTCACCGTCGCCGGCGCGCGACAGCAGTGAGGGCGAGCGCCGCGACGGCGAGCGCGGCACCGGAGAGCGCCGGCTTGTGCGTGCCGACCCAGAGTGCCGCGGAACGGTCACGTGCCTGTTCGACGAACACCCCCGCCGTGCCCCGGTCCGTGTCCGCGTCGCCAGGGTGGTCCAGATTGTCCCGCCAGGTCGCCGGGTCGATCTCCGCACCGGTCTGCTGACTGTCGTAGCCGTCGCGGGCCAGCTTCCGGTCCAGCAGGCCGGGGAACAGGGCGTCGGCGACCCGGGCCTGCCAGGTCGGGCCGCCCACGTTCAGCTCCCGGGTCCCGCGGTCGGCGGCCCAGACGATGGCCCGGGCGGCCAGCTCCGGCGTGAAGATCGGCGGCACCGGCTGCGGATGCCGGGGCAGCCGGGTGCGCACCCAGGAGAACTGCGGCGTGTTGAGCGCGGGCAACTGCACCATGGACAGCTTCACCGCCGGGCAGTCGTGCAGCAGCTCGGCGCGGAGCGAGTCGTTGAAGCCCTGGACGGCGTGCTTGCTCGCGCAGTACGCGGACTGCAGCGGGATCCCCCGGTAGGCCAACGCGGAGCCCACCTGCACGATCGTGCCCCGCCCGTGCGCCCGCATGTGCCGCAGCGCGGCGAGAGTGCCGTGCACCGTGCCCAGGTAGGTCACCTCGGTGACCCGGCGGAACTCCCGCGCCGGAATCTCCCAGGCCGGCGCGAACACCGACACCATCGCGTTGTTGATCCACACGTCGATGCCGCCCCAGTGGTGCACCACGTCGTCGGCGGCCCGCTGTACCGCGCCCGCGTCGGCCACGTCGACCCGGTACACGCGCACGTCGGTCGCGCCCCGCTCCCGACACTCCCGCTCGGCGGCGACCAGGCCGGCCTCACCCCGGGCCAGCAGCGCCAGCCGGGCGCCGCGCGCCGCGTACGCGTGGGCGACGGCCCGGCCGACACCGGCGCTCGCACCGGTCACCACCACGGTCCGTGTCACGGTCAACCCTTCCGCCGGATGGCGATGTCGGAGAGTCTGGCCAGCGTCTCCCGGTTGCGCCGGTGCAGGACCAGATCGTTGATCTTGTTGTGGACCCAGCGGAGCGGTCCGGCCGCGAAGTCCTCCCCGAGACGCACCCGGGTGGCGCCGTCACCCACGGGTTCCAGGGTGAAGGCCACGATCGCCTCGCCGGCGGGCCAGAGACCGGCCTTCAGGACGAGCCGGTGTGGCGGTTCGCAGACCAGCACCGTCGACGCGTCCTGCAACGAGACCGGCCACGGCCCCGCCCGGTGGTGCAGTTGGCTGCCCACCCGGGGCCAGGCGTCGTCCACGTTCCGCATGTGTGCGGTGCCGACCACCCAGTCGCTGTACGTCCACCCGTCGGCGAGCACGTCGAACACCTGCTGCGGGGGAGCGTCGATCACTTTCTCCACAATCGCCACTGGGCTTTCATACCCAGGCCGGGTACGGGCTAACGACAGGCGGGGTTAGCTTCTCCGGCTCGGCGGGTAAGGCCGACCCGGGGCACCGCTCGCCGCGCTCGCCCACCGCCTCGACGACGACGTTTACTCCTCGGGGCGCAGGGAACCCGCCGCCTGTGCGACAGGACCAGGAGGATCCGTATCAGCGCAGGTCAGCCCCGGTGTACGCCGCTGCTGACCGCGCCGGTTCCGGGCCTGTCGCGAGCCCCCGACCCGCCCTCTACGACGCGGTGCTGCTGGATCGCGACGGCACCCTGATCGAGGACGTGCCGTACAACGGCGACCCGGAGAAGGTGCGCCCGGTGCCGGGCGCGCGGGCGGCGCTGGACCGGCTGCGCGCGGCCGGGCTGCGGCTGGCGGTGGTCACGAACCAGTCGGGCCTGGCCCGGGGATATTTCACCGGGGAGCAGATGCGGGCGGTGCACGCCCGCGTCGAGGAGTTGCTGGGCCACTTCGACGCGTGGCTGGTCTGCCCGCACGACGACGCCGCCGGCTGTGGCTGCCGCAAGCCGGCGCCCGGTCTGGTGCACGCCGCCGCGCGCGAACTGGGCACCACCGCCTCGCGCTGCGTGCTCGTGGGCGACATCGGCCGGGACGTCGCCGCCGCGCTGGCCGCCGGGGCCGCGGGGGTGCTGGTGCCCACTGCGGTGACCCGACCGGAGGAGGTCGCCGCCGCCGGTTGGGTGGCACGTGACCTGCCGGCGGCGGTGGCGGAGATCCTGCGCCGCCAACAGGCCGTGCGGCCGGTGGCCTCGTCCATCGCGCCGGTACGGGCGGCGCTCGTGGTGCGTTCGGACTCGGCGGGTGACGTGCTGGTCACCGGTCCGGCGATCCGCGCTGTCGCGGCCGGTGCGGAGCGGGTGGTGCTGCTCTGCGGGCCGCGTGGTCGTGCCGCCGCCGAGCTGCTGCCCGGTGTCGACGAGATCATCGAGCACCCGCTGCCGTGGATCGATCCGGCGCCGGGGCCGGTCGATCCGGAGGACCTCCGGGGCCTGACCGCGCGTCTGGGCGCCCTCGGCGTGGACCAGGCGGTGGTGTTCACCTCGTTCCACCAGTCCGCCCTGCCGCTGGCGCTGCTGTTGCGGATGGCGGGGATCGAGCGGATCGCCGCGATCAGCGACGACTATCCGGGCTCGCTGCTGGACATCCGGCACCGGGTGCCGGTCGGCGTTCCCGAGCCCGAACGTGCCCTCTCGCTGGCGGCGGCGGCGGGCCATCGGCTGTCCGACGGCGACGAACCCGTACTCCGGCTCCGCCGCGAGGCCGTGCCGCCGCGCCCCGCCGACCTGGGCGACCCTGGGTACGTGGTGCTGCACCCCGGGTCGGCCGCGTCGAGCCGGGCCTGCCCGCCCGAGCTGGCGACCCGCATCGCCGGTGCGCTCACCGAGGCCGGGCACCGGGTGCTGGTCACGGGTGGACCGGACGAGCGCGCGGTCACCGCACGGGTCGCCGCGGCCGGCGGCACCGACCTGGGCGGCCGTACCGACCTCGCCGGGCTGGCCGCGATCGTCGCGGACGCCAGTGCCGTCGTGGTCGGCAACACCGGGCCGGCGCACCTGGCCGCGGCCAGCGGGGTGCCCGTGGTGAGTCTCTTCGCGCCGACCGTCCCGTTCGGACAGTGGGGGCCCTACCGGGTGCCCACCGTCCGGCTCGGTGACGCCGCCGCGCCCTGCCGGGACACCCGGGCGGCCAGCTGCCCCGTCCCCGGGCATCCGTGCCTCAGCGGCATCGACCCGGACGAGGTGGTCGGCGCGCTTCGGACGCTCGCCGTCGGTGGTGGTGGCGGGCGATGAACATCCTGCTCTGGCACGTGCACGGCTCCTGGACCACGTCGTTCGTGCACGGCAGCCACCGCTACCTGATTCCCACCACACCGGACCGCGGCCCGTACGGGCTCGGCCGGGCCCGCACCTACCGGTGGCCGGACAGCGCGGTCGAGGTCACCCCGGAGGAGCTGCCGGGCGCCGACGTCGACGTGGTCATCCTGCAACGCCCGGAGGAGATCGACCGGGCCGAGGAGTGGCTCCGTCGCCGCCCGGGCCGCGACGTTCCGGCGATCTACGTCGAGCACAACACCCCCAAGGGCGACGTGCCCAACACGCGGCACCCGATGGCCGACCGCGACGACCTGCTCGTCGCCCACGTCACCGGGTTCAACCAGATCTTCTGGGACACCGGCGCGACCCGCAGCACGGTGGTCGACCACGGCATCGTCGCTCCCACCGTGTCCTACACCGGCGAGCTGGACCGGCTCGCCGTGGTGATCAACGAGCCGGTACGGCGCGGTCGGGTCACCGGCACCGACCTGCTGCCCCAGTTCGCCGAGATCGCGCCGCTCGACGTGTTCGGCATGGGTGTCGCCGGCCTCGCCGACCACCTCGGGTTGCCCGCCGACCGGCTCACCAGCCACGACGACGTGCCCCAGGAGCGGATGCACGCCGAGTTGGCCCGTCGGCGGGCGTACCTGCACCTGTGCCGGTGGACCTCGCTCGGGCTCAGCCTCATCGAGGCGATGGCGATCGGCATGCCGGTCGTCGCCCTCGCCACCACCGAGGCGGTGATGGCGGTGCCGCCGGAGGCGGGGGCGCTTGCCACCCGGACCGACACCCTGCTCGACGCCGCCCGCCGGTTCATCGCCGAACCGGCCACCGCGCGTCAGGCCGGAGCGGCGGCGCGAACCGCCGCGCGCGACAGGTACGGCCTCGACCGTTTCCTCGCTGACTGGGACCGGCTGCTGGAGGAGGAAGTATGCGGATCGCGATGATCTCGGAGCACGCCAGCCCGCTCGCCGTCCTCGGAGGGGAGGATGCCGGCGGCCAGAACACGCACGTCGCGGAGCTGTCCGCCGCGCTCGCCGCCGCCGGGCACGAGGTGCGGGTCTACACCCGCCGCGACGCGCCGGACCTGCCGGTGACGGTCCGCAGCCCGGACGGGTACGACGTGGTGCACGTGCCGGCCGGCCCGGCCGAGCCGGTGGTCAAGGACGCCCTGCTGCCGCACATGCGGGAGTTCAGTCAGTGGTTGGTCGGCCGGTGGCGCGGCGGCGACTGGGTGCCCGAGGTGATCCACGCGCATTTCTGGATGAGTGGTCTGGCCGGGCTGACCGCCGGCCGGCAGACCGGGGTGCCGGTGGTGCAGACGTACCACGCGTTGGGCACCGTGAAGCGCCGCTACCAGGGCGTGCAGGACACCAGCCCGGCCCGACGGGTCTCCTACGAGCGGGAGCTGGGCCGGTCGGTGGACCGGGTCGTCGCGCAGTGCCGCGACGAGGTGGGCGAGCTGGTCCGGATGGGTGTGCCCCGGTCCCGGATGACGGTGGTGCCGTCCGGGGTCAACCTCGCCACCTTCGCCCCGCTCGGACCGGCCGCCGAGCGGGAACCGGGACGGGCCCGGATCCTCACCGTGGGTCGGCTGGTCGAGCGCAAGGGTTTCCAGACCGTGGTCCGGGCGATGGCGCTGGTCCCGGACGCCGAGTGCGTGGTCGTCGGCGGCCCGCCCGAGGGGCTGTTGGAGACCGATCCGTACGCCCGCCGGCTGCGGGCGCTCGCGGAGTCGTGCGGGGTGGCCGACCGGGTGCACCTGGTCGGGGCGGTGCCCCGGGAGGAGATGGGCCGCTGGTACCGCTCGGCGGACCTGCTGGTCGCGGCCCCCTGGTACGAGCCGTTCGGGCTGACCCCGCTGGAGGCGATGGCCTGCGGGGTGCCGGTCGTGGGTACGGCGGTGGGCGGTATCCGGGACACCGTGCTGGACGGCACGACAGGTGACCTCGTGCCGGCCCGGGACCCGCAGGCGCTGGCCGCCGCGATCCAAGGGCTGCTCGACGACCGGATCAGGCGGTTCGCGTACGCGACGGCGGCCCGTGAGCGGGCTCGGGCGCGGTACTCGTGGGCGGCCACCGCCGAACGGCTGGTCGAGGTCTACAGCGAGGTGGCCGCAGTGCGCCGGCCCACCCGGGTGGTGGCCTGATGCCGACAGGCAGCCTGCTCGACACCCACCTGACGAGTCTCGCGGCGGCGCTGGTGCCGTACCGGCGGTGTGAGCGGCAGTTGGCGCGCTGGGGCGCGGACCTGGCCCACCGGCTGGCCGCCGGGGGTCGCCTGCTGGTCGCCGGCAACGGTGGCAGCGCCGCCGAGGCCCAGCACCTCACCGCCGAGCTGGTCGGCAAGCTGCGGGACGACCGTCAGCCGCTCTCCGCGATCGCGCTGCACGCCGAGACGAGCGCGCTCACCGCCATCGCCAACGACTACGGCTACACCGACGTGTACGCCCGCCAGGTGCGCGCCCACGGCCGCCCCGGCGACGTCCTGCTGTTGCTCAGCACCAGTGGAACCAGCGCCAACCTGGTCGCCGCCGCGCAGGCCGGGCGGGCCGTCGGCGTGACCACCTGGGCGCTCACCGGCGCCGTACCCAACCCGCTCGCCGACGCCTGCGACGACGCGCTGGCCGTCGCGTCCCCGGACACCCAGGTCGTCCAGGAGCTGCACCTGGTGACCAGTCATCTGCTCTGCGAGTACCTCGAACAGGAGTTGCCGGCCGCGCTGGCGGCGGTCGCCGGTTCGGCGGCGGCCCGCCCGGTGCGGGGCGAGTCGGCGCCGGTGCGCACCGGGGTCGAGGTGGTGCTCGACGGCGGGCCGGGCCAGCAGGTCGACGCGTGAGGATGAGGAGGCAAGCGTGAGGGGACCGGTGGTGGTGCTCGGGGACACCCTGCTCGACCGGGACGTGGAAGGTGTGGTCAACCGGCTCTGCCCGGACTCCCCGGTGCCGGTGCTCGACGAGACCGCGGCCGCCGACCGGCCGGGCGGCGCCGGCCTGGCGGCGGTGTTCGCCGCCACGCAGGGCGCCGAGGTGGTGCTGGTGACCGCGCTCGCCGACGACGCCGGCGGGGCTCGGCTGAGCGCTCTGCTCACCGCCGCCGGCGTGCAGGTGTACCCGCTGGCCCTCGCCGGCGCGACACCGGAGAAGGTCCGGTTGCGGGCCCGGGGGCGGGTGCTGCTGCGCCACGACCGTGGCGGCACGTCAGGCGCGCCGGGCCAGCCCTCCGACGAGGTGCTCCGGGTGATCGCGGGCGCGTCGGCGGTGCTCGTCAGCGACTACGGTCGAGGGGTTGCCCGGCAGCCCGCGCTGCGCGACGCGTTGGCCGCCACCCGCGCGCCGGTGGTGTGGGACCCGCACCCGCGCGGCCCGGCGGCGGTGCCCGGCGTGCACCTGGTCACCCCGAACGAGTCCGAGGTGCGCGAGCTGGTCCCCGCGCTGTCCGGCGCCTCCCGACTGGCCACCGCGTCACACGGCGCCCAGGCGCTGCGGCGGCGTTGGCGGGCCGGCGCGGTCGCGGTGACGCTCGGCGGTGACGGCGCGCTGCTCTGCCACGCCGGGTCGACGCCGCTCGTGGTGCCGACGCCCGGTAGTGCCGAGGGGGACACCTGCGGTGCCGGCGACCGGTTCGCGGCGGCCGCCAGTCTCGCCCTGGCCCAGGGCGCGCTGGTCTCCGAGGCGGTGCAGGCGGCGGTCGCCGAGGCGTCCGCGTACGTGGCGGGTGGGGGAGTGGCGGCGGCCCTGCCTCCGACCAGGGCGGGAGACACACCGCAGTCGCGCCCCCGAACACCGACGAGCGCGGTGGCCGACCGGGTCGGGGTCGCCGCCGTCGCCACGCTGCTGGGCGAGGTACGGGCAACGGGCGGCACGGTGGTGGCGACCGGCGGGTGCTTCGACCTGCTGCACGCGGGGCACGTGGCCACCCTGGAGGCGGCCCGGCAGCTCGGCGACTGTCTGATCGTCTGCCTGAACTCCGACGCCAGTGTGGCCGGGTTGAAGGGGCCGGACCGGCCGGTGCAGTCCGAAGACGACCGGAGCCGACTGCTGGCCGCCCTGAGCTGCGTCGACGCGGTGCTCGTCTTCGACGAGCCGACGCCGGCCGCGGCCCTGTCCTGGGTACGCCCCGACGTCTGGGTCAAGGGCGGCGACTACGCCACCGGCGGCGGGGACGCGACCGCCGCCCTGCCGGAGGCGGAGGTGCTGCGCCGGTGGGGTGGGAACACCGTGGTGGTGCCCTACCTGGACGGTCGTTCCACCACCGACCTGATCGTCCGTACGCTCGCGGAGCGGACCCGATGACCGCCACCCGGCCCGGCGCCGGGCGCACCGTCCTGGTCACCGGCGGCTCCAGCGGCCTCGGCGCCGCGGTGGTCGCCGCGGTGGCCGACGCCGGTGGTCGACCGCTCGTGCTGGACCGGCAGCCGCCGGTCGACGGGGTGTCCTGGACCGAGTGCGACCTGGCCGACACCCGCGCCGCCGAGGCCGCCACCCGGCACCTCGCCGAGCAGGCCGGTGGCCTGGACGCGGTGGTCACCGCCGCCGGCACGGACGTGCCGGGTCGCCTCGCCGACCTGCCGGGGGAGACCTGGGACCGGATCGTCGCCGTCGACCTGCTGGCCACCGCGGCGGTGGTCCGGGCCGCGCTGCCGTTCCTGCTGACCTCTCGGGGCCGCATCGTCACGGTCGCCTCCACCCTTGGCGTCAAGGCGGTCAGCGACGCCACCGCGTACTGCGCGGCGAAGTTCGGGGTGGTGGGGTTCACCCGGGCCCTCGCCGCCGAGCTGGCCGGTCAGGTCGGCGTCACCCTGCTCATCCCGGGTGGGATGCGCACCGCGTTCTTCGACGAACGTGACCCGCAGTACAAGCCGGGGCCGGACGCGATCCTCAACGAGCCCGCCGACACCGCCGCCGCGATCATGTTCGCGCTCAACCAGCCGCCCGGCTGCGCGGTGCGCGAGATGGTGGTCTGCGCCGAGCAGGAGACCTCGTACCCGTGATCCTCGTGCTGCGCGCCCTCGGCGTCGGCGACCTGGTGACCGCGGTGCCCGCGCTGCGGGCGCTGCGGGCCGCGTACCCGGCAGGGGAGCTGGCGCTCGCCGCGCCCGGCTGGTTGGCCCCGCTGGTCGACCTGGTCGGCGGCGTCGACCGGCTGGTGGACACCGCCGGGCTGGACCGACCCCTGCGGGTCGGGGTGGCCCCACGGGTCGCGGTCAACCTGCACGGGCGCGGCCCACGGTCGCACCGGCTGCTCGCGGCCACCCGGCCCGACCGGCTGCTCGCCTTCGCCAACCCGGACGCCGGCCGCGCCGACGGCCCGCGCTGGGCCGTCGACGAGCACGAGGTGGACCGGTGGTGCCGGCTGCTGTCCTGGTACGACATCCCGGCCGACCGCGCCGACCTCGCCCTGCGCCGGCCCGCCTCGGCGGGGCTGCCCGGCGGGGCCACCCTGCTGCACCCGGGCAGCAAGATCCCGGCCAAGCGGTGGCCCGCCGAGCGGTTCGCCGCCCTGGCCCGGGCGCTCACCGACCAGGGGCACCGGGTGCTGCTTACCGGCTCGGCCGACGAACGGGCGCTGGCGGCCCGGGTGGCCGAGGCGGCGGGCCTGAGCGCGGACGCCGTGCTGGCCGGCCGGACCGACCTCGGCGCGCTCGCCGCGCTGGTGGCCGACGCCCGGCTGGTGGTCAGCGGGGACACCGGCGTCGCCCACCTGGCCACCGGGTACGGCACCCCGTCGGTGGTCCTCTTCGGGCCGGTGCCACCGGCGCAGTGGGGGCCACCGCCGGACCGGCCACGGCACCGGGTGCTCTGGGCCGGCGAGGCGGATTGGCCCAGGTGGGACGGGGTAGGAAGCCACCCGACGATGGCGGCCCTGCGCCTCGACGAGGTGCTTGCCGCCGTGGCCGAGGTGGAGAGGGTGGTGCGGGTCTCCGGTGCGGTTGCGGCGTAGCGACCCGGGTCGACCGGGGTACGGACGGCGTCGGCGCGGACGGGGTTGGCTCTTCGTCGACCCGTCCGGCGACCCGGTGCGGGATCCGGAGGTCCTGGTCCGGTTGCGGGAGCTGGTCATCCCCCCGGCGTGGCAGGACGTCTGGATCGCGCCGCACCCGAACGGGCACATCCAGGCGATCGGTATCGACGCGGCCGGACGCAAGCAGTACGTCTACCACCCGAGGTGGCGGGAGAAGCAGGACGAGGCGAAGTTCGACCGCGTGCTGGAGGTGGCGCGGCGGCTGCCGGCGCTGCGCGAGCGGGTGGGGCGGGACCTGGACGGCCGGGGGTTGAACCGGGACCGGGTGCTGGCCACGGTGGCCCGGCTGCTGGACATGGGGATGTTCCGGGTGGGCAGCGACCAGTACGCCTCCGGCGACGACCCGACGTACGGGGTTGCCACCCTGCGCCCCGAGCATGCCCGGTCCCGTGGCGGCTGCGTGGTGTTGGTGTTCCCCGCGAAGGGCGGCATCGAGCAGGTACGCCGGATCGAGGACCCGGAGCTGTGCCAGGTGCTCGTCGATCTGCGCCGTCGACGGCGTCGGGCCGAGCGGCTGTTCGGCTACTGGGACGGCCGGGAGTGGCGCGACGTGCGCAGTGACGAGGTCAACGGCTACCTGCGGGACGCCAGCGGTGGGGAGATGACCGCGAAGGACTTCCGCACCTGGCACGCCACGGTGCTCGCGGCCACCGAGCTGGCCACCGCCGACCCGGCCCGCTCGGTGACCGCCAGGCGCAGGGCGGTGGTCGCCGTGATGCGTGCGGTGGCGGATCTGCTGGGCAACACGCCGACGGTGGCCCGCGCGTCCTACGTGGACCCCCGGGTGGTCGACCTCTACCACGACGGGGTGGTGGCGTCGCTGGATCCGCTGGCGCCTCGCGAGGAGGCGGAACGGGTCGTCCTGGAGCTGCTGGAGAGGTCCTGACCGGCCCCGTCGGCGATTCTGGGGGGAAGCGCGACGGGACCGGAGCCTCGGGCGTCAGCGGGGTGCCACCGGGCGGCCGCCCGCCGCTCGCGCGGCGGGCGCCTCGCCACGGCCCCCGTTGGCGGCCCGCCGGGTGACGGCCGGCCGCGTTGGTGTCAGTCTGCCGGCAGCGAGTTGACCATGGACGCCCGACGGTTGACGATCCGTGCCAGATCCGAGCCGCTGTCGCGATGGTCCTGCGGGGTGGTGCCGTACGCGGCCCGGAACGCCCGGCTGAAGTGGGCCTTGTCGGGAAAGCCCCATCGGGCCGCGACGGTCTGCACGGGCTGGTGGCGCAGCGCCGGATCGGTGAGGTCGCGGCGGCACCGGGCCAACCGCAGGTCCCGGATGTACGACGCCACGGTGGAGTCTTCTGTCTCGAACAGCCGGTGCAGGGACCGCACCGAGATGTGGTGGGCGTCGGCGACCACCTGCGGGCCGAGGGTCGCGTCGCCGAGGTGGCGGTGGATGTACGACTGCACCTGGGTGAGCAGCGCCCGGCGGCGGACCTCGGTGGGCACGGCGTCCTCGGCGACGAGGTGCCGGCCGAGCATGGTGGTGGCCAGGTCGAGCCCCACCGCGCCGAGCCGGCTGGCGTCGGCGGCATGGTACTGCTCGGGGTGCCCGGTCACCTGGACGAGGAACTGCGCCAGCAGCGCCCCGATCCCCTCGCTACCGGATATCCGGCCGCCGTAGAGCGCCGCCATCCGCTGTGGTGGCAGGGGCAGGGCGGCGTGCGGGATCAGCGTGATGATCGAAGTGGCCTGGTCCCGCTCCGGCTCGGTCGCGTGGTGGCAGACGTCGTGCGGCCGGGACCCGTCGTAGAAGGTGAACTCACCGGCCAGGATCTCGCTGCGGCGACCGTCCTGGCTGGACGTGCCGACGCCGCCGGTGGTGAAGGCGAGGATGTACAGCTCGGGGTCGGACTGACGGACCAGCTTCCGGGTCCGGGTGGCGTCCAGCGACGGGTACTCGTACTGCACCAGTTGGATCGGGCCGAGGTCGATGAAGTCGGCGCGGGCGGCGAAGTCGTCGCGGTGCGCGGACTGGATACGCAGCGGCGCCGAGGTGCGTGCGACCAGGTCCAGCCACATGCCGAACCGTTCACCCGGCGGCAGGACTGTGGTGTCGATGGTGTCTCTTGGCAGCATCCGGGCCCCCTCAGGCCGGTCGGCGTCGGATCAGCGCCTCGACGCCGTCCAGGATCCGGTCCAGGCCGAAGGTGAACTCGTCGTCCGGGTTGTCGGCCTGGTGGAGCACACCGGCGGCCAGCACCCGGTGCAGCGCCGGGAAGCGGGCCGGGTCGATGAGCCGGGCCACCGTCCGGCTGTACGCGGGCATCATCTCGCTGGGCTCGACCCCGGCCGCCCGGCTGCCCTCGGCGACCTGCGAGGTGAGGGTGGCCTCGTTGCGGACGTAACCGGTGATCAGCAGGAGCACCGACATCTTCTCGCCCTCGCCGAGCGCGGTGCCGTCGAGGCAGCGCAGCCCGTCCTCCATCCAGCCGAGCTGCTGCGGGGTGATCGGTGGGCCGCTGATCGGCACGTGCAGCAGCCAGGACCGGTGCCGCAGCACGTCGTGCTCGGCCCACGCCCAGCGGGTCAGGCCGGCGCGCCAGTCGGCCTCCGCCGCGGGCGGGCCGGGGGAGGGGCCGTACCCGGTGTCCACCATGAGCATCAGCAGTTCGTCCTTCGAGCCGACGTACCGGTAGAGGGCCATGGTGGCGGCGCCCAACTCCTTGGCCACCCGGCTCATCGAGACGGCCGCCAGGCCGTCGGCGTCGGCCACGCGCACGGCGGCGTCCACGATGGTGGGCACGCTCATTCCCGGCCGGGGGCCCTTGGGTGGGCGTTCCCGCAGCCCCCAGGCGCTCTCGATGGCCGGCGGGAGTTTCGGCCCGCTGTCGTCTGTCTTCGCCGCCACATTTCCTCCTTGCCCCGCCATCCTAGTTCTGCGTATGGTCTACGCATAACAGCGTACGACATACGCAGAAAGGAAACTGATCATGACTGCCAACACCACGCCGGCACCGCGAGCCGGTCGGCGGGAGTGGATCGGGCTCACGGTGCTGATGCTGCCGCTGCTGCTGGTCTCGATGGACGTGTCGGTGCTCTACTTCGCCGTCCCGTTCATCAGCGCGGAGTTGCGCCCCACCGCCACCGAGCAGCTCTGGATCTTCGACATCTACGGCTTCGTGCTGGCCGGGCTGCTCATCACCATGGGCGCCCTGGGTGACCGGATCGGCCGCCGCCGGCTCCTGCTGATCGGCGCCACCGCGTTCGGCGCGGCGTCGCTGCTGGCCGCGTACGCCGACAGCACCGCGACGCTGATCGCCGCCCGCGCCCTGCTCGGCGTCGGTGGGGCCACCCTGATGCCCTCGACCCTCGCCCTGGTGCGCAACATGTTCCACGACGCCAGGCAGCGGGGCACCGCCATCAGCATCTGGACCGCCACCCTCACCGGCGGCATCGCGATCGGTCCGGTGCTCAGCGGCATCCTGCTGGAGCACTTCTGGTGGGGCTCGATCTTCCTGATCAACCTTCCGGCGATGCTGATGCTGCTCCTGCTCGCCCCGCTCCTGGTGCCCGAGTTCCGTAACCCGGCGACCGGGCGGTTCGACCTGGTCAGCGCGGCCCTGTCGCTCGGGGCGCTGCTGCCGGTGATCTACGGCATCAAGGAGATGGCCCGCGACGGCCTCAACCCGGTGCGGGTCCTCGCCGTCGTCGGCGGCCTGCTGGTGGGCGCGCTCTTCCTGCGCCGGCAGCGGACCCGGGCGTACCCGATGGTCGACCTCGCGTTGTTCCGCCGTCGCGGCTTCGCCGGGTCGCTCGCGGTCAACCTGCTGGCGATGTTCGCAATCGTCGGCTTCGCCATCTTCACCACTCAGCACCTGCAGTTGGTGCTCGGCCTGAGCCCGCTGCGGGCGGCGCTGTGGAGCCTGGTGCCGTCGCTCGCCGTGGGTGGCATCGCGCCGGCCGCCGCCGCTCTCGCCCAGCGCGTCGAACGGGCCTACCTGATCGGTACCGGGTTCGGGATCGCCGTGCTCGGCTTCGTGGTGCTGACCCGGGTCACCCCGGAGACGCCGCTGTGGCTGCTGCTCGGCGGCGCCAGTGTCTACGCCGCCGGCCTGGTGATGGTGATGGCCCTCGTCACCGAACTGGTCCTGGGTGCGGCACCACCCGAGCAGGCAGGTGTCGCGTCGGCGCTCACCGAGTCCAGCAGCGAGCTTGGTGGTGCGCTGGGAATGGCGATCCTGGGCAGCGTGGGTGCGGCGGTCTACCGCCGCGAGATCGTCGACGGCCTACCGGCCGGGCTGCCCGGCGCTGCCGGCGCCGCGGCCCAGGAGACCCTGGGCGGCGCGCTCGCGGTCGCCCAGGGTCTGCCGGCGGACCTGGCCGACGCGGTGCGGCACGCCGCCGAGGTCGCCTTCACCGACGGGCTGCACCTGGCCGCGTACGCCGCCATGGCGGTCATGCTCGTGGGCGCGGTCACCGCGCTTGTCACCCTGCGCGACGTGCGACCGGCCGACCCGGCGGTGCTTGCCGCCGAGCCGACCGGGCCGGCCGACGCGTCGTTGTCCCCGGTCAGTCGATGAGCACGTGCGCGAGCCGGTCGCGGAAACGCCGCTCGGAGTCGCTCACCGACTCGCCGCCGATGCCCAGCAGCCCGCCGCTCGACGCGGCACCCACCACCTGCTCGGCGATCTTCACGAGCCAGTGCTTGTACGCGCCGGCCTCACCCTCGTCGACCCGCGCGGCCAGCAACGCGTTGGCCTCGCCGGCCCGCAGCAGCACGTCGTCGATGTACGCCCCGGGGTCGGCGGGCGCGATGACCGGCAGCTCCTCGCCGGTGTCCGGGTCGGCGACCTGGCTGACGATCTCACCGGCCACGGCGTTGACCAGCGGGCTGGCCGACTCCCGGCCGGCGGCGATGGTCTCCAGCCCGGCGGCGTTCTCCGCCATGGTCCGGCGGGTGCCGTCGGACTCGGCGGCGCTCGCCGCGGTCAGCACCGACTGCGGCAGGCCGACAAGCAGCCCCCACTCCCCGTCGGAGAAACCGAACCCGGTGTACGCCGGCTGCTCGATCACGACAACGCCCCTTCCGCCCTGCTCTGCTTGGTCAATCGGTGCTCTGCTTTGTCGATCCACCGGGCCCGGAAACCGTGCCCGGGTCAGGCTAGTCCAGGGTCAGCAGGCCCTGTTCGGACACCACGCGCACGGACAACGTCTTGTACCCGACCTCTTCGAAGAGGACCGTCATCTTGTCGTCCTCGTACGAGAGCACCATGCCCTGCCCCCACTCCGGGTGCCGCACCTGGCTGTGCACCGGGAACGGTCCGACCGCGCCCTGGTCGGCCACGCTGGTGCCGTGGTGGCAGTTGTCGCAGTGACCGCAGACCTCCGTCATCTGCTCGCCGAAGTAGGCCAGCAGGGTCTGCCCACGGCAGGATCGGGTCTCGGCGAAGGCCCGCATCATGTCGGTGCGGGACCGGGTCACGGTCTGCTGGCGTTCCGCCTCGGCCAGCGCCGCCGCGGCGGCGTCGGTCGGGTTGGGGGAGTAGCGGGGAGCGCCGATGCGCTGCCGGGCGCGCGGCTCGGCCGCGCCGACCTGCTCCAGCAGGGACAGGTACTGGCCCAGCTTGCGCGGCCCCAGACCGGTGGTCTCGCGCAGTTCGGTCTTGGTGGCCGCCTTCTTGCGCAGCAGCGCGGCCAGGTCGCGCAGTTCGTTCTCGTCGGGCAGGCCACCACTGAAGAACCGTTGCAGGCCCACGTCCTCGGCCCGCCAGAGCAGCAGCACGCGGGACGGCTGCCCGTCGCGTCCGGCCCGGCCGATCTCCTGGAAGTAGCTGTCCGGTGAGTCGGGCAGCGCCATGTGCACCACCCAGGCGATGTTCGGCTTGTCGATGCCCATGCCGAACGCCGAGGTCGCGACCATGATCGGGACCTGGTCGGCGAGGAACGCCTCGTGCAGCTCGGCGCGGGCGCCGATCGCCATCCCACCGTGGTAGAACTGCGCCGGGAAGCCGGCGTCGGTCAACCGGGTGGCCAACTCCTCCGCGGCGCGGCGGGTCGGCACGTAGATGATCCCGGGCCGCCCCTCGTCGCTCAACAGGGTCATCAGACGCCGCCACCGGTAGTCCTCGTCCGGGCAGTGCGCCACCTCGAGGAACAGGTTGGGTCGGTCCAGCCCGGAGACCACCACGTCCGGGTCGCGCAACCGCAGCCGGGCGATGATGTCGTCGCGTACCGGCGGGGAGGCGGTGGCGGTCAGCGCGACCACCGGCGGCCGGCCGAGGCCCTCGATGAGGTGCCCGAGCGCCAGGTAGTCGGGGCGGAAGTCGTGCCCCCAGGCCGAGATGCAGTGCGCCTCGTCGATCGCCACCAGGGCCGGCTTCAGGCTGGCCACCTCGGCCATCCGCGCAGGGTTGCTGAGCTGCTCCGGGGTGATGAAGAGGAACTCCGCCCGGCCCTCGCGGACCTCGGTGATCGCCTCGGCCTGCTGGTTGGGCGTCTCGTTCGAGCTGATCCGCACCGCCCGCAGCTCCGGGCGTTGCCGCTCGTTGAGGGAGGCGATCTGGTCCTGCTGGAGGGCCAGCAGCGGGGAGATCACCACGGTGGGGCCGGGGATCAGGCTGGCCGGGATCTGGTAGATCGCCGACTTGCCGGCGCCGGTGGGCAACACCACAAGCGCGTCGCGTCGCTTCATGACCGCGCGCATGGCGGCCAGTTGGTTGGGCCGCAGTGCCTTCCAGCCGAACAGGCTGCGTGCGGCGCGGCGCAACGTCATCGAGTGCGTGGACAGTTTCATCGAGGGCCGGAGGTACCCGAGCCCAGGACAACCGAAACGCATTCGGGAGATCATCGGCTCGGGCCGCCAGAGCCGTAGCCCGGTCAGCGTCGGCCGAACATCGCCCGGATCGCGGCGAGCAGCAGCAGGGCGCCGACCACCAGGCCGAGCAGGCGTACGCCGGGGATGTCGGCCGGGCTCGTCGCGTCGGCCAGCAGTGCGGGTTCCATGCTCGAACTCTCCCCGGGGAGCGGCCCCTGAGGCAACTGTAAGGTTTATTGACTATTGAATCGCCCGGTGTGACCATGGCATGACCGCCTGCCGGTGGCGGTGCGCCGAGGGCGCGCGAGAGATGGGGTACGGGGGCCGCATGAGCGAGCGCAACCAGCGGGTCGACGGGGGCGCACCGTCGCCGGTGATGGACGAGGCGGCGCAGTGACCGCCACCTCCGGGCACCTTCCGGCGCTCGCCGCCGCCGTGCTGCAACCCGGCTTCGTCGGCACCACGCCACCGCCGTGGGTGTGCCGCTGGCTAGGCGAGGGTCTCGGCTCGGTGGTGCTCTTCGCCCGCAACGTCGTCGACACCGAGCAGGTGGCCGCGCTCACCGCGACGCTGCGCGCGGAACGGCCGGACATCATCGTGGCGATCGACGAGGAGGCCGGCGACGTCACCCGGCTGGAGTCCGTCCACGGCAGCTCCCGGCCCGGCAACTTCGCTCTCGGCGCGGTCGACGACCCGGCGCTGACCGAAGCCGTCGCCCGGGACCTCGGCGTCGAACTGGCCGCGGCCGGGGTCACCCTCAACTACGCCCCGGACGCCGACGTCAACTCCAACCCGGCGAACCCGGTGATCGGCGTCCGCTCCTTCGGCGCCGACCCGGCGCTCGTCGCGCGGCACACCGCCGCCTGGGTCCGCGGGCTCCAGGCCGGCGGCGTCGCGGCCTGCGCCAAACACTTCCCCGGGCACGGCGACACCCGGGTCGACTCCCACCACGACCTGCCCCGGATCACCGCCGACCGGGCCCGGCTGGACGCCTGCGAACTGGCCCCGTTCCGCGCCGCGGTGGCCGCCGGGGTGCAGGCGGTGATGACCGGCCACCTGCTGGTGCCCGCGCTCGACGCGCACCTGCCGGCGACACTGAGCCAGCGCATCCTGGGTGGGCTGCTCCGCGACGAACTGGGCTTCTCCGGCGTGGTGGTGACCGACGCGGTGGAGATGCGCGCGGTCGCCGACCGGTACGGCTTCGCCGGGGCGACGGTCCGGGCCCTCGCCGCCGGGGCCGACGCGATCTGCATCGGCGGCGAACGCGCCGACGAGCACGCCGCAGGTGAGCTGCGCGACGCCATCGTGGCCGCCGTGGTCTCCGGCGAGCTGCCCGAGGAGCGTCTCGCCGAGGCCGCCAAGCGCGTCGGTCAACTCGCCGCCTGGACAATGGCTGCCCGCAGCGACAGCGCGGCGGCGACGCGCGCCGCGACCGACGTCGGTCTGGTCGCCGCCCGCCGGGCCGTCCGGGTCACGGCGACCCGGGGCGCCACGGCCACGCTGCCCCTGACCCGGGCCGCACACGTCGTCGAGTTCGAGCCGCAGCGCAACATCGCCATCGGTGCCGAGACCCCCTGGGGCGTCGGCGGACCACTCGGCGAGCTGCTGCCCGGCACCAGCACGGTCCGCTACGCCGAACCCGACGTGCCGGCCGACCCGGGGGCCGGCGCGGGCACCCGTCCCCTGGTCCTGGTCGTCCGTGACCTGCACCGACACGACTGGATGGCCGCCGCCGTGCACCGCGCGCTCGCCGTCCGGCCGGACGCGGTGGTGGTCGAGCTGGGCGTGCCCGAGCTGGTCACCGGTGCGGTGCACCTGGCCACCCACGGCGCCACCCGGGCCAGCGGACAGGCCGCCGCAGAGGTGCTCACCGGCGCCCGCTGACAGTCCCGCCTACGCCAGGTCGACGACCAGGTCGGCGTACTCCGGGTGTTTGTCGATGAACGCGGCCATGAAGGGGCACTGCGGCACCAGCTTCGTGCCACGGGCGCGAAGCTGGTCCAGGGTGCCGCGGATCAGCGTGCCGCCCACCCCCTTGCCCTGGAAGCCCCGGTCCACCTCGGTGTGGGTGAAGACCAGGACCTCCCCGCGCGGCAGGTACGCGGTGAAGCCGGCAAGCGCGTCGTCGACAAGGATCTCGAAGCGGTGCTTCGCCGGGTTGTCCTCGACCAGGGTGCTCATCCGGCCATTGTCCCCGCGGCGTCGGCAAGCGCGTCGAGTTCGGCGAGCAACCGGTCCACCTCGTCGGCGGTGTTGTAGTGGTAGATGCTGGCCCGGACCGCGCCGCCGCTGTCGCGCAGACCCATCAGCTGGAAGTACTCGTAGGCGTAGTAGTCGCCGACCGAAAGGCAGAAGCCGGCGGCGCCCAACGCCTCCTGGGTGGCCGCCGGCGACCTGCCGGCGACCCGGAACGAGACCGTCGGGCAGCGCCGGGCAGGCGTTCCGTAGACGGTGACCGCCGGCCGCTGCGCCAGCCCGGTGAGCAGCCGGTCCAGCAGCGCCTCCTCGTGCGCCTGGGCGGCGGCCAGCCCGGCCCGCAGCCGCGCCCGCCGGTCCCCGACCGCGTCCGGGTCCAACCCCGCCAGGTGGTCCACCGCCGCCGTCACACCGGCGAGCAGCGGGAAGCTCGGTGTGCCGTACTCGAACCGGTCCGGCACCGCGTCCGACGACGGCACCAGCTTCGCCGGGCGCAGCGCCGCCCACCGGGCCGGGTCGGCCACCATTGCCGCCAGGTGCGGGCCGGACCACTTGTAGGCGCTGGTGACCAGCACGTCGGCACCGAGCGAGGCCAGGTCGGTCGGCCCGTGCGGAACCGAGTGCACCCCGTCGACACAGACCAACGCGCCGACCGCGTGCGCGGCCTTGGCGATCGCCGGCACGTCCGGCATGGTGCCGATGGCGTTGCTGCCGGCGGTCACCGCGACCAGCCGGGTCCGCTCACCGACCAGGTCCGCGTACTGGTCGG
The DNA here is from genome assembly GCF_040649995.1 of Micromonospora sp. NPDC048835. Classification (NCBI taxonomy): domain Bacteria; kingdom Bacillati; phylum Actinomycetota; class Actinomycetes; order Micromonosporales; family Micromonosporaceae; genus Micromonospora; species Micromonospora sp. NPDC048835. The sequence continues at coordinate 68,400 of NZ_JBEZGM010000004.1, read as the reverse complement.
CGGGTAGCTCGCCGGTGCCCGGGTCGACCTCGGCCCAGCGCACCGTCGCGCCGGCCGCCTCGGCGGCCTGCACCCACGGCCGGATGTTCGCGTCGTGGTCGAGCCGGGACACCACCACCTCGTCACCCGGGCGCCAGGTCGCGCCGAGCGTGCGGGCCAGGGTGTACGTCAGCGCGGTCGCGCTCGGCCCGAGCACCACCCCGGCCGGGTCGGCGCCGAGCAGGTCGGCCACCGCCGAACGGGCCTCGGCCACCAGCTCCAACGACCGGCGCCCCGGTACGGAGGCGGCGCTGCGGTTGCCGACCGCCGACCGCATGGCGTCGGTGACCGCGTCGATCACACCCGCCGCGGTCTGGGTGCCACCGGCACCGTCGAAGTGGACGAAGCCCTCGGTCAGGGCGGGGTACGCGGCCCGGGTGCGGGCGATGTCGAACGGCATGTCCCGGACCATAGCCGGGGCCCGGCCCGCGCTCGCTGTCGCCTGGGCGTCGCGGGCGTCTCGTACCCTTGGCGGGGTGACGAACCGACCCGCCACCATGTCCATGCCCCCCGTCCGCCGCGCCGCCGGTCTCCTCGCCGGTCTGGCGCTCGGCCTCGCCGTGCTCGCCGGGTGCAGCTCCCAGGGCGCCTCCACCGACTGCGGGCTGGACGCCTGCACGGTCACCTTCGAGCGGGGTGTCGACGCGAGCACCACCATCCTGGGCGTCGAGGCCAAGCTGGTCGGCGCCGAGGGCGACCAGGTGACCGTCGAGGTCGCCGGCGAGCAGCTCACCCTGACCACCGGCCAGCAGGCCGCCGAGGCCGGAGGCTTCGCGGTCACCCTGGACAGCGTGACCGACCAGCAGGTCAAGATCCGCGTCTCGCGCAACCCGGGTAACTGACCCAGGCCGGGAGGCGGTGGCCGACGTTTGGAAATCGTCGGATTGGGAGATTGTGACGCCATGTCACTCACCCGTAGCGCGCAAGCCACCGCCTCCCGAACGGCGGACAGCCGGTGGCTGGAACTTCTCGCCCGGGCCGGCTTCATCGGCTACGGCATCGTCCACCTCCTCTTCGCCTGGTTGGCGTTGCAGATCGCGTTCGGCACGTCGTCCGACGACGGCGACCAGTCCGGCGCGCTGCGTACCCTCTCCGAGCAGCCCCTGGGCAAGTTCCTGGTCATCGCGGTCGCCGTCGGCCTGCTCGCGATGGCGATCTGGCAGGCGTTGGAGGCCGCCAGCGGGCACCGCGCCGAGCGCGGCAAGGAGCGGGTCATGGAACGGGTCGCCTCGGCGGGCCGGACCATCGTCTACCTCTACTTCGCCTGGACCGCGTTCAAGGTCTTCAAGGACGCCTCGTCGAACAGCGCCGACCAGCAGGAGGCGCTGACCGGCAAGCTGATGACCTCCAGCGGAGGCCGCTGGCTCGTCGGCCTGGCCGGTCTGGTGCTCGCCGCGATCGGCATCGGCCTGGTCATCTACGGCGCCCGCAAGAAGTTCGAGAAGCACCTGAAGACCGGTGAGATGAGCCCGAAGACCCGCCAGTTGGCCCGCCGACTCGGCATGGCCGGGTACATCGCCAAGGGCGTCGCGTACGGCATCTCCGGCCTGCTGATCATCGTCGCGGCGGTCAACTACGACCCGGAGAAGGCCCGTGGCCTGGACGCCGCGCTGCACACCCTGCGCGAGCAGTCGTACGGCACGTTCCTGCTCACCCTGGTCGCCCTCGGCATCGCCGCCTTCGGCGTCTACTGCTTCCTCCAGTCCCGGTACCGCAAGGTCTGAGCTGGTCGATTCTGAGGACGACGGGCACTCTTGGGCTTTTGCCCGGAGTGCCCGTCGTCTGATCGAAGGGAAGCACCGAAGCCGTGCAGAACTATCTCGAAACGGCCGTTGCCGCGCTCGTCGCGGCGGCGGTCGCCCTGTTCCTGGTCGAGGTCGTGCACCGGACGACCCGCCGATTCGGCCGCCGGTCACTGCTGCTGACCGAGTTGACCGAGCACGCACACCGCCCGTTCCAGGTCGCCGGGACGGTCCTGGCCGTGCAGTTCGCCGTCCGCTTCAGCACCGGGTACGCGGTCGGCGAGGGCTGGCGACGACTGCTGCTGCACCTGCTCATCCTCGGCGTCATCGCCACCACCGCCTGGCTGGTCGCCTCGCTGTTGATCGTCGTGGAGGACACGGCGCTGGCCCGGTTCCGAATCGACGTACCGGACAACCGGCACGCCCGACGCGTACGCACCCAGGTGGTGATGCTGCGCCGACTGACCATCGCGGTGATCGTCATCCTGACCGTCGGCGTGATGCTGATGACGTTCCCCAGCGTGCGGGGCATCGGCGCCGGTGTGCTGACCTCCGCCGGTGTGGTCGGTGTGGTGGCCGCGCTCGCCGCGCAGAGCCTGCTCGGCAACGTCTTCGCCGGCCTCCAACTCGCCTTCAGTGACGCCGTCCGGCTCGACGACGTGGTCGTCGTGGAGGGGGAGTGGGGTCGCATCGAGGAGCTGACCCTCAGCTACGTGGTGGTGCAGATCTGGGACGACCGCCGGTTGATCCTGCCCACCTCGTACTTCACCAGCAAGCCGTTCCAGAACTGGACGCGGACCGAGGCGGCGGTACTCGGCACCGCCGAGTTCGACGTGGACTGGGCGGTGCCGGTGCAGACCATGCGCGAGGAGTTGCGCCGCCTCTGCGAGGGCACCGAGCTGTGGGACGGCCGGGTCTGCGTCCTCCAGGTCACCGACGCCACCGGCGGGATGATCAAGGTGCGCGCGCTGGTGAGCGCCGCCGACGCGGGCAGCCTGTGGGATCTGCGCTGCCTCGTCCGGGAGCATCTGGTCGCCTGGATCCGGGACAACCGCCCGACGGCGATGCCCCGGATCCGCACCGAGCTGGGCGACTCCAACAGCAACCTCTCCTGGCAGTGGGTGCAGCCCAGGCGGCCGGCCCGGCGCCTGCCCGACACCGAGGCGCCCGACGACGCCCGTGTCTTCGGTGGCAGCGACGACGGCGACGCCCGCAGCGAAGCCTTCGTAGGCCCCGACGAATCCCGCCCCTGAAACCCCCACCCCCACCCCCACCCCTCGCCCGCCCCCCGCCCCCTCGCCCCCCCCGCCCCCTCGCCCCCCGCCCCCTCGCCCGCTCCCCCCATGCCCAGCCGCGTTGATCATGAAGTTATCGCCAAGACACGCCGACCCGGGCGGCAACAACTTCATGATCAACTGAGCTGCCCAAGCGCCCGGTCCCGCCGACCCGCGGTGATCAAGAGGTTTGCGTCACCGGGAGCCCGATTTCTGACGCAAACCTCTTGATCACCTTGGGGGGTGGGGGGTGGGGGTGGGGTGGGGTGGGGGGAGGGGTTGGGGGTCTGGGAGGTTTGGTTGCGGTTGGGTGGGGGATGTGCTGCCGGACGTCTCTGGCGTGATCGCGGTTGCTGGCCGCGTATCGGCGGCGCGGCGTCCGGACAACCGTGACGGTGAGCCGCTTGCCGCGCTTTAGGATTGACGAGCGGCGACTCCGGGCATACAGCGCGGTGATGAGGAAAGGAGGACAGCATGGCTGACGTGGCGAAAGCCCGCACATCCCAGAATGGGAGCGAGCCCTCCACCGCCGAGTTGGTGCAGCGGGCCACCGAGCAGATTTCCCGTCTCGTACGGGACGAACTGACGCTGGCCCGAGCGGAGTTGACCCAGAAGGGCAAGCACGCGGGCATCGGGATCGGCCTGTTCGGCGGCGGCGGCGCGCTCGCGTTCTTCGGCCTGGGTGCGTTTGTCGCCACGGCGATCCTGCTGCTCGACCTGGTGTTGCCCGCCTGGGCCGCGGCGCTGATCGTGGCGGTGGCCTGCTTCCTGGTGGCCGGCATCCTCGCCCTGGTGGGCAAGAAGCAGGTCAGTCGTGCCGTCCCGCCGGTTCCGGCGGCCACGGTCCGCAGCCTCCGGGCCGACATGGACACTGTCACCGCCGCGGTGAAGGACAGGGGGCGGCAATGACCGGCAACGGGACCGGCGACACGGAGGCGCTCCGCGAGGAGATCCGTCGTACCCGGGTCGAGTTGGGCGAGACGATGGAGGCGTTGGCCGCCAAGGCCGACGTCAAGGCCCGTCTCAAGGAGTCCGCCGAGCAGGCCAAGGAGCGGATGCGTGAGCAGGCGGCGCAGACCGTCGCCCGGGTTCGCGGGCAGGCCGCGCGGGGCGCCGGGGTGGCCCGGGCGCAGGCGTACGAGAAGGGCGAGTTGGTACGCGCACAGGCGTACGACAAGGGCGAGTTGGTGCGCCGCAACCCGGTGCCGTGGGCGGTCGTCGCGGCCGGTGCGGTGGCCACCGTGGTGGTGCTGATGATCGTGCGGGGGAGGCGTAGGTGAGCAAGAGTATCGGCAGGGTCGCGTACCGGCCGGTCGGCGTGTTGTTGGGTATCGCCGCAGGCACGGTGGCCGGGGCGATCTTCCGGCAGGTCTGGAAGGTCACCGCGGGCGACGGTGAGGCGCCGAACGCGACCGACGAGGATCGCGGCTGGGGCGAGATCCTGGCCGCGGCGGCGTTGCAGGGCGCGATCTTCGCGGTCGTCCGGGCCGCTGTGGACCGGGGCGGCGCGGTCGGCGTCCGCCGGATGACCGGCAGTTGGCCGGACTGACCAGCAGCGACTTCAGCCCCCTACCCGCATCGATGGGAAGGGGGCTTTCGCATGGCATTGGACGCCGCCCAGCGCACCTGAGGCATCCGTCAGGTCACATGTCGGAGAAATTCGTCGGGAAGGTCGTGACAGACTTTTTGCCTCCGTGATTTGCTGGTCCCCGCTGTTGCGAGATGGCGTGGGTTGAGAGAAGTCTCCTTCGTGGGGCCGCCTCAGGCACCGCTGCTCAAAAACGGCCAATCGGCCGGACGGCGTGCACGGCCGCCAGTTTTTAGAGGGAGATACACATGGCTCAGGGAACCGTGAAGTGGTTCAACGCTGACAAGGGCTTCGGCTTCATCACCGTCGATGGTGGGGGTGCTGACGTGTTCGTCCACTTCTCGGCCATCCAGACCAGCGGCTACCGCTCGCTGGAGGAGAACCAGCGGGTGGAGTTCGAGATTGCTCAGGGTCAGAAGGGCCCGCAGGCCGAGCAGGTTCGTCCCATCTGAGTGAGACTGGTCGGCCCCCGCCGGCCAGTGGGACGACCCGGCCAAGGGTCGCTGTGCAGCCCCGCATCCCGTTCGGGATGCGGGGCTTCGCGTAGGTAGGTACGCCCTCCCCAGTGGAGCAACCGCTCAGCGTCGACGCGAGCGTAGGCCGAACCAGAGCACCACCAGCCCGGCCAGCGCCACGACCGGGCCCAGCACCGCCCAGATCTTCTGGTCGGTCATCACGCTGCCGCTGACGTAGCCAAGGCCCTGGACCGTCCACACCGCCCCGATCACCACGGCCAGCAGGCCGAGGGTGAGCGCAAGCCAACCCCTCATCGCGTCCCCTCTCCGCCGCCCGGGGCGGCACGCCGACGTCCAGCATCGCGGGCCGGGCGGCGCGGCGCGAGCGCGGGTCACCACCTGTCGTGCACCTGCGGGCGGATCAACTCGTCGTAGGTGTCGCGTACGGCTGCCAACTGCTCTTCGGTGAGCGGGGACTGGGCCGCCACCGCGGCGTTGCGGCCGGCCTGCTCCGCGTCGCGTGCGCCGGGGATGACCACGGTGACGCCCGGCTGGTCCAACACCCAGCGCAGGGCGAACTGCGCCATGGTGCGGTCCGTGCCGACGAGCGGGGCCAGTCGGCGTACGGCGGCCAGGCCCCGGTCGAAGTCGACTCCGGAGAAGGTCTCCCCGACGTCGAAGGCAGCGCCGTGCCGGTTGTAGTTGCGGTGGTCGTCGGCGGGGAACTCGGTGTGCTCGTCGTAGCGGCCGGAGAGCAGGCCGCTGGCGAGCGGCACGCGGGCGATGATGCCGACACCGGCCGCCGCCGCGGCCGGCAGCACCTGCTCCAGGGGCTTGTGGCGGACCGCGTTGAGAATGATCTGGACGCTCGCCACGCCCGGCCGGGCGATCGCGGTGAGGGCCTGGTCGCAGGTCTCGACGCTGACCCCGTACCCGGCGATGGCCTTCTCGGCGACGAGGGTGTCCAGGCCGTCGAAGACCTCGTCGGAGGAGAAGACCTCGGTGGGCGGGCAGTGCAACTGGACCAGGTCCAGGGTGTCCATGCCCAGGTTGGTCCGGGAGCGGTCGGTCCACTGCCGGAAGTTGGCCAGGGTGTACGACTCCGGCACCTGCTCGACGCGGCGACCCATCTTGGTGGCGACGGTCAGCCCGGCGTCGGGTCGGGTTCGCAGGAAGCGGCCGATGAGCTGCTCGCTGCGGCCGTCGCCGTACACGTCGGCGGTGTCGAGGAAGGTGACCCCGGCGTCCACGGCGGCGGCGAGCACCGCCATCGCGTCGTCCTCGCTGACGGTGCCCCAGTCGGCGCCGAGTTGCCACGCGCCCAGGCCGACCGCGCCAACGGTCCGGCCGAGCCGGTTGAAGCTGCGCTGTTCCATGCCCCGAGCCTAGTGATCGGGTTGCCACCCTGCCAGGCGAGCCGTACCGTCAGCAGTACGAACGTACGGTTAAGGGGGCGGTCATGTGGGACCCGGCGACCTACCTGCGCTTCGGCGACGAACGGTCCCGGCCGTTCCACGACCTCCTCGCACGGATCCCCGCCGACCGACCCCGGCGGGTGGTCGACCTCGGCTGCGGCCCCGGCCAGCTCACCGCCGTCCTGGCCGAGCGCTGGCCGACGAGCCGGGTGCTCGGCCTGGACTCCTCACCCGACATGATCGAACGGGCGGTGGCCCTCGGTGCGCCTGTTGACTTCACGGTCGCCGACCTGCGCGACTGGGGTCCGGCCGGCGACGAGGACGTGGTGGTCAGCAACGCGGCACTGCAGTGGGTCCCCGGCCACCAGGAGCTGCTGCGCCGCTGGGCCGCCGAGCTGCCCACCGGCGCCTGGCTCGCCGTGCAGGTTCCCGGCAACTTCGCCGCCGACTCGCACCGCGCCCTGCGGGAGGTCGCCGACCGGCCGGCCTGGCGGGCTGACGTCGCCCCGCTGCTGCGCGCGGACCCGGTCGACGACCCGGCCGACTACGCGGCGCTGCTGACCGCCGCCGGCTGCGCGGTGGACGCCTGGGAGACTACCTACGTGCACCTGCTGCCGGCTCGACCCGCCGCCGAGCACCCGGTGCTGGCCTGGATGGAGGGCACGGCGCTGCGCCCGGTCCGGGCCGCGCTCGACGCCGCCGGCTGGTCCGCCTTCCGGGCCGAGCTGGGGGTACGGCTCACCGCGGCGTACCCGGTGCGGCAGGGTCAGGTGTACTTCCCGTTCCGCCGCGTCTTCGTCGTCGCCCGCACCGGCGACCATGACCTCGTCGCCCGCACCGGCGACCATGACCAGGAGAACCCGTGACCGACCTGCCCACTTTCATCGCCGGCCTGCCCAAGGTGGAGCTGCACGTGCACCACGTCGGCTCCGCCTCGCCCCGGATCGTCGCCGAGTTGGCCGCCCGCCACCAGGGGCGTACCCCCGTGCCCGCCGACCCGGACGCGCTCGCCAGCTACTTCGAGTTCCGCGACTTCGCCCACTTCGTCGAGGTGTACCTGAGCGTGGTCGACCTCATCCGCGACCCGGAGGACGTCTGGATCCTCACCCACGAGGTGGCCCGGGAGCTGGCCCGCCAACAGGTCCGCTACGCGGAGCTGACCATCACCCCGTACTCGCACGTCCGACGGGGCATCCCCGCGCCGGCGTTCTGCGAGGCGATCGAGGACGCCCGCAAGCGCGCCCTGGCCGACTTCGGCATCGAGCTGCGCTGGTGCTTCGACATCCCCGGCGAGGCCGGCCTGCCGGCAGCCGAGGAGACGCTGCGCATCGCGCTCGACGAGCACCCCGACGGGCTGGTCAGTTTCGGTCTGGGTGGCCCGGAGATCGGCGTACCCAGACCGCAGTTCCGCCCCTACTTCGACCAGGCCCGCGCGGCCGGGCTGCGCTCGGTGCCGCACGCCGGCGAGACCACCGGGCCGCAGACGATCTGGGACGCGCTGAACGAGCTGGGCGCCGAGCGGATCGGGCACGGCATCTCCGCCGCGCAGGATCCGGAGCTGCTGACCCACCTGGCCGAGCGGCAGATCGCACTGGAGGTCTGCCCGACGTCCAACCTGCGGACCCGGGCGGTGGCCACCCTCGACGAGCACCCGTTGCCCCGGCTCGTCGAGGCCGGGCTGCTGGTCACCATCAACTCCGACGACCCGCCGATGTTCGGCACCACCCTCAACGACGAGTACGCGGTGGCGGCCCGCCTGCTCGGTGTTGGCGCCGAGGGGGTGGCCGGGCTGGCCCGCAACGCGGTCACCGCGTCCTTCCTCGACGCCGCCGGCAAGCAGCGGATCACCGCCGAGATCGACGCGTACCTCGCCACCGCCGGCTGAGCTTGTCGACGCGGCAGTCACCTCGGCGAGCTGGGCGCGCGGCGGGAGCGTGGGTGTGGGGGGACCTGTGACTCCCGCCGCGCGCGCGACTCCACCGGCCGTGGGTGCGCGGTGCGCTCGGCCGGGGGACTGGTGGGTTCGCGTTGTGATCCTGTCAGTTCGCAGCCGATCCAACGCGGTCGTTAACCGCGATCTAAGGAAGACTTGCGCCGGCGCAAAACCGGCCCCGTCAGTCGTCGGTGGGGCGTTGGCGGGGCCACCGGCGCCCACTGGCCTTCGTGTCCCGGGCGTCGCGGGCCATCCGACCGACCAGACCGAAGCGGCTGACCTGCCGGGGCGTCGCCTCCGGGTCGGCGAGCAGCATCACCACGCTGGCCCCGCCCAACCGGGCGCGGTCGATGCTCACCGAACCGTTGGCCTGCAACGCCACCCGCTTGGCGATGTCCAGACCGAGCCCGGTCGAGCCCTGGTCGCTGGCACCCCGGCGCAGTGCCCGGTCCGGGTTGGCGATGCCCGGGCCGGCGTCGTCGATCCGGATCGCCACGTAACCGTCACGCCGGGACACGGCCACCTCGAACGCGGTGCCCTGCGGGGTGTAGCGGAAGACGTTGCCGATCACCGCGTCCAGCGCGGCGGCCAGCTCGGCCCGTGGCACCGGCGCCGGGATGCGCAACTGTGCCCCGTTGACCCGGTGCGGCCGATTCTGGTCTCCGGCCAACGCCGCCCAGAACACCATCCGGTCCCGGACCACCTCGCTGACGTCGCACATCGCCGGCCCGGCCTCGTGCGCGACCGCCTTGCGGGTGGTCTTGATCAGCACGTCGATCTCACCCTCCAGGGTGACGATCGCCTGCCGGATCCGCCGGATCCCGCGCAGCCGGTCCAACTCCGCCGGGCTGAAGGAACCCACACTCGTGTCGTCGGATTCCAACGCCTCGGCGTCCAACCGCAGCACCGTCAACGGGGTACGCAGCCGGTGCGACAGGTCGGCCACCAACTCCCGCTCGTCGGTGCGGGCGGCGTCCAGCCGGTCGGCCATCCGGTTGAAGGCGTACCCGGCCTCGGCCAGCTCGCGGGGACCGGTCGGCTCGACGCGTACGCCGAGGTCGCCGTCGCCCACCGAGAGCGCGGCCTTGACCAGACCCCGGGTCGCGTCCACCGCGCGGGCGGCGACCCGGTCGACCACCAACACCGCCGCGCCGGCCATCGCCGCACCGACCGCGAACAGCAGCAGCCAGGTGCCGCCGGCGCCCTCGCCGAGCGTGGACTCCGGTAGGAACACCTCGACGACCGCGGTCCGGTCACCGAGGACCACCGGATCGAGCCGGGCCACACCCCCGTCGACGTCGACGAGCAACGACTGGCGCTCGGCGCGGGCCCGGTCCAGGTCGCCGCCGCTGGCGCGACCGGCCGACTCGTCCAGCCCCAACCCGTGCACCACGGGGCGGGTGGGGGCACCCTCGGCGCTTGCCACCACGGCACGCTCGACGACCGCCGGGTCGGTGCTGACCGCCAGCGCGCCGGTCACCAGCGCGCTGCGCCGCGCGGCGTCGGCGATCGCCTCGTTGCGGCTCTGCTCGCGCAGGCTGAGCCCGAGCGGGATCAGGAACGCGAGCGCCACGAGACTGCACATGCCGGCCGTGAGCAGGGCCAGCGCCGTCCTCAGTCCGGTGCTACCAGCCGGAATCCCACCCCCCGCACGGTGCGCAGGTAGCGCGGCTTCGCCGCGGACTCGCCCATCTTTCTGCGGAGCCAGTACAGGTGAACGTCGATGGTCTGGTCCTCGCCGACCGATGGCTGCCGCCATACCTCCTCCAAGAGTTCCCGGCGGGACACTACCCGCCCAGGCCGTGCGGCGAGATACGCCAACAGGTCGAATTCCTTGCGGGTCAGCGCCAGCGGCTCCCCGTCGAGTTGGGCGCTGCGCTCGCCCACGTCCACCCGCAGCCCGCCGACACTGTGCACGGCGGGCTGCACGGACCGACTGGCCCGCCCGGCCCGCCGCAGCACGGTGGTGATCCGGGCATCGAGGTGCGCCCCGGTGAACGGCTTGACCATGTAGTCGTCGGCGCCGGCGCGCAGCAGCTTGACGACCGACTGCTCGTCGTCGCGGGCAGTGGCGATGATGATCGGAACATCGGTGATTCCGCGCAGCATCCGCAGCGCGTCCGAGCCGTCCAGGTCGGGCAGGCCGAGGTCGAGCACCACCAGGTCGGGTGTCTCCGCGGCCACCCGACGCAGCGCGTCCAACGCCGTGCCCACGGCGTGCACGGCATGCCCCCGGTCGGTGAGGGACCGCAGCATCGCGCCGCGTACGACGTGATCGTCTTCGACCAGGAGCACGGAGGCCACGACAAGACCGTACTTGGCCTGGCAAGTTGATCGCGTTGCGACGTGCCTGGGGACCGGGCAAGCTGGTACGACGATGTCGTTCACCCTGTTCGCCGATGCCCGCCTGGCGCTCGCCCGGGACAGCCTCGCCGGTCTCTCCACCGGCGACGCGCTCGGCGCACGGTATTTCCTGTCGGGGCCGGCACCCCTGGATCTCGCCGCCGAGGCCCTGCCCCCGGGGCCCTGGGAGTGGACCGACGACACCGAGATGGCCTGCTCGGTCTTCGCCGAAATGGCCGACTCCAGCGGCGTCGACCGGGACCGGCTGGCCCTCGCCTTCGCCGAGCGGTGTACGGCGGGCCGGGGCTACGGCGCGGGCGCGATGCTGATCCTGGAGCTGATCCGCACCGGCACCCCGTGGCCGGTGGCAGCCGCCTCCGCCTTCGACGGGCAGGGTTCCTGCGGTAACGGTGCGGCGATGCGGGTCGGCCCGCTGGGCGCGTACTTCGCCGACTCGACCGCGCGCGCCGCCGCCCAGGCCCGCGCCAGCGCCGAGGTGACGCACGCGCACCCGGAGGGGATCACCGGCGCGGTCGCGGTCGCCGTCGCCGCCGCGCTCGCCGCCCGGGCCCGGCTCGACGGGCACCGGCCGGCCCCGCAGCGGCTGCTCGCCGAGATCGCCGCCGCGCTCGACCCGGGCACCGAGGTGCACCGGGGCGTACATCGGGCGTCCGGGCTGCTCGGCCGGCCGCTGCCCCGGGTGGTGTCGGCGCTCGGCAACGGCTCCCGGGTGACCGCCCAGGACACCGTGGGGTTCACCCTCTGGGTGGCCGCCACCCACCTCGACGACTATCCGTCGGCGATCGAGACGTGCGTACGGGCCGGCGGGGACGTGGACACCACGGCGGCCATCGCGGGAGCGGTGGTGGCGGCGCACACCGGCGTCGGTACCCCGGGCGGGGTGCCCGAGGAGTGGCTGGCCGCCCGCGAACCGCTCCCCGCCTGGCTGCCCTGACCACCCGGGGCTCCCCCGCGCGGCTCACCCCTGTGCGGCCTGCCCCCGTGCGGCGTGCCCCCGTGCGGCCTGCCCTCGTGCGGCGTGCCCTCGTGCGGCGTGCCCCCGTGCGGCCTGCCCCCGCGCGGCCTGCCCCCGCGCGGCCTGCCCCCGCGCGGCCTGCCCCCGCGCGGCCTGCCCCCGTGCGGCCTGCCCCCGTGCGGCGTGCCCTGCGGTGGCGCTGCCCACGATCAACTCGGCCTCCTGCACATCGGGCTGTCCGGGCGGCGGGGATGCCGCGGTTTCTGGGAAGCCGAGTGGATCACCGCGAGATCGGGCTGTCCGGGCGGCGGGGATGCCGCGGTTTCCGGGAAGCCGAGTGGATCACCGCGATGCAGCGGACACAGCGGGCTGCGGGTCGGCGGGCTGCGGGTCGGCGGGCGTCGGGTCGGTCGGTGCCCGGTGGGCGGTCGTTGCGGTCTCGTCCGCGTGGCCGGTTGTCTCGGTGGGTGTCGTGGCGTCGTTCGCGGGGCCACCCGCCGTGGAGGGCTCTGCGGTCTTGTCCGTGCGACCGGTTATCTCGGCCAGCGTCGCGACCTCGTGCGGGTCGCCGGTCACCTCGGCCAGCGCGGTGGCCTCGTCCGGGTTGCGTCGGCGCCACCGGCTGACCAGCCAACCGATCGTCGCGCCACCGCCCAGCCCGGCCAGCAGCCCGGCGGCCAACATCCCGTCGGCGTTGCCGGCGTCCTCGTCGGTGTCGCCCGCTCGGGAGAGCGGTCCCGTGTCGACACCGCTGGCCTCGCCGGCCGGCCCGCCGGCGGCCGGCGCGTGGCCACCGCCGTGCGCTGCCGGTCCGCCGGCGCCCGGTGCGGCCGGCAGCAGGCTGAGCGCCGGTGCCCGGTGCGGCCCGGAGGCGTCCGCCCACCGGACCACAGTGCCGTCGGCGTACGTCTGGACGACCTCGAAGGTGAGCCGCTCGGTCTGCGGCATCGGCCCCATGGAGAGCGCCAACCGGGCCGGCCCCGGCTCGCTCGCACCGACCCGGACCCAGGTCACCGCTGTGGTCACCGTGCTCACCCCGGAGGAGTGGATGCCGGGCAACGGCTTGTCCAGGGTGCGGGAGCTGAGCCGGGGCGCCCAGCCGTCCACCGACATGGGGTAGACCTCGGCGATCGGCGCGTCGGCGGGCAGCCGGATCTCGATCTGCTTGGTCTTCGTGCCGGCCCGCTCCTCCGGGACGCTGAACTCCAGCCGTACCGCCTCGCCCTGTCGGGCCTCGGTCGGGGTGGTGGTCAGGTCCGCCGCGTACGCCGCGCCCGGCCAGAGCAGCAGCCCAGCGGCGGTCACCGCGGTCGCCGCCACGATCCGCCGCCGACGGCCACCGCCGTACGTGCTCGCCATCTCGTGCCCCCATCCGTTTCGACGCGGCCGGCACCGGTTTCCGGCCACACCCTGTAGTTCGGCTGCGGGGCGCGAAAGGTTCAACGTCGGCGGTAAGGAAGGTGCCGTTCCCGGTGGCGGGCGGGTCGACCGATAGCATCGGCAGGAGCCGAGGATCGGCACCGTTCGTACCGCTTGGAGGAGTCACCGTGTCCGCACCCCGTACCCCCGCCGTGGCCGACCCCGTCGTCGTCGCCGCCGGGACGACGGCGGCCGACGCGGTGGCCGCGGCCGGACTGCCCGCGAACGGCCCCAAGGCGGTCGTCGTGGTCCGCGACCCGCAGGGTCAGCTTCGTGACCTGGACTGGTCGCCCGCCGAGGAGACCGTCGTCGAGCCGGTCAGCCTGGACTCGCCCGACGGGCTCAACGTGCTGCGCCACTCCACCGCGCACGTGCTCGCCCAGGCCGTGCAGGACATCTTCCCCGAGGCGAAGCTGGGCATCGGCCCGCCCATCGAGAACGGCTTCTACTACGACTTCGACGTCGACAAGCCGTTCCAGCCCGATGACCTCAGCAAGCTCGAGAAGCGCATGCAGGAGATCATCAAGTCCGGGCAGCGGTTCCGTCGCCGCCGCTTCGGCAGCCTCGACGAGGCGCGCGCCGAACTGGCCGACGAGCCGTTCAAGCTGGAGTTGATCGAGGTCAAGGGCGAGGGCCTGGACACCGACGAGGTGATGGAGGTCGGCGGCGGCGAGCTGACCATCTACGACAACCTCGACGCCAAGGAGGACAAGGTCTGCTGGTCGGACCTGTGCCGGGGCCCGCACCTGCCGACCACCCGACTGATCGGCGCGTTCAAGCTGATGCGTTCCGCCGCCGCGTACTGGCGCGGGTCGGAGAAGAACCCCCAACTACAGCGGGTGTACGGCACCGCGTGGCCGACCCGCGACGAGCTCAAGGCGTACCTCAAGTTGTTGGAGGAGGCCGCCCGGCGCGACCACCGCAAGCTCGGCGCGGACCTCGACCTGTTCAGCTTCCCCGACGAGATCGGCTCCGGCCTGGCGGTCTTCCACCCAAAGGGCGGCATCATCCGCCGCGAGATGGAGGGCTACTCCCGTCAGCGGCACGAGGAAGCGGGCTACGAGTTCGTCAACAGCCCGCACATCTCCAAGGCGCAGCTGTTCCACACGTCCGGTCACCTGCCGTACTACGCGGACACCATGTTCCCGCCCATGCAGCTGGAGGGCGCGGACTACTACCTCAAGGCGATGAACTGCCCGATGCACAACCTGATCTTCAGGTCGCGCGGGCGGTCGTACCGTGAGCTGCCGCTGCGGATGTTCGAGTTCGGCACCGTCTACCGGTACGAGAAGTCCGGCGTGGTGCACGGCCTGACCCGGGTCCGGGGCCTGACCCAGGACGACTCGCACATCTACTGCACCCGTGAGCAGATGGCCGGCGAGCTGTCCACGCTGCTCAGCTTCGTGCTCGACCTGCTGCGCGACTACGGCCTGGACGACTTCTACCTGGAGCTGTCGACCCGGGACGACTCACCCAAGTTCATCGGCGCGGACGAGGACTGGGAGGAGGCCACCGAGGCGCTGCGCACCGCCGCCGCGACCTCCGGCCTGGAGTTGGTGCCCGACCCGGGCGGCGCGGCGTTCTACGGGCCGAAGATCTCCGTGCAGGCCCGCGACGCCATCGGCCGGACCTGGCAGATGTCCACCATCCAGGTCGACTTCAACCAGCCGGAGCGGTTCGCGTTGGAGTACCAGGCCGCCGACGGCAGCCGCCAGCGTCCCGTCATGATCCACCGGGCGCTGTTCGGGTCGATCGAGCGGTTCTTCGGGGTGCTCACCGAGCACTACGCGGGCGCGTTCCCGGCCTGGCTGGCACCGGTGCAGGTGGTGGGCATCCCGATCCGCGAGGACCACACCGACTACCTGCACGGCTTCGTCGCCGCACTGCGCGCCGAGGGCATCCGCGCCCAGGTGGACGCGGGTGACGACCGGATGCAGAAGAAGATCAGGACGGCCCAGCAGCAGAAGATCCCGTTCATGGTGATCGCCGGCGACGACGACGTGGCCGCCGGGACGGTCTCCTTCCGCTACCGCGACGGTTCCCAGCGCAACGGGGTGCCGGTCGCCGAGGCGGTGACCCACGTGCTCGACGTGGTCAGCTCCCGTACCAACATCGGCCCCTCCGCAGCCGCCGAGTAGCGCAACCGCCCTGCGGGCCTGCCTGCGCGGCCCGCTTGCCGCGGCGCGGCTTGCGGGCCCGGCTGCCGCGGCTCGCGGGCCCGGCTGCCGCTCGATCGTGCTCGATCCAGGAAGTAGTGGCCTCCGAACCTGAGGAGGCCACTACTTCCATGTTCGAGCGCGATCTTCGCCGGGATCGGTGACAGGATCTTTGCCGGTCCGGGCGCCGGTGGCCGGCTTCCAGCGCCAGCAGGGGTGAGCGGCGCCGCCTGGGGTGGTGCGGGGGTCAGATGCCGCAGTTCGGCGCTGACCAGCCTCCGACCGCCGCGACGTGGGTGTGGTCGTTGTGGTCCGGGTAGCCGGGGCCGAGGATCTGCCCGAAGCCGTGGTTGCGAGCCTGTTGGGCCAGCCGGCAGAACGACGGGGAGCCGACCAGGTCCACCCCGTCGCCGTACAGGTGGCGGCTGTTCGACGCCCCGCCGACCGCGCTGTTGCAGGCGTAGCTGCGGAAGCTGCTGCTGATCGCGATGGACACATCTCCGAGGGCGTGCCGCATGGCCTGGAGTTTCCACATCGAGACGAGCGCGTTGAACCGGGCCGTGCTGGCCGAGACCGCACCGCCGGACCAGTCGCTGTTGCACTTGTTCAGCTCGGCGTAGCTGAAGTTGGCCGGGGTGCAGTCGTCGTCCTGGAGGGCGTAGAGCCGGTTGAACGTCTGCGGGCCGGCGATCCCGTCCGCCGGCAGCCCGTACGCCTGCTGGAAGCGGATCACCGCCGACCGGGTGGCGGGGCCGAACGCGCCGTCGATGCCGAGCACCGCGCCGTAGCCGGGGTATCCGGCGACCCGGATCTGGAGTTGCCGGACGTCCTCGCCGGACGCACCCTGGGCCAGGGTGCGTCCCCAGGTGTAGCAGCCGTCCGCCTGGGCGGCGCCGGCGGTGAGGGTGACGCCTGCCACTGTGGTGGCGGCGGTCAGCGCAAGTGCCGCGAGGAACCTGCCGAGCCGTCGGAACATCTCGCCTCCATATGGATGGTTGTGGATGCATGGAATCTTCAAGGCTCGGTATTGATCCGTCAAGAACTTGCATCGCAGAGTTTTTCGCGACGGTGGGTGTCGCGGCCCGGCCGGCCGGCTCCGTAGGATCGGCTCGTGACAGGGGCGGAACGGCACACGGACACCGACGGCATGGCGGACGGCCTGGAGCGGCTCTGGACGCCGCACCGGATGACCTACATCTCCGGCGAGGACCGCCCGGCCGAGGGCTACGAGAAGCCCACCGGCTGCCCCTTCTGCCGGGGGCCCCAACTGCCCCCGGAGGAGAGCCTGGTGGTGGCCCGTGGCGAGCACGTGTTCGTGGTGCTCAACCTCTACCCGTACAACCCGGGCCACCTGCTGGTCTGCCCCTACCGGCACGTCGCGGACTACACCGACCTGGACGCGCCGGAGACCACCGAGCTGGCGGCGTACACCCAGACCGCCATGCGGGTGGTCCGCAAGGTGAGCAACGCCCACGGCTTCAACCTGGGCATGAACCAGGGTGGGGTGGCCGGCGCCGGCATCGCCGCGCACCTGCACCAGCACGTGGTGCCACGCTGGGGCGGCGACGCGAACTTCATGCCGGTGATCGGCCGGACCAAGGTCCTGCCGCAGCTCCTGCACGACACCCGAGACCTGCTCGCCCGCGCCTGGCCGTCCTGACCCCGGCCGCCGTAACGCTCGCGGTGGGCTGCCCGCCGTGTCCGCGCCGCTCCGGCTGGTCGCCGCGCGGCAGCCAGGTCGGCTGACCGTCCCGAGGGCCCGCGCGTCCGCCCCGCGGATCTGCTACGCCCCGGCCCGCCGAAGGTGGCACGATCGGCCGATGGCAGTCACGACACGGACCCTGGGGCGCAGCGGCATCGAGGTCAGCGCCCTCGGCATGGGGTGCTGGGCGATCGGCGGGCCCTGGGCGCAGGGCACCCAGCCGCTGGGCTGGGGCGCGGTCGACGACGACGAGTCGGTGCGGGCGGTACGCCGGGCGCTCGAGGTGGGCATCACCCTCTTCGACACCGCCGACACGTACGGGGCCGGGCGCAGTGAGCGGGTGCTCGGTCGCGCGCTCGCCGGCCGCCGCGACGACGCCGTGATCGCCACCAAATGGGGATACACCTTCGACGAGTCCACTCGGCAGGCGACCGGCGAGGACGCTTCGCCCGGTTACCTGCGTACCGCCGTGATCGCCTCGCTGCGCCGGTTGGGCACCGACCGGATCGACCTATACCAACTGCACCTGGCCGACCTGTCGGTGCCGAGGGCCCAGGCGCTGATCGGGGCCTGCGAGGACCTGGTGGCCGAGGGCCTGATCCGCGCGTACGGGTGGAGCACCGACCGCCCCGACCGGGCCGCCGCGTTCGGGCACGCCGCCGCCGGGGCCACCGCCGTGCAACACACCCTGTCGGTGCTGCGCGACACCCCCGACCTACTCGCCGTCTGCGACAAGTACGACCTGGCCAGCGTGAACCGGAGTCCACTCGGGATGGGGCTGCTCACCGGCAAGTACTCGGCCGGGTCGACACTGCCCCGCGACGACGTACGCGGACTGGCTCCGGGCTGGCTGGAGTGGTTCCGGGGAGGCCGGCCGGCACCGGAGTGGCTCCGCCGGGTCGGCGCGGTCCGTACCGCCCTCACCGCCGACGGACGCACCCTCGCCCAGGGCGCCCTGGGTTGGATCTGGGCGCGCAGCGGTCGCACCATCCCGATCCCGGGCTGCCGTACGGTCGCCCAGGTCGAGGAGAACGCCGCAGCGCTGCACCGGGGCCCGCTGCCGGCGGACCAGTTCGTCGAGGTGGAGCGTCAACTCGCCGCCGTCCGCACCGCAGCCCTCCGCGACGCCGACCGCCCCCACTGGCCCCGCCCGCCCCACCCCACAGTCCACCCCTGACAGATCCCACAAAGCCCGGAGCCCGTCCCGAGCCTGCCGGTGCCTGCCTCGCGCTGCGTCTGCCTCGCGCTGCGTCTGCCTCGCGCTGCGTCTGCCTCGCGCTGCGTCTGCCTCGCGCTGCGTCTGCCTCGCGCTGCGTCTGCCTCGCGTCGCGTCTGCCCGTGCCTGCGTCGCGTCGGGTCGTGCCTGACTCGCGTCGCCCCGTCCCGCGTCACGCATGCGCCGCGTCCTGCCGTGCTGGGGTCCCGCCGCGCGCCCACCCTCGTCGATCAAGGACTTGTGGTGCCTCATAAATGGGGCATGCGCAGACTTTTCGCCCACCACAACTCCATGATCGACACGGGTCCGCAGTGACTCTCGCCGATCTTGCACTTTCTGTGGTGACTTAAGCCGTGATTACGACATATCGTCAACCGAAAGTGCAAGATCGACGGGCCAGGGCCAGGGCCAGGGCCGGAGCCGGGCCAGGACCGGCGGCCAGGGCCAGCACCCGGGCCAGGGCCAGCACCCGGGCCAGGGCCAGGGCCAGGGCCCGGACCCGGAACCGGGCCAGGGCCGGAACCGGGCCAGGCCCCGGACCCGAGGCCAGGAGCCGAGGCCAGGACCCGGGGCCAGGATCCGGGGCCGGGACCCAAGGCCAAGGCCAAGGCCAAGGCCAAGGCCAAGGGCCAGGGCCAGGCTAGGGCTGGGGCAGGAGCGGGTTAGGGATGTTGTTCTTTGCGGGTCTGGTCGGCCAGGTGGGTGGGCATGGGGTCGTGGCGGACGAAGTGGCGGCGGAAGGTGCCGGTGCCGGCTGTCATGGAGCGCAGCTCGACGGCGTACCGAAGGAGTTCGGTGGCTGGCACTTCGGCGCGGACGAGGGTGCGGCCGTCGGTGTCCGGGTCCGGTTCGGTGCCGAGCACCCGGCCGCGTCGGCCGGACAGGTCGCCCAGCACGGTGCCCACCGAGCCGTCCGGAACCCGGATGGTGACCTCGTCGATGGGCTCCAGGAGGGCTGGTTGGGCGCGTTCGGCGGCGTCCCGCAGTGCCAGCGCGCCGGCGGTCTGGAAGGCCGCGTCGGAGGAGTCGACGCTGTGCGACTTGCCGTCGACCAGGGTCACCCGCAGGTCTACCACGGGGTGACCGGTGACCAGCCCGCGCTCGAGTTGGGCGCGGATGCCCTTCTCTACGGACGGGATGTAGTTGTGCGGCACCGCGCCGCCGACCACCCGGTCGACGAACTCGAAGCCGCTGCCGCGGGGCAGTGGTTCGACCTCGATGTCGCAGACCGCGTACTGGCCGTGGCCGCCGGACTGCTTGACGTGGCGGCCGTGGCCCTTCGCGGGGACGGTGAGTGTTTCGCGCAGCGACACCTTCACCGGTTCGGTGTCCAGTTCGACGCCGCCGGCGCGCAGTCGGTCGAGCACCACGTCGGCGTGTGCCTCGCCCATGCACCAGAGCACCAGTTGGTGGGTCTCCGGGTTGCGCTCCAACCGGAGCGTGGGGTCGCCGGCGACCAGCCGGGCGAGGTTGCGGGCCAGGGCGTCCTCGTCGGCGCGGCTCCGGGCCACTATCGCCACCGGCAGCAGCGGCTCGGGCATCTCCCAGGGGGCGATCAGCAGTGGATCGTCCCGGCTGGAGATGGTGTCGCCGGTCTCGGCGCTGCCCGACTTGGTGATGGCGCAGAGGTCGCCGGCCACGCAGAGCGACACCTCCCGCAGGGTGGCGCCGAGCGGGGTGTAGATGTGCCCGACCCGCTCGTCGGCGTCGTGGTCGGGGTGCCCGCGTTCGGCCATGCCGTGTCCGGAGACGTGCACGGTCTGGTCGGGGCGCAGCGTGCCGGAGAAGACCCGGACCAGGGACACCCGACCGACGTGCCGGTCGACGGTGGTCTTGACGACCTCGGCGACGAGCGGCCCGTCCGGGTCGCAGCTCAGCGGTGGGCGGGGCGAGCCGTCCACGCCGGTGACCGCCGGCAGTTCGTGCTCCAGTGGCGACGGGAACGCGGCGGTCAGCACCTCCAGCAGCACGTCCAGCCCGACGCCGGTCTGGGCGCAGACCGGCACCACCGGGTAGAAGTGGCCCCGGGCGACGGCCTTTTCCAGGTCGTCGATGAGCACCTCGTCGCTGATCTCCTCGCCGTCGAGGTAGCGGTCCATGAGGGTCTCGTCTTCGCTCTCGGCGATGATCCCCTCGATCAGCTCGTCGCGGGACTCGTCGATGGCCCGCTGGTGCTCCGGGTCCGGGGCGCGCACGTCGGCGGGGAGCCCGGCGCTGTAGTCGAACACCCGGCGGGTGATCAGACCGAGCAGACCTTCGGTGGAGACCCCGTCGTCGCCGAGCATCGGCAGGTAGAGCGGCATCACGTTGTCGCCGAAGAGGCGCTGGCAGAGCGCGACGGTCTCGTCGACGTCGGCGCGGGGCTGGTCCAGTCGGGCCACCGCTACCGCGCGGGGCATGTCGACGGCGGCGCACTCCTCCCAGAGCGCGACGGTGGCCGCGTCCATGCCGCCGGCCGCGGAGACCACGAAGAGGGCGGCGTCGGCGGCTCGCAGCCCGGCGCGCAGCTCGCCGACGAAGTCGGCGTACCCGGGGGTGTCCAGCAGGTTGACCTTGATGCCGTTGTGCAGCAGAGGCGCGCAGGACAGGCTGACCGAGCGCTGCTGGCGTACCGCTGCGGGGTCGTGGTCGCCGACGGTGGTGCCGTCGGCCACGGTGCCGGCGCGGCCGATCGTGCCGGTCGCCGCGAGCAGGGCCTCGACCAGGGTGGTCTTGCCCGCCCCGGAGTGCCCGACGAGCACCACGTTGCGAACCCGCTCGGGCTCGGTCACCACCGGCGTGCCGCCGGTGGAACCCTTCTCGTGACTCTTCTGCGCCATGGGGCGCACCTCCCTCAGCCGGTGGTGGTGGCGACCGCCGCGCGACGGGAAGCGGCCCGGGGCGAGTGCGCGGCAGTATCCTCCGGTGGTCTGTTGCACAGCGGGAACGGGACGGGCGGACGGGTGAGCTGGCTCACCTCCCGGCTCGATCTCACACCCGTTGTCGGGTAGGCACAAGCCTCCCCCGCGCGGGTCGGCGGGGCGGTCCGTATCGCCGGAGCTGGGCGGACCGTTATCGTGGGGACCGCCATGGCGAAGATCTTCCAAGTGTCGGCCCGCGCGGGGATGACCCGCGTCGTCGAGCCGATTGCCCGTGCCCTGCTGCGCGCGGGCGTCACCCCCAATGCCGTCACCGTCGCGGGCACCGTTGGTGTGCTCGTCGGCGCGCTCGGCTTCGGTGCTCGCGGCCATCTGGTCGCGGGCGCGTTGATCGTCACCCTGTTCGCGCTCACCGACCTGCTCGACGGGACGATGGCCCGGATGAGCGGCGGCTCCACCAGGTTCGGCGCGTTCCTCGACTCGAGCATGGACCGGGTCGCCGACAGCGCCGTCTTCGGCGCTGTCGCGTACTGGCTCGCCACGCAGAGCAACTATTCCGGGGTGGCCGCCGCGCTGGTCTGCCTGGCCGCCGGCAGCCTGGTCTCCTACGTGAAGGCCCGCGCCGAGGGGCTCGGCATGACCTGCAACGTGGGCATCGCCGAACGCACCGAGCGGCTGCTGATCGTCGGGGTCGGCGGGATCCTCACCGGCGTCGGTGTGGACCGGGCGCTGGAGATCGCGCTCTGGCTGCTCGCCGCCGTCTCGATCTTCACGGTGGGGCAGCGGATGACGCACGTCTACCGCCAGGCCCGACAGCTCCAGCCGGACGGCCAGGCGTGAGCGGCGTGCCGGCGACCGGCGGCGGAGTCGCGTGAACCTCACCGAGCTGGGCTACGTCGCCGGGTGGCGGGTGGTCCGCGCGCTACCCCGGCCGCTGGTGGCGGCGGCGTTTCGGGCGGGCGCGGACCGCGCCCACCGAAAAGGCGGCGGGGGTACGGCCCGACTGCGCGCGAACCTGCGCCGGGTGGTGGGCCCGGAGCTGCCCGACGCCGAGCTGGACGACCTCGTCAAGCGGGGGTTGCGCTCGTACGCCAGGTACTGGATGGAGGCGTTCCGGCTGCCCGGCCTGAGCCGGTCGCAGATCCTGTCCACCTTCCGGCTGGAGGGCGCGGACCTGCTCGCCGCCGATGTGGCCGCCGGCCGGGGCGCGGTGGTGGCGCTGCCGCACGCCGGCAACTGGGATGCTGCCGGCGCCTGGGTGGCGGCCACCGGCTGGCCGATCACCACGGTGATGGAGCGGCTCAAGCCGGAGGGCGTGTACAAGCGTTTCCTGGCGTTCCGGGAGGTCCTCGGGATGGAGATCCTGCCGACCCACGGGGGCCCGCGTCCGGCGTTCGACGTGCTTCTCGATCGCCTCCGTGCCGGTGCGGTGGTGCCGTTGCTGGCCGACCGGGATCTCTCCGCCCGGGGGGTGGAGGTGGACTTCTTCGGTGCGAAGACCCGGATGCCCGCCGGGCCGGCACTGCTCGCGCTGCACACGGGTGCGCCGCTCTACGTGGCCTCGATGTGGTACGAATCGGACGCCGCCTGCGCGTCGCTGGCCGGTCCGTTGCCGGTGCCGGGGCCCGAGGTGGGGCCGTTGGACCAGCGGGTCCGGTCGCTGACCCAGCTGATCGCCGACCGTCTGGCGGCGGGTATCGCCGGGCATCCGGAAGACTGGCACATGTTGCAGCGGATGTGGCTGGACCAGGCGAGGTCGGGGGAGGGCGCGGCGCTGCCCTCGTCGACCTCCGGCCAGGCCTGAGGAGGTGGGCTGACGCATGCGGATCGGCATCGTGTGCCCGTACTCCTTCGACGTGCCCGGCGGGGTGCAGAACCATGTCATGGACCTCGCCGAGGCGCTTATCGCGTCGGGCCACGAGGTGAGCGTGCTCGCGCCGGCCGACGAGGATTCGCCGCTGCCGGAGTACGTGGTCTCCGCTGGCCGGGCCGTTCCGCTGCCGTACAACGGTTCGGTGGCCCGGATCGCGTTCGGCCCGGTGTCGACCGCTCGGGTCCGCCGCTGGATCACCAACGGCGACTTCGACGTGCTGCACGTGCACGAGCCGTTGACGTTGAGCCTGTCGCTGCTGGCCGTGCTCTCCGCCCGGGGCCCGGTGGTGGCCACGTTCCACACCGCGATGACCCGTTCGCGGGTGCTCGCCGCCGCGCAGGGGGTGCTCCAGATCGTCCTGGAGCGGATCACGGCCCGGATCGCGGTGAGCGCGCTGGCCCGCAAGGTGCAGGTCGAGCACATGGACGGCGGTGCGGTGGAGATCCCCAACGGGGTGGCGGTGGCCAAGTTCGCCGACGCCGAGCCGTTGCCGGGCTGGCCGGGGGAGTGCGCGGACGGCACCGGCGGCACCCTCGGCTTCCTGGGCCGGTTCACCGAGGCCCGCAAGGGCTTCCCGGTGCTGCGCGACGCGTTCGTGGCGTTGGCGCCCGACCGGCCCGGTCTGCGGTTGCTCGTCGCCGGCCCGGGTGACCCGGACGACCTGTACGACCAGTTTCCCGCCGAACTGCACGAGCGGATCACGTTCCTCGGCCTGGTCAGCGAAGCGGACAAGGCGCGCATGTTGCGCAGCGTGCACCTCTACGTCGCACCGAACACCGGCGGTGAGTCGTTCGGCATGATCCTCACCGAGGCCCTGGCCGCGGGTACGACAGTGGTCGCCAGCGACCTGGACGCGTTCCGGCGGGTGCTCGACGGTGGGCGGGCCGGTCGGCTCTTCCCCACGGGTGACCCGCTGGGGCTGCGTGCCGTGTTGGGCGAGCTGCTCGACGACCCGGCCGCGCGGGCCACGTTGAGTGCCTGCGGCGATCAGGTGGTCGCGAATTTCGACTGGCCGGTGGTTGCTCGCCGCGTTCTGGAGGTATACGCAGCGGCGATCGAGGCAACCGACGGGCGGGTCATCGACCAGGAGTGGGTGGGGCTGGGCTGAGCCGGGTGTGACGGATGGTGCGGAGGTGACCGGCGGGACCCGGTCCGGCCGCGCCCAATCGGACGAAACGGAGCAGCACTACGATGCCGCACATGTGGTGGGTGGTGGCCGCGAGCGTGGTCGTGGGGCTGGTCGCGGCGTACCTCATCTGGACCGCCGGCCGGGTCGAGCGGCTGCAGAGCCGCGCGGAGCTGGCGGCCCGGGCCCTCGACGCCCACCTGCTGCGCCGCGCGGCGGCGGCCGCGGTCCTGGCCGAGCGGCGGTTCGGCGTCGAGCTGTACGCGGCGGCCCGGATCGCCCTGGACGCCAGCCCGGACGAGCGGGAGGCGGCGGAGAACGACCTCACCCGGCAGTTGCGCGGCGTCCAGTTGGACCCGGGTGACCCGGACTGCGCGGCGGTCATCGCCGCGAGTCGTCGGCTCGCGCTGTCCCGGCAGGTGCACACCGACCTGGTCCGCGACGCCCGCTCGGCGCGTAGCCGACCGCTGGTGCGCCTGTTACGGATGGGGCGGGGCCGGAAGTGGCCGCGCTACTTCGACATCGACGACCCGACCCTCGTCGTCCCGGCGGACGTCCCCGCCGCCTGACCCCCGCCGGTCGCCGCCCGCTCCCGGACGGACGGGCCCGGGTGACCGCTGCCACAGGGCAGGCCACCGGGGGTCTGATTGGCTGTCGGTACGGCGTTGCACCGCGCGTAGCATTTTCGCTGGCCACCCCCAGAGCACGTCGAAGGAGCGATGACCCGTGCCCGAAAACACCGTCTCGAACACCGGTAGCGCCCCCGTCGTTGGCACCGCCCGCGTGAAGCGCGGCATGGCCGAGATGCTCAAGGGCGGCGTGATCATGGATGTCGTCAACGCAGAGCAGGCCAAGATCGCCGAGGACGCCGGCGCCGTCGCGGTGATGGCCCTGGAGCGGGTGCCGGCCGACATCCGCGCGCAGGGCGGGGTGTCCCGGATGAGCGACCCCGACATGATCGACGGGATCATCGAGGCGGTCTCCATCCCGGTGATGGCCAAGGCCCGCATCGGTCACTTCGTGGAGGCGCGCATCCTCCAGTCGCTCGGCGTGGACTACGTCGACGAGTCCGAGGTGCTGACCCCGGCCGACTACGCGAACCACATCGACAAGTGGGCGTTCACCGTGCCCTTCGTCTGCGGTGCGACGAACCTGGGCGAGGCGCTGCGCCGGATCACCGAGGGCGCGGCCATGATCCGCTCCAAGGGCGAGGCGGGCACCGGCGACGTCTCCAACGCCACCACCCACATGCGGAAGATCCGTCAGGAGATCCGCCGGCTCTCCGCGCTGCCGGCCGACGAGCTGTACGTCGCGGCCAAGGAGCTGCAGGCCCCGTACGAGCTGGTCAAGGAGGTCGCCGAGAGCGGCAAGCTGCCGGTGGTGCTGTTCACCGCAGGCGGTATCGCCACTCCGGCCGACGCGGCGATGATGATGCAGCTCGGCGCGGAGGGCGTCTTCGTCGGGTCCGGCATCTTCAAGGCGGGCAACCCGGCCCAGCGGGCCGCCGCGATCGTCAAGGCGACCACCTTCCACGACGACCCGGACGTGCTGGCCAAGGTCTCCCGGGGCCTGGGTGAGGCGATGGTCGGCATCAACGTCGACGAGATCCCGCAGCCGCACCGCCTGGCCGAGCGCGGTTGGTGACGGTGACGGCACCCGTGATCGGTGTGCTCGCGCTCCAGGGGGACGTCCGCGAGCACGTGGCGGCGCTGGCCGCGGTGGGCGCGGACGCCCGCCCGGTCCGCCGTCCGGAGGAGCTGGACGCGGTCGACGGCCTGGTCATCCCCGGCGGCGAGTCCACCACCATCAGCAAGCTCACCGACATCTTCGAGATGCGCGGTCCGATCGACAAGCGGATCGCCGACGGCATGCCGGTCTACGGCTCCTGCGCCGGCATGATCATGCTGGCGACCGAGGTGCTCGACGGCAGACCCGACCAGCGGGGTTTCGCCGGCATCGACATGACCGTCCGGCGCAACGCCTTCGGCCGGCAGGTCGACTCGTTCGAGGCGCCGGTGACCGTCGCCGGAGTGCCGGGCGAACCGTTCCACGCGGTCTTCATCCGCGCGCCCTGGGTCGAGCGGGTCGGTGCCGGCGTCGAGGTCATCGGCACGGTGACCGGTGGCCCGGCCGCCGACCGGATCGTGGCGGTCCGGCAGGGCAACCTGCTGGCCACCTCGTTCCACCCGGAGCTGACCGGTGACCTGCGCGTGCACGCGTACTTCGTGGACCTGGTGCGGGCCGCCTGAGCGGTCGGGCGGCGCCGCCGTCCGACCGCCGGGCAGGTGTTCCGGCCCCGGGTGGTCGTCCCGCGGGGTCACCGGCGGCACCCCGGCGGGTGCCGGATGTGACACGCCCGGGTGTGACCTCGGTAAGATTGCCGCGGTTCGGCAGGGCCGTCGCCCAGCGCGGCAATTCCCGCGGAGCCGACCGGCCGCCGGACCGCCCGATGCGGCGCGTCATCGGTGCGGCAGTCGATGCAGGCGTGGAATGACAGACGGAGGTAGAAGATGTCCGGCCACTCAAAGTGGGCGACGACCAAGCACAAGAAGGCCGTCATCGACGCCAAGCGCGGCAAGATGTTCGCCAAGCTGATCAAGAACGTCGAGGTGGCCGCCCGGACCGGCGGCGGTGACCCCTCCGGTAACCCGACCCTCTTCGACGCGATCCAGAAGGCGAAGAAGAGCTCGGTGCCGAACGACAACATCGACCGCGCCGTCAAGCGCGGCTCCGGCCTGGAAGCCGGCGGCGCCGACTGGCAGACGATCATGTATGAGGGGTACGGCCCGAGCGGCGTGGCCATGCTCATCGAGTGCCTCACCGACAACCGCAACCGCGCGGCGACCGAGGTGCGCACCGCGCTGACCCGCAACGGTGGCTCGCTCGCCGACGCCGGCTCGGTGTCGTACATGTTCTCCCGCAAGGGCGTCGTGATCGTCCCCAAGGAGGGCACCAGCGAGGACGACGTGATGATGGCCGTCCTGGATGCCGGCGCCGAAGAGGTCAACGACATCGGCGAGGCGTACGAGGTGGTCTCCGAGCCGACCGACCTGATCCCGGTGCGGACGGCACTGCAGGACGCCGGCATCGAGTACGAGTCGGCCGAGTCCTCCCTGATCCCCAGCGTCAACGTGCCGCTCGACGAAGAGGGCGCGCGTAAGATATTCAAGCTGATCGACGTCCTGGAAGACTGCGACGACGTGCAGAACGTCTACGCCAACTTCGACGTCTCCGACGACGTGATGGCGGCCGTCGACGCCTGAGGGCGGTGGCCACCTCTGACGCGAGGTCATCGCCGGAGCGGTCGCGACGGAGGACCAGCGGACGGTGGCGGCGGCCCCCGCATTCGCCGAAGGCGGAGATCTTGGACAGTTTCCGTCCTGTGCGGACGGAAACTGTCCAAGATCTCCCGAGGTACGGCTGCGAGGCCGGCACCACCGGCCGAACTCGCCCATCACAAGGTACGCGAGGACGCAGGCGCGCGACGGCCAGAACGCGCCCGACAGTTCGGGGCAGGGGACGGTGACCGACCCCGGATAGCGGCAACGGAGGGGCCTTCACCAGGCCCCTCCGTCGTGGTGATTCAGTCATGAGGTCGGCTGTCCCGACTCGGGGCACGTGCCCCTGCTGCCCATCGCCTGGTGCGGCGGACAGCTCTCGCCGACTGCGACGCCCCAACAGCAACCAGTGGCCAGCGTGCGGGTAGGGCAGCGGAAAGGTCATCGCTCACGGCGCGTTCCGCCTCGTCGGGATCGGTTCGTCCGGCATCTGAGACCACTTCCATCGACGCACGCAAGCTACGGTGACGAACGTGCCTACCCCGCACCAGCAGCCTCGTCGATATCGTCAGGTGGCCGACGAGCTACGCCGCCGCATCGAGGCCGGTGCGGTCCCGGCTGGCTCCCTGCTCCCCAGTGAGTCAGCGTTGATGGCCGAGTTCTCAGTCGCACGGGGGACCGTTCGTGACGCCCTGGCGCTGCTGCGCTCTGAAGGCTTGGTCATGACGGAGGTGGGACGTGGCACGTACGCACGCCCGATCGTGCCTGTACGTCGGTTGGCCTCGGAGCGATATCGCAAGGAACTTGAGCAGGTCCGCTCTGGCGAGCTGGGGACGTCCTTCACAGCGGATCAGCAGGTCGGGTGGTCTGCGTACAGCCTCGATAGGGACTTCCGGGAGGTGCCCGCGTCGGAGGCGGTAGCCGAACTGTTCGGTGTTGAGCCAGGGACGATGATCCTTGAACGCCACTTTCTGTTCCGGACCCATGGCGTGCCACAGCAGATGTCCGTCTCACGTCTGCTGTTGGAGATGGTCTCAGGTACACCGGTGGCCGATCCTGAAAACGAACCTTGGCCTGGTGGCAACACGTCGCAGCTCTACAGCCTCGGACACACAATCACCAGCATCCGTGAGCGTCCAAGGTGGAGAATTCCGACAGCCGCCGAGATTGAGGCGTTACGCATCCCGGGTGGAGTGCCAGTAGTCGCCATCACCAGGCAGACCTACGTCGGCGACTGGGTGGCTGAGGTGGCGCACATCGTCATGCGGGCGGACCGGGTCGAGCTGGACTACCTGCTGGACCTCACCTGAGCCGACCCGGCAGCAGCGAGAGAGGAGGTTCGACGTCGTGGTGGAGCGGTTCGCGGCCGGCGACACGGTGGTACGGCGTGAGGTGCTGCGGGGCGAGGTCTGGTTCGGCTGCCCGACGATCTGCGTCGAGGACTCGCCCGACCTGCTCGCCCTCTACCTCCCGCCGGGGGCCGAGTTCGGTTTCCCCGAGGACGGCGACTTCCCGTGCGGGCGGCACCCGTGGGAGGCCGCCGGGCACCGCGCGTGGTCGGGTCACGGCAAGCTGATGCTGCAACGCCCGGGTGAGGCGCACTCGGTCGACGTGTTCTGGACGGGGCCGGGGCGCGACTTCGCCGGCTGGTACTTCAACCTCCAGGACCCGGTGCGGCGTACACCGATCGGGGTGGACACCCTGGACCACGAGCTGGACCTGTGGTGGGCGTCCGACGCCGACCGGTACGTCTGGAAGGACGTCGAGATGTTCGCGCGGCGCCTCGTCGAGGGGCGTTACCCGGGCATGGGCGACGCCATCCAGGCCGAGGGTGACCGGATCGCCGCCCTGCTCGACCGCGGTGAGCGCTGGTGGGACCCAGCGTGGGCCAGTTGGCAGCCCGACCCCGCCTGGACGGTGGGCTCGTTGCCCGCCGGCTGGGAGCGGGTGCCACCCGCCCGCTGAGCGGCGGAGGGTTCGGCCCGGTCGGTCAGCCGGTCGGTCGGGGGTCGACCAGGAACACCTGGTCCGCGCCGTCGGTGCACGGCTCGACATGCGCCTCGGCCGACACCTCGGTGTCGTCGTCGCGGAGCCCGACGCACAGGTCGGTGCCGCTGGGCCTGATCCGGTAGGAGGTCGGCGCGGACGGGGCCGGTTCGAAGCGGAACAGCTGCGCGGAGTTGGCCTCGCTGCACTTCACGACGGGTTCGAGCAAATTCCGACCCGGATCGTCGCTGCGGATGGTGAGGCAGCCCGGCCCGTGCGCCGGGTGATTCCACTTGATGAAGTACAGGCCGCCGGCAGCCGGCTCCAGGTAGGTGTCCGGTGGGGTGGCGTCCACACAGGGACGTTGGACCGCCACCTCGCTCGGGTACTGCCCGGTGCGGTCACGCCCCTCACTGAGGCAGAGTTGCGGGCTGCGGGCGGGGTGGATCTGGCTCAGGCGCGCGTCCGGGGCGATCGTCGGGCTGGCGTCGACCTCCGGGGCGGTCGGTGAGCCGTCGGGTGTCGACGTGGCCGGGCCGCCGAGCTGACCTGCCCCCTCGTCGCCGTTGGTTCGTTGGATCCAGAAACCCAGGCCGAGCGCGGCCAGGAGGACCCCGACGACCAGCAGCGCCAGTGGTGTGCGCCGGGCGAGCCAGCGTGCCCCGGTGGTTTGCTCGAGCGCCGCCGAGCCCGCCGCGGTGCCGTCGGCCGGGCCGCCGTCGACAGGCGCCGGGTCCGCCGGGGGGCCGTCGGTGGGCCGGTGCTCCGACCCCGGCAAGGTTGGCGGGTAGGTGCCCAGCGCGAGACGGTGCCGCGCCCGCAGCCAGGTCTCGACCTGGTCCGGCGCGCCGCACGCCCGCACGAAGGCGGCCAGCACCTCGGGTCGCGGAAGGCTGGACCGGCGCAGTATGTCGGCGGCGGTGCTACGGGCCAACACGTCACCGGAGGCTGCGGCGCGCTGCTCCAGTTGCCGGTATGTCAGCCGGGACCGCTCCTTGAGGTCGCGCAGCAACTCGATGAACTCGGCCGGGTCGGACGCGTCGTCCGGGCGTAGCTCCCCCGTGGTCATCGCCCGATTGTCCAGACAGCGCCGACCGCCGGGCAAGCCGGGGCCCAGCGTCTGTCCGAGATGGTCGGACAGGATCCGGACAGGCCGCTCTGAGCTGCCCGGACAGCGCAGCGCGGCGAACAGGGGCATTGTTCTCGCCCACCAGCCTGTCTAGCGTTCCTTCCCGATGGCCGCGCCGCTGACCGCTGTACGGCCGACGGGCTCGCGCCGGCACCGGTCCGGGCTCGACCACGTCGACCACACGGAGAGACTCGATGGATGACACTGCCCGGAATCCGGTGTCACAGGTGACCACGGCGGGGGAGTACGTGGCGTTGCTCAGGGACGTGCGGTGGCGTTCCGGCCTGACCTATCGGGAGATCACCCAACGCGCCTCGGCGGCCGGTCACTGGCTGCCGCCGAGCACCCTCGCGACGATGCTGGGGCGGACGACGCTGCCCCGGGAGCGCACCGTCGTCGCGCTGCTGGCGGCCTGCGGTACGGCGGAGGTCGAGGTCGAGAGGTGGCTGGAGACTCGGCGGGATCTCGAGGCCCGCCTCGGTGAGCAGGCGAGAGGGGAGAGCGACCAGGCCGAGACCCCTGCCGAGCCGTCCACTGCCGATCCGGGGACCACCGGCCCGAGCGTAAGCCCGATCCCGCCGCGACCCGGTGCGCCCTGGCCGGCCCGCCGCTGGCTTCGGCTGGCGCTGCTGGCGGTGCTCGGCGTCCTGATGGTCGGGGCGGCCGGCGCGTTACGACCGCTGGCCAGCCCCCCGGTCAGCAGCTCGCCGACCGACGGCTGCCCGGCGGTGCTGCGCCAGGGCATGTACGGGCCGTGCGTGCTGAACCTCCAGGAGCACCTGGTGGCCGGTGGACTCACCATGCCGGTGGACGGCTGGTTCGGCCCGGACACCACCAGCCGGGTGATGGTGTTCCAGGCGTTCGGCGGCCTGCCGGTCAGTGGCACCGCGGACGCGCAGTTGTTCGACGAGTTGTCCGGCGATCGCAAGGTGCCCGCCACCTGGACCAGGGAGCGGATCGGCAAGCACCTGCGGCAGATGTTCCCGGAGGACCCGACGGGGGCGGTGCGGGTGGCGCGCTGTCTGTCCGGGTTGGACCCGTACCGGGTCGAGGTCGTGGGGGACGGGTTGCGTCGCTGGGGGTTGTTCCAGCTCAGCGACATGGAGGTGTCCCGGTTCGGCGCCGACCGTCGGACCGCGCTGGATCCGGCGTGGAACATTGGGACGGCGCGCGAGATCTGGTCTCGTACCGGCGACTTCGGCCACTGGGACTGCGAGGCGTAGCGGACATCGGGGGCCTTTCCGGTCCCGGGTTCGACGACGACCAGGTCGCCGTTGTGCGGACCAGCTCACCGTAGGGTCGGGCGGCCTGTTCACAGCCTCCGAACAGTGCGCGGAACGGTGCCGAACGACAGGCGGGCGCCGGCATCCGACCAGGACACCGACGCCCGCGTGGCGGCCGATCGCCGATTCAGCCGAGCGTCTCCCGCTCCCGCCAGGCGGTACGCAGCGAGGTCCGGCCGTTGGTGCGCAGGAGCGACCCCTCGTACACCCGGGCCCCGGCGAGGAGGAACGCGCCGGCGGCGAGCAGCAGAAGGACCAGTGAGACGATCGGCTCCCAGCCGGCCGCGTCGCCGGTGAACAGCCGCAGCGGCATGGCCGTGGGCGACGAGAACGGCAGGTAGGACAGCACCCGCATCGCGGTGGCGTTGTCGTTCAGGAAGATCACCGCGAAGAACGGCAGCATGACGGCGAGCTGCACCGGCGTCGAGACGGCGGCGACATCCTCCTGCCGGTTGGCAAGCGCGCCGGCCGCCGCCCACATCGCGGCGAGCAGCACGAAACCGATCAGGAAGAAGGGTACGAACCAGCCGATCGCCGGGGCGAGCAGGCTGAGCAGGCCGCCGCTGTCGCCGATCTGCATGCCGAGCACCGCCACGAGCGCGATCAGCGCGATCTGTGCGAACGCCAGGATGCCACCGGCCACCACCTTCCCGGCCAGTAGCGCTCGCACCGGCACGGCGGCGACCAGGATCTCCACGATCCGGGTCTGCTTCTCCTCGGTGACGCTCTGCGCGATCTGCAGGCCGAAGGTCTGCGAGGTGATGAAGAAGACGAACGCGAAGACGAACGGCACCAGGAACGCCACCACCGGGTCGACCGCGTCCGGGTCGAGCAGTTGCACGGGCGGCGAACTGCTCAGCGCCTGGACCACGTCGGTGGGGGACTCGTCCATCGCGAGCACCTTCGGACCGGCGACCACAGCCGCGTCCACGTCACCGTCGCGGACGGCCTGCTCGGCGGCCCGGTCGTCGGCAACCACCCGGACGTCGAGTCCGGCATCGCGCAGCGGCCCGGCGGCCTCCTGGGTGGCTGCCACGCTGTCCGGCCCGCCGGAGAGCAGCGGCGGCAGGATGGTGCCCGCCGCGGCGATCAGCAGGAAGAACAGGGTGCCGAACAGGAAGGTGCGGTCGCGGAGCTTGACCCGGATCTCGCGTTCGGCGACCAGCCGGGTGGCCTGGGTGACGTTCACTGGGTGACCTCTCGGAAGATCTCGGTGAGCGAGGGGCTGACCGGGCGGAAGGCGCGGACCGGGCCGCGCGTCAGGGCCGCCCGCAGCACGGGTTGTTCGTCGGTGCCGGCCGGCAGGTCGAAGACCACCCGCGCGCCGTCCAACTCGACCACTGTCACCGCGGGGTGGTCGCGTACCCAGCCGGCGTCGTGCTCCACGACCAACTCGAACCGGGGCGCGGTGTACGAGTCGCGTAGCTGCTGCCGGCTGCCGGCGGCCCGGATCACCCCGTCCCCGATGATCACCAGGTCGTCGCAGAGGCGCTCCACCACGTCGAGCTGGTGACTGGAGAAGAGCACCGGCGCGCCGGCCGAGGCCCGTTCCCGCAGCACGGCCACGACGGTGTCGACGGCGAGGGGGTCCAGGCCGGAGAACGGTTCGTCGAGCACCAGCACCTCGGGGTCGTGCACCAGCGCGGCGGCGATCTGGGCGCGCTGCTGGTTGCCCAGCGACAGCGTCTCCAGCAGGTCGTCGCCGCGTGCGCCGAGCCCGACCCGGTCCAGCAGGGTGTCGGTGGACCGTCGTGCCGCGGCGGCGTCCAACCCGTGCAGCCGGCCCAGGTAGGTCACCTGCTCGCGGGTGGTCATCTTGGGGTAGAGGCCCCGCTCCTCCGGCATGTAGCCGAAGCGCCGGCGGTCCTGCGGGGTCAGCCTCGTACCGCCCCAGCTCACCTCGCCGGCGTCGGGTGCGAGCACACCCAGGATGATCCGCATGGTGGTCGTCTTGCCGGCGCCGTTGGCGCCGACGAAGCCGGTCATCCGGCCGGCGGCCACCTCGAAGGACACGTTCCTGAGCACTTGACGGTCGCCGAAGCTGCGGTCGACGCCGTCCAGGCGAAGCGTTCTGGTCACGTGCTCACGCTAGATCGATCACGTCACCGCGCCGTCCGCCCGGCGGCTGAGCGGACGGGTCCGCCTCGCGGTGGACGCCGGTCATCCGCCGGGCCGGACCACCCCGTTCTCGTACGCGAACACCACCGCCTGCACCCGGTCGCGCAGGCCGAGTTTGGCCAGCACCCGACTCACGTGCGTCTTCACCGTCGCCTCGCCGAGGTGGATGGTCGCGGCGATCTCCGCGTTGCTCGATCCGGCGGCGAGCAGCATCAGCACCTCCCGCTCGCGTGGGGTCAACTCGGCCAGCGCGGCCTCGGCGGCCGGGCCCCGGTGGGCGGTGCCCGCCGGGTCGCCGGGTCGGGCGAAGGTGGAGATCACCCGGCGGGTGATCTCCGGGGCGAGCAGACCATCGCCCCTGGCCAGCACCCGGATCGCCTCGACCAGCTCCTCCGGCGTGCCGTTCTTGAGCAGGAAGCCGCTGGCCCCGGCCCGCAGCGCGGCGAACAGGTAGTCGTCGCGGTCGAAGGTCGTGAGGATCAACACCGCGGGCGCCCCGGGGCCGTCGGCGACGATCCGCCGGGTGGCCTCCAGGCCGTCCATCCCGGGCATCTCGACATCCATGAGTACGACGTCGGGGCGGGTGGCCCGGGTCATGGTGACGGCCCGTTCGCCGTCGGCGGCCTCTCCGACCACCTCGATGTCGTCCTCCACCTCCAGGATGACCCGGAAGCCGGTACGGACGAGATGCTGGTCGTCGGCGAGCAGCACCCGCACCGTCGGGTCGGCGTCGGGTGCGTGCCGGAATGCCGCGCTCACGCGGGAGACTCCGCGTCGGCTGCCGCCCGGCGCCGGTCGGCCGGCTCCCGTTGCGGGCTGACCGTGTGGTCCGCCGACCCGTCGAGGGGGAAGCGGGCCCGGACCCGCCAGCCGCCGCCGGTTCGTGGCCCGGCCTCCAGGTCGCCGTCGTGGGCGGTGACCCGTTCGCGCATGCCGAGCAGGCCCAGTCCGTTGCTGTCGGCGCGGCCACCGCCGCGCCCGTCGTCGGTCACGTCGACCTCCACCTCCCGGGCCAGGTACCGGACCCGCACGTCGAGCAGAGCCGCCTCGGCGTGCTTCAGGGTGTTGGTCACCGCTTCCTGCGTCACCCGGTAGGCCGTCTGGGAGACCGACTCGGGCAACGCGACCGGGTCGCCGTACACCCCGAGGGTTGCCTCCAGGCCGGCGGCCCTGGCCCGCTCGACCAGCTCGCCGATCCGTTCGACGCCGCCGGCCGCCGGCGGCGCGGCGTCGGTGCCGCCGGTGGTCCGCAGCACGCCGAGCATCCGGCGCAGCTCGTCGACGGCGGTGCGGGCGCTCTGTTCGATGGCGGCCAGTGCGGCGCGGGCCTTGCCCTGGTCACGGTCGAACACCCGGCGGCAGGCGGACGCCTGCACACCCATCACCGACACGTGGTGGGCGACCACGTCGTGCAACTCCCGGGCGATCCGGACGCGTTCGCCGAGCACCGCCCGTTCCCGGGCGGCGGCCTGCGACCGGCGCAGGTCCTCGGCCTGGGCGCGCAGCTCGTGCTCGCGGTGCGCGGCCACCCAGGCGGTCTCACCGAAGAAGTACGCGAACCCCAGGACCAGCACGTTGAGCAGCACGCCGGTGACCACCATGGCGAGTCTCGGCGGCACCGGACCGACCGCGTCGGCGAAGGAATTCGCCGGGATGTGGTCGATCATCACCGCGTAGTAGACACCGAGCCAGGCGAACATCGCGGCGATCACGCCGATGCGCAGCCGGCGGGCCAGTTGGCGGTTCCGCCCCCACGCGCCGACGGTGTAGAGCGTGCAGAACAGGGCCCACGCGGAGAACTGGGTCTCCGGTGCCGAGCGGGCCTGCGCGGCGACGAACGCCACCGCGACGACAATCAGGGTCGCGCCCGGCCACCGCCGTCGCCAGATCAGCGGCACGGTCACGGCGACGGTCCAGAACAGCTGCTCCGGCCCGGACGGCGGCGGGCCCAGCAGGAACGCCCCGGTGCTGCGGGCCAAGGTCAGGCTGACCAGCGCCAGCGCGGTCATCCCCAGGCCGATCCAGAGGTCGTTTCGACGCTGTTCCGCCGTCGGACCCGGTCGGGCCCACTCCTGCCGCGCTGCCACGCTCATCCAGGCACGATGCCACGCCGCCCGGCGGGCCCGTCGACCGGGCGGGCGGACGCCGGTCCGGTCGGTGGACGGCCGGCGGCCCGGCGCGGGATACGCGCCGGGCCGCCGTCTCCGGTATTGCTTACGCGGTCGCCTGCTGGCGGGTCTTCCGGGCGGTGTCGATCAGGTCCCAGACCACCACCGCGGCGGCGCCCACCGCGATGGCCAGGCCGATGGCGTCCCGGTTTTCAGCCTCCGCCACCCAGCTCAGCCGCTCGGCCAGGGCCGGGTTGAGCAGCCGGTCGGAGAGCGCCAGCCAGGCCAGCGGCACCGCGAACGCCAGGTCGAGCAGCACCTTCGTGCCGAACAGGGGCCAGGTCCAGCGGTCGACCCGGTACTTCACGATCTCGAAGACCACGCTGAGGACCAGCACCCCGATCAGGGCCGGCAGCCAGAACGACCACAGAGCCGGGTCGAGGATCGCGATGTTCTCGCCGTCGGTGCCGCTCACCCAGGAGTGGTAGTGCTGCAACGGCAGGTACGCGATGGTCAGCACCAGCATGATCACCGATGCGATGGTGTCGGCGAGGGGGATGCCCCGTCGCACCGGTGCGTCGGGCAACTGGTCGACCGTCCACTCCGGCAGGTCCACGGGCGTCTGGGTGCGCTCGATGATGGCGAAGGTCAGGGTGAGCCAGAAGGTGATCTGCACGGCCACCTGTATGGCCGCCGCGATGCCGGGCCCGATGGCGCCGAAGCCCTTGCCTTCCGCCGCCTCGACCACCGTGACGATCGTGCCGACGAGCGCCGGGATGAAACTGAGCAGCAGCTTCAGCAGTCGCAGCCAGAGCAGGTAGTAGGTCGGGCCGATGAGTTGCAGCCGGCGGTCGGCGTACCGGGCGGCGAGCACGTCGGGGTTGCCCAGCTCGGTGAGCACCTCCCGTTCGGCGGTGGTGGCGTCCTGCCCGCCATCGGTGCGACCCTCGATCATGTCGTCGATGGAGGCGCGCAGCTCGGTGGCGATCTCCTCACGGCGCGGCGCGGGCACCGAGCGCAGGGTGGCGGCGAGGTAGCGGTCGGTCAGGGTGTTCATCGGTCCACTCCTTGGATCAGCCCGGTGACGGAGGTCTGCACGGCGGCGAGGTCGTCCAGCAGCCGGCTCAGCATCGACTCGCCCTCGTCGCTGGTCCGGTAGAACTTGCGCGGCCGGCTCTCTTCGGTGTTCCACTCGCTGGTCAGCAGCCCCTGGTCCTCCAGGCGGCGCAGCAGCGGGTAGAGCGTGTTGGCGTCCACCGGAAAGCCGTGGTCGGTGAGCCGTTGCAGCAGTGCGTAGCCGTAGTCCGGTCGGCGCAGCGCGACCAGGCTGGCCACCACGACGGTGCCTCGACGCAACTCCTGTAGGTGCGTCCGTAGAACGTCCTCGCTAGCCATGTGTCACACCATACTGTGTGGCACACAGTGTTGTCTACGGAGATAACGTCGCGTCTGCGGGGAATGTTGGGCGCGGCTCGTCTGCCCGCGCGTCTTTGCCAGGCCCGCAGTGGTTGTGCACCCTCCTTTGCTCTGCTGCCGCGGACGCGCCAGGGTGGTGCCGCGGGGTGGTGCTGCGGGGTGGGTGCCGCGGGGTGGGTGCCGCGGGGTGGTGCCGCCGGGTGCCTTCAGGTGGTGCTGCCGCGTGGCGCCTTCAGGGCAGCAGAGCAAAGGACGCGCGCGGGGCGCCCGGCCAACGCCGGACGCCCCGCGACGGGCCCCGTTCAGCAGGAAGGGCCCTGCCGGAAGTTCCGCTCGACGAAGCTGGCCGGCCCGACCTGGAAGTAACCCACGCCCGGCCGGATCGGGTGCCCGGTGAACAGCTCCACCCGCGACCCGACCCGGACCAGGTACGCCTCGGCGTCGCCCGCGTCGTTGCGGATCAACGACCCCCGCCGGCCGTAGATCGCCTCCAACTCGGCGAAGGACATGCCGACCGCGGCGCCGGCGGGGGACCGCGGCGGCGCGGTGGCCGTACCGACCTCCACCAGCCGATCGTTCTCAAAGGCCAGCAGGAGCACGCCGGCCCAGGAACCGGTCGCGCCGGCGTGCACCACCGAGCCGCAGCCCGGCGCGGTCCAGTCGATGTGCCCGTTCGCGGTGAGCGCCGCCAGGCTGGCACCGATCCGGTACACCCCGGCACCGGCGACGCCGAGCACCTGCGGGTGGGTGTGCCCGACCGCGTCGGCGTGCGGCCCGTACGCCGACGCGGCCGGTGGCGCTGCCGCCGCCGGGCCGGCGACGGTAACCGGGGCGAGCGTGCCGAGCGCCAGCGCGGCGGTGGTGAGGAGGATCGAGGGACGGTTCATGGTGGCTCCTTCGGTGATGGGACTCCTGCCCTGTTAGTCACCGCGTCGGGGCCAACGGTTCGTCACCTTCCGGCTCGGGCCGGTCTACCGTGCAGAGAGACGCCCGCCGGAGGTGACACGGTGACGGCTCCACTGCGGATCGGGCCCTACGCCATCGAGCGACTGCTCGGCGTCGGTTCGTTCGCGACGGTCTGGCTGGGCCACGACCCGGCCCTCGACGCGCACGTGGCGATCAAGGTGTTGGCCGAGAACTGGAGCCACGACCTGCGGGTTCGGGAACGCTTCCTGGACGAGGCCCGGTTGCTGCGCCGACTGGAGCACGAGCGGCTGATCCGGGTGCACGCCGTCGGCGAACTGCCGGACGGCCGCCCGTACGCGGTCCTGGCCTGGGCGAACGGTGGCAGTCTGCGCGACCGGCTGGCCGCTGCGGAGATTCCGGTGCCGGCGGCGCTGCGGCTGCTCGGCGAGGTCTGCGCCGGGGTCGCCGTGCTGCACCGACATGGCGTCGTGCACCGCGATCTCACCCCGGGCAACATCCTGTTCCGCTCGGTCGGCCCGGACGCTGAACAGGTGCTGATCGCCGACCTCGGCCTCGCCAAGGCGCTCGCCGCCGCCTCCGGGCTGACCGCCCGAGCCGGCACCCCGGGCTACATGGCCCCCGAGCAGGACGACCCGGGGGCGGTGGTGGACACCCGCGCCGACGTGTACGGGCTCGGCCGGCTCGGCATCCGACTGCTCGCCACCGGTCCGTCGCCCGCGAACCCGGCCGGGCCCGGTCCGTCGCCCGCGAACCCGGCCCGGCCCGGCCCGCGTCGGGACCTTTCGGAGATTCGGCTACGGGACGGCGTGCCGACGGCGGTCGCGGCGGTGCTCGCCCGGGCCACCGCCCAGCACCCGGCCGACCGCTACCCCGACGCCACGACCCTGCGCGCCGCCTTGACCCGCGCGAGCACCCCGGCGCGACGGCCGGCCGCGCCGACCACCACGAGCACGCCGGCGCGACGGCCGGCCGCGCCGACCACCACGAGCACGCCGGCGCGACGGCCGGCCGCGTCGACCACCACGAGCGGTCCAGCGGGGCTGGCCGCGTCGTCCGGCGCGGCGCGGCGAGAGCCGTCACCTCGGCCGAGCCGCCGGCACCGGATCCGGCGGGCCGCAGTAGCGGTCGTGGCCGTCGCCGCCGTGGCCGCGGTAGGCGCCGAACCGGCCGGCACCGGGTCGACTCGGCAGGTCGGTGCCACGTACACGACCGGGCCGCTGACCGTGGCGCTGCCGGCCGGCTGGTCCGCCGCGGGCGCCACCTGGGCCGGTCAGTACGACGCCGACGGCGAACCGGAACCGGCGCTGGTGATGTCGCCGCAACCCCGCCGGTGGGCCGCCGACCCCCGACTGCCCGGCGCGTTCGTGGGCCTCTCCGCGAGCACGGCGGCCCGCGCCACGCCCGCCGGGTTCCTGGCCGAGCGCACCCACGGCGACTGCACGCCCGCACCGGCCCGCACCACCCGCCAGGCGGGCGTCGAGTGGACGGTGGTGGCGTACCGCTGCGACCAGGGCCGGCCGCGCATCGTCGAGTCGGCCGCCCTGCACCCCGGCCGGGCCGCCCTGGTGTACGCGCAGATCACGCCACCGCCGGACACCGGCACCACGTTCGTGGACACTCTGCTCGCCGGCGTGCGGGTGCGCTGACCGCCCGCTGCGGGAAAAGGCCCCGACGGGGTGTCTCCCGGTGTGAGGCTGTCAGCGTGACGGAGGACCCGCGTCGGCCGCTGACCCGGGTGAAGAGTGGGCCGCAGCGTGCGGACCTGCTGGAACTCTTCTTCGACCTCGCCTTCGTGGCGAGCCTGACCCTGGTCTCGCAGAAGATGGCCGCCGAGCAGAGCTGGATCGGCCTCGGTCAGGCGCTGCTCCTCCTCTCGACGCTCTGGGCGGTGTGGGTGACCACGACGCTCATCACCGACACCTACAGCCCGCGCAGGCGGCCGATTCCGTACCTGATCCTCGGCATCATGTTCGGCGTCATGCTGATGTCCGCCGCACTGCCGACGGCCTTCAGCGACCACGGGCTGGTTTTCGGTGGGGCCTGGGCCGCGATAAACCTGGGCCGGGGGCTGGTGCTCGTCCGGTCGCAGCACGGTGGTCAGGGGCGCGAGCGCTCCCTCCGTGCCGTGGTCTGGTCCCTCAGCGCGGGGGCTCTCTGGCTGGTGGGCGGTGTGCTGGCCGACCCCGGCTGGCGGCTCGGTGTGTGGCTCGCCGCGCTGGCCGTCGACTACGTCGGTTTCGGGTTCCGCTTCCCCGTCCCCGGACGGGCGGCCCTGCCGCAGTACGCGGTGTCGCCGGAGCACCTCGCCGAGCGGTACCAGCAGATCTACACCCTCACCCTGGGCGAACTCGTCCTGGTCACCGTCCTCAGCCTGAGCCATGCGCCCTTCACGCCGGACCGGGCAGCCGCCTTCGGCACCGCGTTCCTGACGGCCGTGGTGCTGTGGTGGAGTTACGCCGGCGGAGCGGGGGCGACCCTGCGTACGGCCATCGAGGCGTCGCCGCACCGGGCCCGGCTGGTGCAGACCAACCCGTACGCGCACTGGTTGATGGTGGCCGGCGTGGTGGGCACGGCTGCCGGCGTCGAGCGGATCATCGCGGAGCCGGGGGAGCGCCCGGGCTCGGTCATGACGGCGCTCATCCTGGGCGGCACCGGGCTGTTCCTCTGCGGTCGGGCGTTCCTGGAGCACGAGGTCTACGGGCGGGTGGCGCTGTCGCACGTCTTCGGCGTGGCGGCCACGATCGCCCTCGCGCCGCTCGCCGCGCACCTGCCCGGGCTGGTACTGGGCCTGGCGGCCGCCCTGGTGCTGTCCGGTGTGGCGCTCGGCGAACTGCTCCGCCGGCGACGCCGACCCACCCCGGCGTCGGTGACCTCCTGACGCCAGCCGTCACCAGGGCCGACGGTCAGCGGACCACCACGGTGATGGTGTGCGCGCGGTCGTCCTTGGGGATGGTGACGGCGACGGTGCCGGGTCGGACGAACCGGATGTCCACCACCCCGGCCTCGTAGTGCTGCGAGACCAGCTCCGGCCGGTCGACGGTGACCAGACCGGGCCCGATGCCCTGGATCCGCAGCACCGCGCCGGTGGCGAAGCAGAGCGACCGCAGCAGTTCCAGTTCGGTGTCGGCCACCGGCAGGTCGTAGCGGACCGCGCCCTGACAACTGCTGGTCGGAGTGGTCGGTGGCGTGGTCGGCCGCTGGGTCGTACCCCGGGTCCTGGTCGGTGCGGGCGGCACCGGCACGGGCCGTCCGGCGGCCGGCGGCGGCCGCGTTGGCGACCGGCTGGTGCCAGGCGTGACCGACGGCGTGGGCGGCGCCGACGGCAGCATCGACGCCGACGGGGACGGTCCACGCGGCTGTACGGGCAGCGGCGAGACCGCGTCGCTGCCGCAGCCGGCGACCGCCGCGACGGCCGCGAGAGCGGTGACGACGCGGCCGACGGCCCGGCGCAGCGGAACCACCCGACCCCCTTCCCCGATCGTCGATGCCATCGCCGACGCCGACTCAGCCCGATCCGGCGCCGAGCTGTTCTCGGACCTGTCGCCGGGCCAGGTGCAACCGGGACTTCACGGTGCCCACCGGCACGTCGAGCAGAGCGGCGATCTCGGGGTAGCTCAGCCCCAGCACGTCGCGCAGGGCGACCACCTCGGCCAGGTCGGGGTGGACGGCGTCGAAGGCGTCGAGCAGGTCGAGACGGGTGCCGGCGACCACGCTCGTCCGTCGCGGGTCGGCCCGGTCCGGCACCGGTACGCCGCCGGCCTCCAGCCGGCAGCGGCGGCGCAGCGTGCGGTACGTGGAGCGGGCCCGGTTGGCGGCCAACCGGTGCAGCCAGGTGCGGAACGAGGAGCGCCCCTCGAACCGGGTGATGCCGCCGGCCACCGCCAGCAGCGTGTCCTGGCAGGCCTCTTCGGCGTCCTCCCGGTTGGGCAGGAACCTGGCGCACAACCGCAGCACCTCCGGGCGCACCGCGAGCAGCAGGGCGTCCAGCGCGGCCGGGTCGCCGTGCGCGGCGGACCGGGCCAGGGCGTCGATGTCGTCAGCGTCGGGCATGCCGGGTGTCCAATGCTCGCCGGTGCCGATCCCTGAGCGTACGACCGGCGACCCCGCAGCGGCCCCGAAGCGTCCGGCACCCGACGCGGACCACTACTCGAAGCGGGACACGTCCCCGGCGCCCCGGCGCAGGATCTCCGGCTCGGGCCCGGACAGGTCGATCACGGTGGTCGGCTCCCGGCCGCACTCGCCGGCGTCGAGCACGGCGTCGAGCTGGTGGTCGAGCCGTTCCTTGATCTCCCAGCCCTCGGTCATCGGCTCCTCGTCGCCGGGCAGGACCAGGGTGCTGGAGACCAGCGGCTCGCCCAGCTCGGCCAGGAGCGCCTGGGTGACGGTGTGCCGGGGTACCCGCACGCCGACCGTCCGCTTCTTCGGGTGCAGCATCCGCCGGGGCACCTCCCGGGTGGCCGGCAGGATGAAGGTGTAGCTGCCCGGGGTGGACGCCTTCACCAGGCGGAAGACCGCGTTGCTGATCTGGACGAACTGACCGAGCTGCGCGAAGTCGTGGCAGACAAGTGTGAAGTGGTGCCGATCGTCGAGGTGTCGGATCTGCCGGATCCGGTCCAGCCCCTCCTGGTTGCCCAGTCCGGTGCCGAGCGCGTAGCAGGAGTCCGTCGGGTAGGCGACCAGCCCACCACCGCGGATCAGCTCGACGACCTGGCCGATGATCCGGGGCTGCGGGTTGTCCGGGTGTACGTCGTAGTACCTCGCCATTCTGGGGAGCCTAGGCGCAACCGCGACCGGGTGGGAGACGAGGGCCACGGCTGTCGGCGCGGACGGTGGAGCCGCCGAGATCACCTCGGTAGGGTAGGTCCCGGTCGGCTCCGACCAACAAGATCCACACCGCCGGGGGGCGCCACGCATGGCTGATTCGTTCGCGCATCTGCACGTGCACACCGAGTACTCGATGCTCGACGGAGCGGCCCGACTGAAGGACCTGTTCGCCGAGGCCAACAGGTTGGGCATGTCCGCGGTGGCGATCACCGACCACGGCAACATGCACGGCGCGAACGACTTCTACAACCAGGCGATGGCCGCCGGGATCACCCCGATCCTGGGCGTCGAGGCGTACGTGGCGCCGGAGTCGCGCTATCACAAGGCCCGGGTCAAGTGGGGTCGGCCGGAGCAGAAGAGCGACGACATCTCCGGTAACGGCGCGATCACCCACAAGACCATGTGGGCCAAGAACGCGCAGGGCCTGAAGAACCTGTTCACCCTCAACTCGCGGGCGTCCATGGAGGGGCACTACGTCAAGTGGCCCCGGATGGACATGGAGCTGATCGCCGAGCACGCCGAGGGGATCATGGCCACCACCGGCTGCCCGTCCGGCGCGGTGCAGACCCGGCTGCGGCTGGGCCAGTTCGACGAGGCGCTCAAGGTCGCCGCGAGCTACCAGGACATCTTCGGCAAGGACAACTACTTCCTGGAGATCATGGATCACGGCCTCTCCATCGAGAGCCGGGTCCGTGAGGGGCTCACCGAGATCGCCCGCAAGCTGGACATCCCGCCGGTGGTCACGAACGACTCCCACTACACCCACGAGGCGCAGGCCACCGCCCACGACGTGCTGCTCTGCGTGCAGACCGGCAGCAACATCGACGAC
This sequence comes from Micromonospora sp. NPDC048835, assembly GCF_040649995.1. Classification (NCBI taxonomy): domain Bacteria; kingdom Bacillati; phylum Actinomycetota; class Actinomycetes; order Micromonosporales; family Micromonosporaceae; genus Micromonospora; species Micromonospora sp. NPDC048835. The sequence goes on along the minus strand of NZ_JBEZGM010000004.1, from coordinate 24,387 downwards.
CCGAACCGGTTCCGGTTCGAGGGCGGCGGCTACTTCGTCAAGAGCGCCGACCAGATGCGCGCGGTGGACGCGTCCGAGCTGTGGCAGGAGGGCTGCCGCAACACCCTGCTGGTCGCCGAGAAGGTCGACCCGAAGGGCATGTTCGAGTTCCACAACCTGATGCCGCGCTTCCCGGTGCCCGAGGGTGAGACCGAGGAGTCCTGGTTCCGCAAGGAGACCTTCGCCGGCCTGGGTCGCCGTTACCCGAACGGCATCCCCGAGGGGCACGTCGTCCAGGCGGAGTACGAGCTGGGCGTGATCAACCAGATGGGGTTCCCGTCCTACTTCCTGGTGGTCGCCGACTTCATCCAGTGGGCGAAGAACCAGGGCATCGCGGTGGGTCCGGGCCGCGGTTCGGCCGCCGGCTCGCTCGTCGCGTACGCGCTGGGCATCACCGACCTGGACCCGATCCAGCACGGCCTCATCTTCGAGCGGTTCCTCAACCCCGAGCGGGTCTCGATGCCGGATGTCGACATCGACTTCGACGAGCGTCGGCGCGGCGAAGTGATCAAGTACGTCACCGACAAGTGGGGCGAGGACAAGGTCGCCCAGATCGCCACCTTCGGCACGATCAAGGCGAAGGCCGCGATCAAGGACTCGGCCCGGGTCCTCGGCTTCCCGTACGCGGTCGGCGACCGGATCACCAAGGCGATGCCACCGGCGGTGATGGGTAAGGACATCCCGCTCACCGGCATCTTCGACAACAAGCACCCCCGCTACGCCGAGGCCGGTGAGATCCGCGGCCTGTACGACTCCGACCCGGACGTCCGCAAGGTGATCGACACGGCCAAGGGCATCGAGGGGCTGATCCGGCAGACCGGTGTGCACGCCGCCGGCGTCATCATGTCCGCCGAGCCGATCATCGAGCACATCCCGTTGATGCGCCGCGACGCCGACGGGGCGATCATCACGCAGTTCGACTACCCGACCTGTGAGTCGCTCGGGCTGTTGAAGATGGACTTCCTCGGCCTGCGCAACCTGACGATCATCGACGACGCGGTCAAGAACATCGAGCTGAACCACGGCCTCAAGCTCGACCTGCTGGCCCTGCCGCTCGACGACAAGCCCGCGTACGAGCTGCTGGCCCGCGGTGACACCCTGGGCGTGTTCCAGCTCGACGGCGGGCCGATGCGGTCCCTGCTGCGGTTGATGAAGCCGGACAACTTCGAGGACATCTCCGCCGTCCTGGCCCTGTACCGGCCCGGCCCGATGGGCGTCGACTCGCACACCAACTACGCGCTACGCAAGAACGGCCTCCAGGAGATCACCCCGATCCACCCGGAGCTGGAGGAGCCGCTGCGGGAGATCCTCGCCCCGACCCACGGCCTGATCGTCTACCAGGAGCAGGTGCAGCGCGCCGCGCAGATCCTCGCCGGTTACACCCTCGGTCAGGCGGACCTGCTGCGCCGGGCCATGGGTAAGAAGAAGAAGGAGATCCTCGACAAGGAGTTCATCCCGTTCCGGGACGGCTGTCGCGAGCGCGGCTACTCCGACGAGGCGATCCAGGCGGTGTGGGACGTCCTGGTGCCGTTCGCCGGGTACGCGTTCAACAAGGCGCACTCCGCCGCGTACGGCCTGGTCTCCTACTGGACCGCGTACCTGAAGGCGCACTACCCGGCCGAGTACATGGCCGGGCTGCTGACGAGCGTCGGCGACGACAAGGACAAGATGGCGCTCTACCTGGCCGAGTGCCGCCGGATGCGCATCCAGGTGCTGCCACCGGACGTGAACACCTCGGCCGGGCCGTTCACCCCGGTCGGCAAGGACATCCGCTTCGGTCTGGCCGCCGTGCGCAACGTCGGCGCGAACGTGGTCGCCTCGATCATGCGCTGCCGCGACGAGAAGGGCGATTACGGCGACTTCTACGACTTCCTGTCCAAGGTGGACGCGGTGGTCTGCAACAAGAAGACGATCGAATCGCTGATCAAGGCGGGCGCGTTCGACTCCCTCGACCACCCCCGCAAGGGCCTGCTCGCGGTGCACGCCGACGCTATCGACGCGTACGCCGACGTCAAGCGCAAGGAGGCCGTCGGCCAGTACGACCTGTTCGGCGCGGGCTTCGGGGACGCCGACACCGGCAGCACCACGGTGATGCCGGTGATCGGCGACAGTGAGTGGGACAAGCGCGACAAGCTGGCGTTCGAGCGGGAGATGCTCGGCCTGTACGTCTCCGACCACCCGCTGTTCGGCCTGGAACACATCCTCAACGCGGCGGCCGACACCACGATCGCGTCCCTGGCCGAGGAGGGCGCGGTGCCCGACGGGGCGGTCGTCACCCTCGCCGGCATCCTGTCCGGGGTGCAGCGCCGGGTCACCAAGCAGGGCCGGGCCTGGGCGTCGGCCACCCTGGAAGACCTGGCCGGTGGGGTGGAGGCGCTGTTCTTCCCCAACACCTACGAGGTGATCGGGCAATACATCGCCGAGGACGCCATCGTGGTGGTCAAGGGTCGGGTGGACCGCCGTGACGACACCCCTCGGATCATGGCGATGGACATGTCCATGCCGGACGTCAGCACCAGCGCCACCAACAAGCCGGTCACCCTCACCATCCCGGTGCACCGCTGCACGCCACCGCTGATGGAGAAGCTGAAGGAGACCCTGGTGCTGCACCCCGGCGACACCGAGGTGCACGTCAAACTCCTCAACGGTGGGCGCACCACCACCCTGCGGCTGGGCCCGTTCCGGGTGGCGGCGACGACTGCGCTGATGGGTGACCTGAAGAGCGTCCTCGGCCCGGCCAACGTGAGCTGACCGATCCATGGCCGGGCCCGTCGCCCGCCCCGCCGATCAAGGAGTTGTGGTGGGTGACAAAGCGCCCATAGTTGCGGTTGATGGGCACCATTACTCCATGATCGACGGGGCTGGGTCGGGGCTCAGCCCCGGTCGGGCGCGCTGACCTCCCGCAGTTGGCCGTCGGCCAGCCGCAACCAGCGCTGCACGCCGATCTCGGCGAGGAACCGTTCGTCGTGGCTGACCACCACGAACGCCCCCTGGTACGCGGAGAGCGCGCTCTCCAACTGGCCGACGCTTACCAGGTCCAGGTTGTTCGTCGGCTCGTCGAGCAGCAGCAGTTGCGGTGCCGGTTCGGCGCAGAGCACACAGGCGAGGGTGGCGCGCAGCCGTTCACCGCCGGAGAGCACCCCGACGGGCAGGTTCACCCGGGCACCCCGGAACAGGAACCGGGCGAGCAGGTTCATCCGCCTGGCGTCCGGCAGGCTCGGCGCGTACGCGGCGAAGTTCTCCGCCACCGTGCGGTCGAGGTCCAGCAGGTCCAGCCGCTGCGACAGGTACGCGATCCGCCCGTCGGCCCGCTTGACGTCACCGCCGGCCGGTTCCAGGTCGCCGTTGACCAGGCGCAGCAGGGTCGACTTGCCGACGCCGTTCGCCCCGGTGAGCGCGATCCGTTCCGGCCCCCGGATGACCAGGTCCGCGCCGTCGCCACCGAACAGGTCCCGGTCGTCGAAGCGGGCCCGCAACCCCTGACCGGAGAAGACCGTCCGCCCGCCCGGGACACTGGTGTCCGGCAACTCGACGGTGATCCGGTCCTCGTCGCGTACCGCCCGCCCCGCCTCGTCGAGTCGGGCCTTGGCCTGACCGAGCCGGGACGAGTGCGTCTCCTGCGCCTTTCCCGCCGACTCCTGTGCGCTGCGCTTGAGCCCACCGGCCACGATCCGGGCCAGGCCGGCGTTCTTCAGGTTCTTGGAGGCGTTGCTGGCTCGCCGGTCGGCACGCTCGCGAGCCTGCTGCATCTCCCGCTTCTCCCGCTTCACCTCCTGCTCGGCGTTGCGCAGGTTGCTCTCGGCCACCTCCCGCGCCGCCTGCACGGCCTCGGTGTACGCGGTGAAGTTGCCCCCGTACCAGCGGATCTCACCCTGGTCCAACTCGGCGATGCGGTCCATCCGGTCCAGCAGTTCCCGGTCGTGACTGACCAGGAGCAGGCACCCGGACCAGTCGGTTAGCACGTCGTAGAGCTTGTGCCGGGCCGCCACGTCCAGGTTGTTCGTCGGCTCGTCGAGCAGCAGCACGTCCGGGCGACGCAGCAGTTGCGCCGCCAGACCGAGGGAGACCACCTGACCGCCGCTGAGGGTGTGCAGCCGTCGGTCGAGTTGCAGGTCACCGAGGCCGAGCCGGTCCAACTCCGAGCGGGTGCGCTCCTCGATGTCCCAGTCGTCGCCGATCGTGGCGAAATGGTCCTCGCCGGCGTCGCCGGCCTCGATGGCGTGCAGCGCCGCGATCCGCTCGGCCACGCCCAGCACCTGCGCCACGCTCAGGTCACCGGCGAGCGGCAGCGTCTGCGGGAGGTAGCCGAGCACACCGTCGACGGTGACGCTGCCGCCGCTGGGCCGGAGTTCCCCGGCGATCAGCCGCAGCAGGGTGCTCTTGCCGGCGCCGTTGGGCGCGACCAGGCCGGTGCGGCCGCCCGGCACGGTGAAGGACAGCTCGGAGAAGACCGGGGTGTCGTCCGGCCAGGAGAAGGACAGGTTCGAGCAGACAATGAACGCATCAGACATGCGAGTGACCTCAGAGGGTGGGGTGGGCGTGCCAGAGCCGCCCGACGACAACGGGAACAGATGGAACGGCGACATGGCCCCGGCGGCAGCGCGAACGCGCGCCGAACCGATGGCCGAACACATCCGGTCTCACCCGGAGATGTCGTCGTCACCCGCCATGTCTGGTCTCCCTGGTCGTGCCACTAACCCAACTTCGCCGAGTCTACGACACGTCGAAGAGACGCAGTCCGTCGTACTCGGCGAAGTCGGCGAAGTCCTTGCCGTTGAACGTGGCCAGCGGCAGTCGGTCGACCAGGCAGCAAGCCGCGATCCACGAGTCGTTCGTCGGCCGGGGCCCCCCGGTGCTGAGCCCGCGCTTGGAGGCGCCCCCAGGTGACGGACACCGCCTCGTCGAAGGGGAGTAACACTATCCCCGACCGCCACTGCGCCAGGTCAGCCAGCTTGCGCGGCCCCCAGCTGCGGAGCGCTGTCCATTTGGTCAGCTCGCCGAGCGCCACGAAAGTGATGCAGAGGGTCTTACCGGTCAGGCGGGCACGAAGACGCTCAGGAAGCCGCCCACGAAGGATTGCCGACGCCACGTCGGTGTCGAGAACGACAAGGCTCACGCGGCCCCTGCCCGCCGAGAGGCATACAGATCAACGAGGAACTCGTCCAGTTCCTCGTCTGACTCGAACAGACCCGGACGGGCCAGGTCGTCCACGGAAGCGATCGGCCGAATGCCCTGACGGCGGGCCAACTCCTCGGCTGGCACGTGTTCCGTCGTCGGCCACTCGGGCATCCGCTCGGCGTTGCTCGACGTCACAGCTCACCTCCGGGAATCGATCCGTCGTCGATGCTCCCACCTCCACGGCACAGCGCGGCACCTCACCGCCGATGTCAGGCGGAGTTGTTTCATCCTCAGCGGGGGCGGTACTCGACCTCGGGGCGGCCGGGGGTGCCGTAGCGGGGGCTGAGGGCCGCCCGGTCGACGGTCACCAGGTATTCGAGGTACCGCCGGGCGGTCACCCGGGAGATGCCGGTCGACGCGCTCACCTCGGTCGCGGAGAGCCCGACCGCCGCGCGGGTGCCGTCGGTGAGCGCGGCGCGTACCCGATCGAGGGTCTGCGCGTCGAGCCCCTTGGGCAGGCTGTGCCCGGCGGTGCCGCGCAGGGTCGCGAACATCTGGTCAACCTCGTGCTGGGCGGCGACCTCGCCGTCGGCGAGCGCCTGGGCGCGGTAGTCCGCGTACCGCTCCAGCTTGTCGCGGAACGCGGCGAACGTGAACGGTTTGAGCAGGTAGTGGGTCACCCCGAGGGACACGGCCGTGCGGACCACCGCGAGGTCCCGCGCCGACGTCACCGCGAGCACGTCGACGCTGCTGCCGGCCGCGCGCAGCGCCCGGCAGACGTCCAGGCCGTGTAGGTCGGGCAGCCGAAAATCAAGGAGTACGAGGTCCACGTCGCCGCCGTCGTTCGCGCGCAGGGCCGCCATCGCCGCCCGCGCCTGATCGCCAAGATGGAGCACTTCGGCGTGAGCAAGCCGGTCGTCGGCATCACGGTGCCGACCGGCTACCCGTTCAACCTGGACGGCACGGCGATCTACCTGACCATGGCCTCACTGTTCATCGCCGACGCGCTGGGCAAACCACTGGCCATCGGCGAGCAGATCTCGCCGCTGCTCTTCATGATCATCGCGTCGAAGGGTGCCGCCGGGGTCACCGGCGCCGGGCCGGCCACGCTTGCCGGTGGCCTCCAGTCACACCGCCCGGACCTCGTCGACGGGGTTGGTCTGATCGTCGGCATCGACAGGTTCATGTCGGAGGCTCGGGCGCTCACCAACTTCGCCGGCAACGCGGTGGCGACGGTCCTTGTCGGCACCTGGACCGGCGAGTTCGACCGGGAGCGGGCGGTCGGAGTGCTCAGCGGCACCGACCCGTTCGACGAGACGACAATGGTCGACGAGCACGACGACGAGGCGACCATGCTCGACGAGCACCCCGACGGGTCGGAGTCCCGCCCCGACGAGAACAGGGCCACGCCGGCCGGCGCCCCGGCCTGATCCACGCCGTGCACCGGGGTCGCGGCGGCCCAGCGCCACCGCGACCCTCGCCGCCCGGCAGTGATCCACTCGGTTTCCTGGAAATCGTGGCGTCCGAACCTGCCCGACACCGCGACTTCCTAGAAGCCGAGTCGATCTACGAGCCGCAGCCGCTGCGTCGACCGCGAGGCGTCAGCGTCGGCGTGCGCGCCACATCGTGTGTTCCCTGGAGATCGCCGTCTCCGTGTCGTTCACGAACCGCGACAGTTCGGCCTCCGAGCTGACCCGGGTGCCCAACGATCCCATCGCGGCAAGCTCCTGACTCGCCAGGGCGTAGGCGGTCGCCACCGCGCCGTGTTGCCGCGTCTGCGTCCAGGCCGCCCCGGCGGCGACCGCGGCGGCGGCCACTCCGAGCAGGTCGAGGTCGGTCAACCCGGCAGCCCGCGACACGGCGAGGGTCACCCCAACTATCTCCAGCACGAGCATGCTGACCGACCAGCGGGTCGCCCGTGCACGGTTGGACAGCGACTGCCCGGCGTACCAGGCGCGTTGGGCCTCCAGACGACCGGTCAGGTACGCGGCGCGGCGGTCCGCGAGGGAGGCTGCGCGCAACGTCCGCATTCCCTCGGTGACCTGTTGCCCGGCCAACGCGGGGGCCGACAACCCAGCCGCCGACATGTCCCGGGTCAGACCAAACAGTCGGTTGGTGAACTCCTCGACGCTGTCCGAGTCGCTGCGCGACCGGGGAAAGGGATCCGCCGCTACGCTGAATCGCCAGGTGAGCGACTTGACGGATTCGGAGAGGGCTCTGCCGACGTACCACCGCTCATTGGGGCGATTGGTGAGAAGGAAGACCTCGACGATCGAGGTCGCGGCGAACGCCCCCGCCGCGAGCGCCGGGCCCAGGGCGAGATCGTCGAGTTTCCAGGTGGCGACTCCCGCGACCGCGGCCACCAGGAGCAGGGACAGCCGTAGCGCGATCAGGGTGGCGTACACGCGTTGGCCGCGCTGCGACTCGTAGGACACGGCGCGCTGAAACGGGGGAAGATCCTCGGCCTTCAGCATGACGTTTACCTCTCGACGGCACGTCCAGGTCGCCGGCAGCAACAAGCGAGCACACCAACTCCAGGCGCTGTAGACAGTAGACAACCCCGTCCACCCCAAACCCCCATCCCCTCCCACCCCCACCCCCACCCCACCCCCGTTGTTGATCAAGAGGTTTCTGTCACGACACGCCGAGATGGGTGACGCAAAGCTCTTGATCAACAGGGGTGGAGTCGTGTCTTTCGACGTGGTGCACGCCGTCGCTGGGCACGGCGAACGTCGCGGTGGGATTCGTCGTCAAACCCAGCGCCGGTGGCCGGGCGCGGGGAAGAATGGTGGGCCGGGGAGGGGTGCTGCGACGAACCGGGGGAGCGGTCGTGCTCGGAACCAGCCTCCTTGGCCGCCTTCGCCGACGTGACCCGGGCGACGCCATCCTGCGACGGGCCGCACGACTGACGCTCGTCGCGTCGCTGGTCTTCTACGGCTGCCGGTACGGCGCGGGCAGCCCGACGCTCGCCACGTACGGGTTGTTCGGCACGATCGCCGCCGGGTCGTTCGCGCAGCTCCCCGGCCCGGCGCCGCAACGGGCGCGGATCCTGGTGCTGTCGCTGCCGGCGGTGTGGGCGCTGATCGCGGCGGGCTCGCTCCTGGCCTGGAGCACCTGGGCCGCCGCTGCCGGGATGCTCGTCGTCGGGTTCGTGGTGGCGTTCGCCGGGGTCGGCAACCCGCGCCTGGTGGGGTTGGCGAGCGCATTCCAGCTCTTCTACATCCTGGCGTCGTTCCCGCCGTACCAGCCGGGCACCCTGCCGGAACGACTCGGTGGGGTCACGCTCGCCATCGTGCTGCTCGCCGCGGCGGAGGTGCTGCTCTGGCCCGACCCGGTGCCGGTCTCCTACCGGCAGCGCCTCGCCGAGGCGGCGGACGGCGTCGCCGCCTTCCTCGACGCCGCCGCCGAGAGGTTGACCGACCCGCCCGCCGCCGAGAGGTTGACCGGCCCGCCCGCCGCCGAGAGGTCGACCGACCCGCCGCGGGAGCGGGCGTACGACGTGGTGGCGGCTATCGAGCTGGCCCGCACCCCGCCCACCTGGGCGCCTACTGCGGCGAGCGCTCAGGACCGGGCGTTGCGGATCTGCGCGGCCGCGCTGCGGGAGGTGCTCGCCGAGGCGGACCGGCTGGTGGCGGACGCCCCGTCGGCGCCGATCCCGGGCCTGGCGGCGGCGCGTCTGCTGCGCGCCTGCGCGGACACGACCCGCGACGCCGGCCGGAGCCTGTCACCGGGTGCGCCGGCGGTGGACCCCGCCGACCTGGACGTGGCCGTCGGCCGGGCCGAGGCGGCGTACCCCGTGGCAGCGGGCACCGGGCACGGCGCACCTGACGTACCCCGGCTTTGTCGGGACGCGACCGCGCTGGCCCTGGCGGGCCAGGCGCGGGTCTTCGCGGTGGGTTGCCGGGTGGCAACCGGGGCACCCCTCGACGGCGAGGACACCACATCGGGCCTGTTCGAGTACGCCCGCCGCAGCCCGTGGACGCTGTACTGGAGACAGTTCCGCACGCATCTGGCCCCGCGCTCGGCCCACCTGCACAGCTCGCTCCGGCTGGCCGTGGCGCTCGCCGTCGCCCGGGTGGCCGCCGGAGTGTTGCAGCTGACCCACGGCTTCTGGGTGCTGCTGGCCACCCTCACCGTCCTGCGTACCTCGGCCGCCGACACCCGCACCGCGCTGCGGCCGGCCGTGCTGGGCACGATCGTGGGCGCGGTGGTCAGCGGCGGGGTGATGCTCGTCGTCGACGCGCCGATCGTGTACGCCATCGTCCTGCCGATCACGCTGCTGCTGGCCTTCGGCGTTGGCCGGCTGCTCGGTCCGCTGTGGCAGCAGGCGCTGTTCACCCTGCTGCTGACTGTCGTCTTCGCCCAGCTCAGCCCGGCCGGGTGGCGGCTCGCCGAGGTCCGCGTCGTCGACGTCCTGCTCGGCACGGTGGTCGGTGTGCTGGCCGGCGTGGCGATGTGGCCGCGCGGAGCGGGCCACGACCTGCGGCACAACGCCGTCAGGTACCTGGCGGCCAACGCCGACGCGGTCGACCAGACGGTCGCGGCGGTGCTCGGTGAAGCTCCGCCACCCGAGGCCGCCCTCGGCCGGGTGCGGTGGCGGATGGCCCTGGTCGACTCGTCGTACGGCCAGTACCACTCGGAGCGGCACGATCCACGCCGTCAGCGGGTGAACTGGGACGCCGTCCTGAGCGCCGGACACCACGTCGTGCCCGGGGCCCAGGCGCTGCTGCGGCGCAACCCGCCCGGCTGCCTCGCCGGTTGGCCGGAGGCGGCGGCGTTGCTGCGGGACGCCACCGGGCGTCTGCGCTCGGCGTACGACGCCCTCGGTGACGAGGTCGCCCACGGCCGGACGTCCGAGTCGACGCCGGTCTCGACCACCTGCGTCGACCAGCTCGACCGGATCCGACCCCTCCTGGCGGGGGCCGACCCCCGGGCGGTCCGGCACGTGGTGGAGGTCGACAGGTGGCTCGCCGGCCTCGCCGACAGTCTCGCTCGCGCACGTCCGCCCGGTGCGGACGACCCGGTCGGGCGTCGCGGCGAGCCGTGACGCCGGCGGCGCCCGCCGCCCTGCCCGGCGTGGTGCTGGTGAGCGCCGCCGGACAGGCCGCCGATCGCCGATTGGCCGTGCTCGTCGCACGCCGTTCGGCCTAACGTCGACCGCATGGAGATCGAGCAGGCGCAGAAGCTGTGGCAGCCGGAGCCGGGCTGGTTGAACACCGCCAGCTACGGGTTGCCGCCGGAGCCCGGGTGGGCGGCGGTGCAGGAGGCCCTCGCCGCCTGGCGGGTCGGTCGTACGTCGTGGGAGGGCTGGGGCGAGTCGACGCACCGGGCGCGGGTCGCGTTCGCCGACCTCATCGGCGTGCCGGCCGGCGACGTGACGGTCGGCGCAGCCGTGTCTCAGCTCCTCGCACCGGTCGCGGCGGCGCTGCCGGCCGGTGCCACGGTGGTGGTCCCCGACGTCGAGTTCACCTCGAACCTCTTCCCCTGGCTGGTGCAGGAGGAGCGGGGCGTCACGGTTCGCACGGTGCCGCTGGCGTCTCTTGTCGACGCCATCGACGCCGACACCGACCTGGTCGCGTTCAGCCTGGTGCAGTCGGCCGACGGGGCGGTCGCGGCGTACGACGAGATCGTGGCCGCGGCCCGCGCGTACGACGCGCTGGTGGTGGTGGACGCGACCCAGGCGTGCGGCTGGCTGCCGTTCGACGGCGGCCTGGCCGACGTGGTGGCGGTGGGCGGTTACAAGTGGCTGATGAACCCGCGCGGGACGGGGTACGCCTATCTGGCCCCCGCGTTTCGCGAGCGGCTGCGCCCCGACGCCGCCGGCTGGTACGCGGGCGGCGACCCGCACGCCTCCTACTACGGGCCGCCGCTGCGTCTGGCCGACGACGCCCGCCGGTTCGACATCTCACCGGCCTGGTTCAGCTGGGTCGGGGCGGCGCCCGCCCTGGAGGTGGTCGCCGAGATCGGCGTGTCGGCGATCGGGGCGCACAACGTGGCGCTGGCCAACCGGTTCCTGACCGGGCTGGGCCGGCCACCGGGGGAGAGCGCCATCGTGAGCGTGGACGTGCCCGACGCGGAGCAGCGCCTCGCGGCTGCCGGCATTCGGGCGGCGGTGCGCGCCGGGCGGGTCCGGGCCTCCTTCCACGTCTACTCCACCGAGGCGGACGTGGACGCCGCGCTGACGGCGTTGGCCGGCTGAGCTTGGCGTCGGGGCGGCCGGGCGGCCGGCCGCCCCCGGTGGTAGCGGACCTGGCGGCTCAGGCCAGGTGGCCGCCGATCTTCGTGTAGCCGCGCAGCAGGTCCCGCGAGATGATCAGCCGCTGCATCTCGTCGGTGCCCTCGAAGATCCGGTAGAGCCGGACCTGCCGGTACCAGCGTTCGATCGGCAGCTCCCGGGTGTAGCCCATGCCGCCGTGGATCTGGAGCACCCGGTCGACCACCCGGTTGACCATGCCGGCGCCGTAGAGCTTGCCCATCGACGAGGCGTGCCGGGGGTCCAGGCCCGCGTCGACGGTCCACGCCGAGCGCAGCACCAGCCAACGGGCCGCCTCCAACTCCGTCTCGGAGTCGGCGATCATCCACTGGATAGCCTGGTTGGTGCCGATCTTCGCGCCGAAGGTCTCCCGGGTGTTGGCGTACTCGATGGCCATCTGCAACACCCGCTCGGCGATGCCGATGGCGTGCGACGGGATGGTGTAGCGCCCCTTGCCGATCCACTCCATGCCGAGGGTGAAGCCCTGCCCGATCTCGCCGAGGATGTTGCGGTGCGGCACGCGTACGCCGTCGAAGATGAGCGACGCGGGCCCGCCCTCGCCCATCGTCTGGATGAACTCGGAGCGCCAGCCCATCGACCGGTCCACCAGGAACGCGGTGGCGCCGCCGTTGCGTGCGCCCTTTTCCCGGTCGGTCACCGCGACCACGATGGCGAAGTCGGCGTCGTGACCGCCGGTGATGAAGGTCTTCTCGCCGTCGAGGATCCAGTCGTCGCCGTCGCGTCGGGCGGAGAGCCGGATGTTCGCCGCGTCCGATCCGGCGCCCGGTTCGGTGATCGCGAAGCAGGAGCGTCGCTCGCCCTCGATGGTCGGGATGAGGAACTCCCGCTTCTGTTCCTCGGTGGCGTGGAACAGGATGTTGTCCGCCTCGCCGCCGAAGCGGAACGGCACGAACGTGCGGCCCAGCTCGGTCCAGATCAACGACTGGAGTACGGCCGGCAGGTTCATCCCGCCGTACTCCTCCGGGGTGGCCAGGCCCCAGAAGCCGAACTTGCGCGCCTTGAGTTGCAGTTCGCGTACCTCGGAGTGGTCGAGGCCCGGTTGGTGCGCCCGTTCGCGGCGGAGCACCTCGGCTTCCAGGGGCATCACCTCGCGGGTGATGAACGCGCGCACGGTGTCTCGGACGGCGCGTTCCTCGTCGGACAGTGCGAAGTCCACGGTTCCCCCTCGGTCGGCGTGGCGGTGCGCCGCTGCGGGCCGCAGCGGTCATCCCTAAACTAGCGGTGTAAGTTTTCATTCGTCCAGACCCCTCGTGCCGACACCTGCCCGCACACGCCCCCCGATAGGGTGCGTGAACAGGTGGTTCCCACGGGTAGGGACACCGCACACCGAGGAGGTCCGACGTGCCCCGACCTCGACGGCCGCTGCTCACCCGTGACCGGATCGTCGAGACGGCACTCGCGCTCATCGACGCCGACGGGCTCGGCGCGCTCTCCACCCGCCGACTCGCCGCCGCGCTCGGCGTGCAGGGTCCCTCGCTCTACAACCACTTCGCCACCAAGGACGAGATCCTCGACGCGGTCGCCGACACGGTCACCGGCGCCGTCGACACCGGCGGCTTCGCCAGCCGGGACTGGGCCTCCGCCCTGCGGGACTGGGCCTGGTCGTACCGGCGGGCGCTCACCGCGCACCCGAACGTCGTGCCGTACCTGGCCCAGGGGCCGGGCCGTCGACCGGCCGCCCTCGCGATGGCCGACGCGGTCTACGGCGGTCTGGTCCGGGCCGGTTGGCCGCCGGCCCGCGCCACCCACATCGGCGCGGCGCTGCGCTACTTCGTGGCCGGGTCGGCGCTCGGTTCGTTCGCCCGTGGTTTTGTCGAGGACCCGGAGCTGTACGCGGCGCACTACCCGCACCTGCGTCAGGCGCACCGGCTCGCCGAGCACCAGCAGAGTGTGGACGAGGGTGCCTTCGCCCTCGGCCTGGACGCCCTGCTGCACGGTCTGGCCGCCGAGTACGCCCGCACCGTCGACCCGGTGGAGTCCAACGGGTAGCGTCCAAACTCCCAGCGCTAGTTTCATCGCCCGTCGCGACCCCCTCGCCCACCCCCGAAGGGACGACATGGACCTCGCCGCCCCGCCGTCGCAGTTGCCCGACTCCCTGCGCCTCCGGCGCCACCTGCACGTCGGTGGGGAGTGGACGTCTCCCGCCGGCGCCGATCTGATCGACGTGGAGAACCCGAGCACCGGGGAGCCGGTCGGGCAGGTGCCGGCCGGCACCCCGGCCGACGTGGATGGCGCTGTGGCCGCCGCCCGCGCCGCGTTTCCCGCCTGGTCGACCGCCACCCCCGCCGAGCGCTCCGCGCACCTCGACCGACTGCGCGCGGCGCTCACCACCCGCGCCGACGACCTCGCCCACACCATCGCGGTGGAGCTGGGCTCGCCGCTCAAGTTCGCCACCCGGGTGCAGGTCGGGCTCCCGTTGACGGTGCTGGCCGACCACGTCGCGCTCGCCGCCCGAGCGCCGGTCGAGGAGAGCATCGGCAACTCGCTCGTGGTCCGCGAGCCGGTCGGTGTGGTCGGTGCGATCACCCCGTGGAACTATCCGCTGCACCAGGTGATGGCGAAGCTCGCACCCGCCCTGGCCGCCGGCTGCACGGTGGTGCTCAAGCCCAGCGAACTGACCCCGTTGACCGCGTACCTGCTCTTCGACGCGGTCACCGAAGCCGGCCTGCCGCCGGGGGTGCTCAACCTGGTCCCCGGCACCGGCCCGGTGGTCGGCGAGGCCCTGGCCGGGCACCCCGACGTCGACCTGGTCTCGTTCACCGGCTCCACCGCCACCGGCTCGCGGATCATGCGGCTCGCCGCCGACCGGATCGCCCGGGTCGCGCTGGAGCTGGGCGGCAAGTCCGCGAACGTGGTCCTCCCCGACGCCGACCTGGCCACCGCCGTGAAGGTGGGTGTCGGCAACGCCCTGCTCAACTCCGGGCAGACCTGCACCGCGTGGACCAGGATGCTCGTGCACCGCGACCGGTACGACGAAGCCCTCGACCTGATCGCCACGGCGGTGGCCGGCTACCGACTCGGCGATCCGTTCGACCCGGCGACCCGGCTCGGCCCGCTGGTCTCCGCCGCCCAGGCCGAGCGGGTACGCGGCCACATCGAGCGGGCCCTCGCCGACGGCGCCCGGCTGGTCGCCGGCGGGCCCGACGCCCCGGTGCCGACCCCGGGGCACTTCGTCGCCCCGACCGTCTTCGCCGATGTGCGCCCCGACAGCGCGCTCGCCCAGGAGGAGGTCTTCGGCCCGGTGCTCGCCGTCATCCCGTTCGCCGACACCGACGAGGCGGTCGCCATCGCCAACAACTCGAAGTACGGGCTGGCCGGCGCGGTCTGGTCCGCCGACACCGACGCGGCGCTCGCGGTGGCCCGGCGGCTGCGCACCGGCGCCGTCGACATCAACGGTGCCCCGTTCAACCCGCTCGCCCCGTTCGGCGGTTACAAGCAGTCCGGCCTGGGCCGGGAGTTGGGCGTGCACGGGCTGGCCGAGTTCTGCGAGCTGAAGGCGATCCAGCGATGACCGCCGCCGAGCTGCCCCCGGCCGCGCCGCGCGGTGGCACCGAGCCGGCGTCCGCGCCGGTCGTCGTCCGCGCGCTCGTCGCGCGCGGGTCCGGTGCCGAGCTGCGGGTCGAGCGGGTACGCCTGCCCGCGCCCGGCCCCGGCGAGGTGCGGGTGACGATCACGGCGGCAGGTGTCTGCCACTCCGACCTGTCCATGGTCAACGGCACCATCGCCGCGAGGTTCCCGCTGGTGCTCGGGCACGAGGCGACCGGAGTGGTGGCCGAGACCGGGCCGGGCAGCCGGCTGACGGTCGGCACGCCGGTGGTGCTCAACTGGGCGCCGGCCTGTCGGGCCTGCTGGTGGTGCCGGCGCGGCGAGCCGTGGCTCTGCGCCGACACCACCGCCCCGACCGTGCCGCGCGGCGAGACCGACGACGGGGAGCCGCTGCACCTGACCCTCGGCCTCGGCGCGCTCGCCGAGGCGGTGGTGGTACCCGAGCGGGCCGTCATCCCGATCCCCGCCGGGCTGCCGCCCGAGCAGGCCGCACTGCTCGGCTGTGCGGTGCTCACCGGAATCGGCGCGGTCCGCAACACCGCGGGGGTGGCGCCCGGTGAGTCGGTCGCGGTCGTCGGGCTCGGTGGGGTCGGGCTCGCCGTGCTGAGCGCGGCCCGCCGGGCCGGTGCCACGACGGTCCTGGCCATCGACGTCGCGGAGGCGAAACGGGACCTGGCGCTCGCCGCCGGGGCGACCGACTTCCTGCTCTCGGACGACCGGCTCTCCAAGGAGGTACGCGCGCGCACCGAGGGCCGCGGCGTCGACCATGCCTTCGAGTGTGTCGGTCGGGCCGCCACCATCCGCGCCGCATGGCGGCTCACCCGTCGTGGGGGAGCGGTGACCGTGGTCGGCATGGGCGCGAAGGACGACATGGTCAGCCTCGGCGCGCTGGACATCTTCCACTCCGCGCGCACCCTGCGCTCCTCGGTGTACGGCTCGTCCGACCCGGACCGGGAGGTGCCGGTGCTGGCCACCGAACTCGCCGACCGCGCACTGGACCTGCGGGTGCTGGTCAGCGGAGTGGTTCCGTTGGACGAGGCGCCCGCGGCGTTCGACCGGCTGGCGCGGGGCGAGGGAGCCCGCTGGGTGGTCACCCTGAACTGACGCCGATCACAGCCGGGCTTTCAGCACGTCTACCTCGCAGCCCGGTGCCCACGGGTCGAAGCCGTGCCCGGCGAGCCAGCGGATCGCCAGCAGGCTTCGCAGGGACCACCAGGCGCGGATCACGTCCGGGTCGACGTCGGCGCGGTAGCCGGCCAGGACGTCGTCGAGGCGCTCCTCATGGCCGAGCGTCAGGATGGCGAGGTCGAAGTGGGCGTCGCCCTGGCACGCCTCGGACCAGTCGAGCACACCGGTTATCTCGTCACCGTCGACGAAGACGTGGGTGAGCTGCAGGTCGCCGTGCGTGAACACCGGAGTCCACGGCCGCAGCGCCGCCTCGGCGACCTGGCGGTTGCGCGTGACCAGATCGCTGGGAAGGATGCCGCTGGCGACGAGCTGCCCGCACTCGGCGTCGAGCTGCGATGCCAACTCGTCGCGGCTGCGACCGGGCCACGGTGGTAGTGGCGCGTCGTGCAGCGTCCGAACGGCGGCGCCCGCCGCGGCCCAGGCCGCCGACGAGGCGGTCGACGGCTCGCCGAGACGGCCCAGTGCCGTCCCGGGCAGGGCGGCGAGCGCGAGCACGGGCGGCTTGTGCCAGAGGATCTCGGGCGTCGGGACCGGCGCCAGCGCCATCGCGGCGACCTCGACGTCGGTGCGGCCCGGATGGGCGTCGACCTTCAGGAACACGTCGCCGACGCGCAGGGTCGTGCGTTCCTTGTGGGCGACGACGACCTCGACCTCCGGCACAACGGCCATTGTCGCGACGCGACCATCGACGTGCCAGCGATTTGTCGCGGCGACTGGCGTGGTTGGCCAGGGGCCCCGGATCGACCCGGGAGGGGCCAATCCTGGGCACCCTGGCGACGAGAGCCGGGCGGCCGGTCAGAAGGGTGGGGCGTCCTCGCCCATCAGCGCCAGCACGACGCCACCCTTGCCGCTCTTGAGGCCCTGGACCACGACCTTGCCGGTGCTGCCGTCGGGCAGCTCCAGGGTGAAGGCCTTTCCGACCGCGTTCTTGGGGCCGTTTCCGGCGCTGTTGGCGGGTCGGAAGTCGCCTGCCCAGGGCGGAATCCCGCCTCTACGGGCCGGCTCGGCGAAGAGCGCGGCAGTGCCGGGGGTCCTGGTGCCGTCTGAGGAAAGGAGGACTGAGGCGCTGCGAAAGGTAGCCATATACGTAGAGGCTAACCCGGACAACGCCGTTCGCGGCACCACAGTTGCCGGTGGCGGCGATTCGGTCGACCGTTTCCTCCCGGATTCTGGCGGGCGGTCGCCGACGAGCGGAAGCGCAGGTACCACCGCATCGCCGACCGTGGTCTGGCCGAACTACGCCGGCAGTGGGACCCATGGCGGGCTGGCCCGCCCGCCATGGGTCCGTCGGCCTCGGGTCACTTGCCGGTGACGATGCCCGGGTTGATGCAGAGCCCCGGGTTGGCACCGTTCTTCTCCGCGATCTCCAGGCAGCGGGTCACCTTGTCGACCTTGGCGTTGGTCTCGGTGATCTGCTTGGAGATCTCGGCGTTCTTGCGGTCCTGCTCCAGGTTGCGGGTCTGGGCCAGCTTGTCCTGGAACGCCTTGATGTTGCCCTCGGTCTTGTCGTCGTGGTTCACCCTGGTGATGGTCACCGACAGGATGTCCACGTCGGTGGCGAGGCGGCTGTCCGCACTGGTCTTGATGTTCGCGGCGAACGGCTTCAGGTCGACGTTGAGGTCACCGGTCCGGGCGTCGATCTTCTCCAGCGGGTTGTACGCGGCGAAGGCGTCGTTGACCGCGCTGTCGAGCTGCACGCCCACCCGCTGACCCCGGAAGCTGTCGAAGTCGCCCTTGTAGTCCATGAACTGCTTCGGCGCGTTCTCCGGCTTGACCTGCCACTCGACGAGCACCTCGACGCAGGCGTCGGCGAGGGTGCCGGTGCGTACCCGTACGCAGTTGTTGCCGCCGATGTGGTCGTACTTCTGTCGGCCCGCGTCCCACTCACCGACCTTCTGCCAGGGCGCCACCCACTTCAGGCCCGAGCCGGTCACCTTGCCGGTGGGCTTGCCGAAGCTGGTCACGATGCCGACCGAGCGGATGGGCACCGAGTGGGCGCTGGAGGCGACGCCGACCACCAGGGTCAGGGCGAGCAAGCCGAGCGCCGCCAGGGCGGCGGTCCGCTTCACCGGGCGGGCGGGGGCGACCAGGGCGACGACGGCGCTGACCGCCAGGGCGACGGCGAAGACGATCGCCATGGTGAAGCCGACGGGCATGGGGTGGGACCTTTCGCTGAGCTGTGTGGATCATCAACGTAGAGGGTGCGGTCAAGGTGCTGAAACTTTCCCGACGGCGCATCCGCCGCGCGCCCTCCGAGCGAACCCCGGGTAGAGAACGTCTACCCGGGGGTGCGTCTGGTGCTTACCGATCCGATGCCGGCGGAGGCCGTGGAGATCGCGCACAAGCAGGTCTTGCTGGCGGCCGAGGACCTGGACGCCAACGGCGTCGCCTCGGTGCTGCTGGAGTGCGCCGAGGCGTGGGGCGTGCCGGCGCTCTGGGAGCAGGTCTGCCGTCCGCTGCTGGCCGGGTCGTCGGGGCGGACCCCGGCCGAGGTCGTCGTCGAACACGCCCTGTTCGAGGGCGTCCGGGTCGGGTTGGACGCGTACCGCCGGGAGCCGGGTCGGCCGTTGCCCACCGGCGGGGTGCTGCTGGCCGGCGCCGAGAAGGAGGCGCACAGCCTGGGCCTGCTCGCGCTCGCCGCCGCGCTGCGCGAGCAGGGGCGCGGCTGTCTGAACCTCGGCCCCGCGCTGCCCTGGTCCGCCCTCACCAGCGCGGTGTACCGGGCGCGTCCGCACACCGTCGTGCTCTGGTCGCAGACGCCGCTGACCGGCCGCGCGTACCGCCTGGTGCGGTTCGCCCGGGACTTCCCGCTCCTTCGGGTGTACGGCGCGGGGCCGGGCTGGATCGAGCCGTTCGGCCGTCCGGCGGTCCGGCTCGGCACGCTGTCGGACGCCGTCGACGCATGTCTGACGACCGTGTCCCGGCGTGATGCCCACCACATACGATACGGATCGGTGCCGTATCGTTAATACGCGTCGTACGCTGACCCACGTTACGAGTCTGACCCGTATCGTATTTCGTCGCGGGTGACAAGCGTGGGGGGAAAGCACGGCATGGAGCTGCACAACAACACCGGACACCCGAGGCGGTGGGCGATCCTGGGGGTGCTGGTGATCAGCCTCCTCGTGGTCGTCCTCGACAACACGATCCTCAACGTGGCCCTGCGCACCCTGGCCGACCCGGTGCACGGCCTCGGCGCCAGCCAGGGCGAGCTGGAGTGGTCCATCAACTCCTACACGCTCGTCTTCGCCGGGCTGCTGTTCACCTTCGGGGTGCTCGGTGACCGCGCCGGCCGCAAGCGCTTCCTGATGGTCGGCCTGCTGCTGTTCGGCCTGGCGTCGCTGCTCTCCGCGTACGCCCAGAGCCCCGGACAGCTCATCGCGGCCCGCGCCCTGATGGGGGTCGGCGGCGCGGCCATCATGCCGGTCACGCTCTCGATCATCTCGAACGTCTTCGACCCGCGTGAGCGTGGTCGGGCCATCGGTGTCTGGGCCGGCGCGGTCGGTCTCGCCGTGGCCATCGGCCCGATCCTCGGCGGCGCGCTGCTGGAGCACTTCTGGTGGGGCTCGGTCTTCCTGATCAACGTGCCGGTGGTCGTCGCCGGTGTGGTCCTGGTGGCGCTGCTGGTCCCCGAGTCGCGGGACCCGCGGCCCGGCCGGATCGACGTGCTCGGCGTGCTGCTCTCCGTGGTCGGCCTGGTCGCCCTCTCCTACGGCATCATCGACGGCGGCGAGCACGGCTTCGACCGCCCGCTGGCCTGGGGCTCGATCCTGGTGGGCGTCGCGGTGCTGGCCTGGTTCGTCCAGCACGAGCGGCGCAGCGACTACCCGTCGCTCGACGTCCGGCTGTTCAAGGTGCCCCGCTTCGCCGCGCCGGTCGCCATCGTCGGCCTGGTCTTCTTCGCCGCGATGGGCTCGATGTTCTTCGGCTCGTTCTACCTGCAACTCGTGCGCGACTACAGCCCGCTGCAGACCGGCCTGCTCTTCCTGCCCTTCGCCGGTGCCCAACTGGTCTTCGCGCCGCGCAGCGCCGCGATGGTCCGCCGCTACGGCGGGAAGGTCGTCGCCGCCGTCGGGTTGGGTCTGACCGTGGTGTCCCTCGCCGCCTTCGTCTTCATCGGCGCCTCCACCCCGATCTGGATCGTGCTGCTGGTCTTCCTCATCCAGGGCGCCGGGATGGCCAACATCATGCCGCCGGCCACCGAGTCGATCATGTCGGCGCTGCCCCGGGAGAAGGCAGGTGTCGGCTCCGCGGTCAGCAACACCATCCGCCAGGTGGCCGGCGCGCTCGGCGTGGCGGTCCTCGGCTCGGTGCTCTCCGCGGTCTACCGCAGCGACATCGGCGACGCGCTCACCGGCCTGCCCACGCAGGCCAGGGACGCGGCGAACGAGTCGATCTCCGGCGCGTACGCGGCGGCGGGTCAGCTCGGCCCGGCGGCTCCGGGGCTCATCTCGGCGGCCAACGACGCCTTCGTCACCGCCATGCACTGGGCGGCCGGGCTCTCCGCGGTGATCGCCGCGCTCGGGATGATCGTGGTGCTGCGCTGGATGCCGGGCAAGGAGGACACCAGCGTCGCCCCGGCGGCGCCGGTCGCCGAGCCTGAACTGGCCGGCACGGCGTAGGTTCGGCGAGAATGGCGGACATGACGTCCACTGCCGATGCTCCGCGGTCGCCCGGGCGACCGCGGAGCATCCGCGCCGACGAGGCGATCATCGAGGCCACCCTCGACCTGCTCGCCGAGGGCAGCACCATCGAGGCGCTCTCGATCGAGGCGATCGCCGCCCGAGCCGGGGTCGGCAAGGCCACCATCTACCGTCGCTGGGCCGGCAAGGACGCGTTGCTGCTCGACGCGTTGCGGCGGCTCAAGGGCGTGATGGCCCAGCCGGCGGGCCACTCCGTCCGCGACGACCTGGTGCTACTGGTCGGTGCGATCGGCAAGAACGTCGACCCGCGAGCTGCCAAGATCATGCCCTGCCTGGCGCCCGCCGTGAACCGCAGCGCGGACCAGTTCCAGCTCTACCAGAACATCATCTCGCCCCGGCGACAGCTGATGCGCGAGGTGCTGCGGCGCGGCATCGACGAGGGGGTGCTCCGCGCCGACATCGACGTCGAGGTGACGATGGCGCTGCTCACCGGGCCGATGCTGATCCAGCGGGTGCTCCAGTGGAACCCTGACCTGGACGAGCAGAGCCTGCCCGACCGGGTCGTCGACGCCGTGCTGGAGGGCATCCGGGCCCGCTGACGTCGGGGCTGCCCGGCCGGCGTCGGTCCGCCGGCCGGCGTCGGTCAGCCGGCCGGCGCTGGTCCGTCGGCTGGCGTCGGTCAGCCGGCTGGCGCGCGTAGGCGGTGCAGGCGCAGTGCGAGCTGCACCTCGAGCGCCCGCTCGGGCCGCTGCCAGTCGACGCCGAGCAGTTGCCCGACCCGCTCCAACCGCTGGGTCACCGTGTTGACGTGCACGTGCAGCTGCTCGGCGGCCCGGGCCAGGCTGCCACCCACCCCGAAGTACGCCTCAAGCGTCTTCACCAGCGCCGTACCGCGCCGGGCGTCGTAGTCGAGCACCGGCCCGACAGTGGCACCGAGGAAGTCGGTCACGTCCTTCTCGCCCCGGTCGCCGACAGTGCCCAGCAACAGCCCGACGAAGCCCAACTCCACCGTGCTCGCCCCCTGCCCGGAGCGGCCCAGCGCGCCAAGCGCCGTCAGGCACCTGTCCGCCTCCTGGAAGGTCGCCGCCAGCGCCGACGGCGTGTTCGACGGGCCGCTCGCCCCGGCGGTCACCGGTCGACCGGTCACCCGGGACAGGTCCCGCGCCACCGCCCGTGCACTGCCACCCGCGTCCAACCCCGGCAGCATCAGCACCACCCGGCCGTCGCGCGCCGCGGCCAGCCCGCCACGCGCCGAGGCGTACGTGGTGGCCCAGGACAGCACCCGCTGCCGCGCCGAGCCGGTCGCGGCGATCGCGTCGTCGCCCACCGCCACCAGCACGTGCGGCGCGTCCAGGTCCACGCCGAGGCGGCGGGCCCGGCTGCGCAGCGCGTCGGTGTCGCGCAGCGGACGGGCGATCAGGTCGTCCAGCAGCTCGCCGCGCACCCGCCCCTCCGCCTCAGCGACCGTCCGGCGGAACAACAGCAACAGCGCGGTCACCAACGCGGCCCGCTCCAGGATGCGCTGGTCGGCGTCGACCAACTCGTCGTCCGGGCGCAGCACCAGGGCACCCAGGTTCTCCGCGCCGGCCACCACCGCCGCGTACCAGAGCGGACCCCTGCGTACGCTGCGCCCCTCGGTCCGGGACGCGGCCACCGCCTCGACGATGTCCGCCCGGTCCGGCTCCTCGATCTCACCCACCCGGGCCAGCAGGCGCCCCTCGGCGTCAAGCGCCAGCAGCGCCCCACCCAGCACCTCGGTCACCGCCGCCGCCACGTCCTCCACCCCGCCGCCGCGCAGCACCAGCGCGGTCATCCGGTCGTGCGCCGCCGCGGCCCGCTCCACCGAGCTGCTGTGTGCCCGGATGGTGGTGTTCGCCGCCGACAACTCCGCCAACGCCGAACGGGTCTCGGTCAGCAGCCGGGCGGTGTCGATCGCCACCGCGGCGTGCGCCGCGAGCGAGACCAGCAGCGCCACCTCCTCGCGGACGAACGGGCGGGCCGAACGGTTGGCCGCGTACAGCACCCCGATCGACGTCGAGCCGAGCCGCAACGGCACCCCGAGGATCGCGACGAGGCCCTCCTCGCCCACGCCGGCGTCGATCTCGCCGGTGTGGTGGAACCGCGCGTCCTCGCCGTAGTTGGCGGTGACGTACGGGGCGCCGGACTGGGCCACCAGACCACCGAGGCCGGCGCCCATCGGCAGGCGCAGCCGCTGGAAACGGGCCGAGACGGACCCGTCGGTCACCCGCATGTAGGTGTCGCCGCGTTCGTCGTCGTTGAGCGTCATGTAGGCCACGTCCGCGCCGAGCAGGTGGCGGGCCCGGTGCACGATCGCCCGCAGGACGTCGTCGAGGTCGCGCAGCCCGGCCAGGTCGCTGACCGTGTCGTACAGGCCGGACAGCTCGCTCTCCCGGCGGCGGCGCCGCTCCAGCAGCGCCCGGACCCGCAACGCCACCGACTTGGCCTGCTCCAGCTCGGCCAGCCGGTCCGGTGGCAGCCCGGCGGCCCGCGCGGCCACCAGCGGCCCCTCGAACTCGACCGGCGCGGCCTCTCGGGCGAGCAGCTCCAGGAACTCCACCGGCGATGACATGGTCGACATTGTGCTCAGCCCCACTAGTTGGCCGTCCAGCCCCCGTCGAGGGCGATCGACGCGCCGGTGATGAACGCCGCCGGCGGCGAACAGAGGTACGCCAACAGCTCCGCCACCTCCTCCGGCTCGATCAGCCGCTTGACCGCGGCCCGAGCCAGCATGATCTTCTCGATCACCTCGGCCTCGTCGATGCCGTGGCTGGCCGCCTGGTCGGCGATCTGGCTCTCCACGAGCGCGGTGCGCACGTACGCCGGATTGATGCAGTTGGCGGTGACCCCGTGCGCGGCGCCCTCCAGCGCGACCACCTTCGACAGCCCCTCCAGGGCGTGCTTGGCCGAGACGTAGGCCGCCTTGTACGGCGAGGCCCGCAACCCGTGCACCGAGGAGATGTTGACGATCCGCCCCCAGCCCCGCGCGTACATGTGCGGCAGCGCCCGGCGGATCAGCAGGAACGGCGCCTCCACCATCACCCGCTGGATGTACTCGAAGCGCTCGACGGGAAAGTCCTGCAACGGCGCGACGTGCTGGAGCCCGGCGTTGTTCACCACGATGTCCACATCCACGTCGAGCGAGTCCACCGCCGCGGCGTCGGACAGGTCGACGCCCTCGGCCCGGCCCCCGACCTCCGCGGCCACCGCCTTGGCCGCCTCCAGGTTGCGGTCCACCACGATCACCGTGGCACCGGCCGCGCCCAACCGCAGAGCACACGCCCGCCCGATGCCGCCGCCGCCCCCGGTGACCAGGGCGGTCCGACCGGAGAGGTCGACCTGCACAACGTGGGGGACCGCCACGGGTTCTGCCGTCATGGCGCAAGAAGTTACGAGCTGTGTGGTCCCCGGCACATGGGCCAGCGACACATACTCCGCACCAAAGCTGTGTGGCCCGCCCGCCCCCGCCACCCACACACTCCCGCCCCGCGCCGCCCCGCGCCGCCCCGCGCCGCCCCGCGCCGCCCCGCGCCGCCCCGCGCCGCCCCGCGCCGCGCGCCC